>NZ_JAZHRU010000001.1:3562998-3866109 GCF_036924525.1 Bradyrhizobium sp. AZCC 1719 | reverse complement strand
CCCGGACCGTATTCGGCGCATCGACGGTGAGCGACCTGTTGGACACGCCGCTGACCACCAGCCGTTGCCTGTCACCAATGAAGCTGACGCTGTCGATTACGCCTGAAAGCGGCGCGCTTTCGGCTGCCAGCACGCGTATGGTCTCGGGGCGAATCATCGCCACTGCGGCCGGCATATTTGCATCGCCGTCAATCGGCTGACGTCCGCCCGGCAATACCAAGTGACCATTCTCGATGGCCGCCTCGACGATATTCGCCGCGCCGATGAATTCGGCGACAAAGCGACTGTTCGGCGTGAAATAGATCCTGATCAAACCTATCGCGGTCGCATTAGATGCGTCCCAAGGCGGTCAGAATAACCTGAGGCGTCAGGGGGATCTCTGTGATGATTGTCCCAAACGGCTTGAGCGCGTCATTGACCGCATTGGTCACAGCGGCCGCCGCACCTGCCGTGCCGGCTTCCCCTGCGCCCTTCGCGCCCAGTTCCGATTCGAGGGTCGGTGTGACCACATGTCCGACGTCGATGTCCGGTATTTCACCGGACATCGGAACCAGATAGTCGGCCATATTTGCGTTGGTGAGTTGGCCACGTTCGTCATACACACATTTCTCGAATAGCGCGGCGCCAAGCCCCTGCACCACGCCGCCTCTGATCTGCTCATCAACCAGTTGCGGATTGATAATCGTGCCGCAATCCTCGACCACCCAGTGCTTCAGCAGCTTCACAAAGCCTGTATCGGGATCAAGCTCCAGCCATGAGGCCTGAACGCCATTGGTGAACGCGAAAGGATATTCGCGTGGGACAAAGTGCCTGGTCGCCATCAGTTCGGGCTGAATACCCGGCGGCAGCGTGTCGGGGCGGAAATAGACAATTCGCGCGAGCTCGCTCAGATCGATCCGCGGCGCGCCATCGACGACATTCACTACCGCGTTGTTGACAATATCGAGTTCGCTTGGCGTCGATTGCAGGACGGCAGCCGCTACGTCGAGGATGTTCTTGCGCAGTACCTTGGCGGCTTGAAGCGCGGCCTCTCCACCGATACCAGCGCCGCGCGAAGCCCAGGTGCCCCCACCATACGGTGTATTGTCGGTGTCGCCCAGGATTACGCGGACGCGATCCATTGAGACGCCAAGCACGCTTCCAACGATCTGTGCGGTAAGCGATTCCGATCCCTGCCCTTGCTCTGTGATACTTGTTTGGCAGATCACTGACCCCTGCGCATCAACCCGCACCGCGACACCATCCTGCGAGGATATCTTCGCACCACCTACGCCATAAAACGCCGCGCTCGGATTGGTAACTTCAATGAAGCTCGCGATGCCGATGCCACGATGGATGTTCTTCACTCGCAGGGCGGCCTGCTCAGCGCGCAACGCATCGTAGTCCATCATTTGGACGAGCTTGGCGAGCGCCGCATGGTGCGACAACTGCTCGAAACGCAGACTTGATGGCGAGGCGTAGGGGTAGGCGTCGTCGGCAATCAGATTGCGGCGACGGATTTCAACCGGATCCATGGCAATCTTCATCGCCGCCAGATCGACCAGGCCCTCCGTCACCGAGCAGGCGATCGGATGACCAACGGCACGGTACTGGCACATGACGTTCTTGTTCTGGAATACGACGCGGGCACGGGCCCGGTAGTTTCCGGTCACATAGGGCCCGCCGACGAGATTGACGACCTGATTGGCCTCGATCGCGCTGGTGCGCGGGTACATCGAATAAGGCCCGATGCCCGTAAGATCGTCGATCTCGAATGCCATGATGGTGCCATCGTGCTTGACGCCGATCTTTCCCTTGCAGCGATGGTCGCGGGCATGAATATCGGTGTTGAAGCTCTCGACCCGGTCGGCGACGAACTTCACCGGACGCCGCAGGAGTTTGGATAGTGCGTAGGTCGCCATCTCGTCGGCATAGATGTGGACCTTGATACCGAAGGAGCCGCCGACGTCCTTGCACACGACGCGGACCTGCGATTCCTTCAAGCCAAGATGGAGCGCCGCGATATTCTGCACCATATGCGGCGCCTGCGTGCCTTGATAGATGGTCAGCCTGGTTTCCGCAGCGTTCCAGTCTGCCACCACCGCGCGCGGCTCCAGCGTCACACCGGTGTGCCGTCCGAAAACGAACTCTGCTTCGGCCACCTCGTCGGACTCGGCAAAGGCCCGATCGACGGCGCCCGCGTCGTGAATGCGCTCGAACGCCAGATTGTCCCCGAGGGAGGCGTGGATCACAGGCGTTGCCGGATCGAGCGCGGTACGCATATCCGTTACGGCGTGCAGCTCTTCATATTTAACTAAGACATGCTCTGCGGCGTCCTCGGCCTGTGCGCGGCTGGCCGCCACCACGGCCGCGACCGCTTCACCCTGCCAGCACACTCGATCGACAGCGATAGCACTTTGCGGGGCGGATTTGAGTCCCTTCAGATGCGAAAGCACACCGACCCACGGCGTGATGACGGTAGATAGCTCCCTGCCTGAAACGACGGCGATGACTCCGGGCATCTGCTTGGCCGCTGAAGTCTCGATGCCAACGATTCTCGCGTGCGCGTGCGGCGAGCGTAGGAACACGACATGCGCCATACGTGGGAGCTCGATGTCGCTGACATAGAGCCCGCGTCCCTGCATCAGCCGATCGAGGTTCGGCCGCGGCACTGTCTTGCCGATATAGGAGTTCGGGCGGTCCAGCGCAGAAAGTGCTTGAGGATTTGCCCGCTCCGATGTCATGGCCGGCGTCCCGTACGCGTCCACGCCGTGCTCTCGATGGCGTCGACGATTGCCTGGTAGCCCGTACAGCGACAATAATTGCCGGAAAGATGTTCGCGTATCTGCTCTCGATCCGGACACGGCGATTGCTTCAGCAGGTCCTGCGCCGCCATCAGCATTCCCGGCGTGCAGAAACCGCACTGCAGCGCGTTACGCTCCCGGAATGCTGACTGCAAATCGGCAATCTCGCCGCTATCGGACAGTCCCTCGATCGTCTCGATCGCTGCATTGTGCGTCTGAACCGCGAGCATCAGGCAGGAGCGGACGATGTCGCCATTGACGCGGACCGTGCATGCCCCACACACGCCATGTTCGCATCCGACATGCGTGCCGGTCAGCTTGAGATGCTCGCGAAGAAAATCTGCCAGATTCAGGCGCGGCAGTACATTCGCTTCGACGAGCTCGCCATTGACGCTCAGCGCAATCGCAACCGTAGCCGTCACGCTGACGCTCCCGCACGAAGATCAGGCCGGGCAAGCAGTAACGACACACAGCGCCTCAACAGAACCTTCGCCAGATGCCGACGCATGGCGGGTGTCGCCTGTTGATCCTCCAGCGGATCGAGTTCATCGTCCAATGCGGAAGCTGCCTCAGACAACACCGCAGAGGTGACGGCGACATCGACTAGCTTGCTGGCAGACTTGGCCAGCAACGGGCGATCGCCGACGGCAAAGAAGCCAAGTCGAAGATCGGCGAAGCGCCCATCCTTGATGGAGGCCTGGGCTGCGAGGCCAACAATGGCGTAATCGCCATGCCGACGGGCGAACTCATGAAAGAAATGCGTCGAGTTCTTTGGAGTCAGCGGCAGCTCGACGGCAACCAGCAGCTCCTGCGGCGTAAGCGCAGTTTCGTAGATCCCGGCGAAGAACTCGTTTGCCGCAATCCGCCGCTCGCCGCCCGGTCCGCGGGCAATAATGGTAGCGCCAAGCGTGAGCATGCAAGCCGGCAGTTCCGAAGCCGGATCAGCGTGCGCAAGGCTTCCCCCAATCGTGCCGCGATTGCGGATCGCAGGATGGGCGACATGGGTGACCGCATCCTTCAGCAAGGGGGCATGGGCTGCTATTTCGGAGGATTTCAAGAGATCGGCGTGACGTGTCAGCGCACCTATGGTGAGGACCTCTCCCTTCACCGCTACCCCGCGCAACTCGGTCAGCTCGCCAATATCGACAATGAGTTCGGGTGCGACTAGGCGCAGATTCATCGCCGGCACCAGGCTCTGGCCGCCCGACAATAGCTTGGCCCTTTCGCCATACGCGGTCAGCAATTCCAGCGCATTGGCGACACTGGTTGCGCGGGCATAAGCGAAAGCCGAGGCTTTCATTTTTGGCGTGACCTCCCCGGCCAACTATCGACATTTTCGCGGGATTAGACGGCTGAGACCGCCAAAGGTCAAGTTTGTTAGATGATTATTTCGACTTTGAGCTTGTTTTCGAGCGACGAACGACGCACGTTCTGTGCAAATAAAAAGCCTGCCATTGGGGAAGAGCGACCATGAAGCTTGGGTTCTTTACGATGCCGATCCATCCTGTCGACAAGGATTGGCGGCTTTCGCTCAAGGAGGATCGAGAGGCTTTCCTGCTGGCCGATGAGCTCGGGTTCACCGAGGGCTATGTCGGCGAGCACACCACGGACAGAGCCGAGAACATCACATCTTGCATCGCATTCATTGCATGGCTCGCCACCGCAACTAGCAAGATCAAACTTGGCACCGGCACTGTCAACATGCCGAACGCTCATCCGGCGGCGATTGCAGCCTCGATAGCGATGCTCGATCATATGCTCGACGGGCGACTGATCTTCGGCATCAGCCCGGGCGGCCTGCTGTCGGACGCGGAAGTGTTTGGCAATCTCGAAGCGGACAGGAATGCCATGTTCCTGGAGGCGATCAATCAGGTGCTTCAGATCTGGGTCAGCGAGCCGCCCTATAATCTGCAGGGTCAATTCTGGAATATATCGGTGCAGAAGACGCTGATCGAAGACATCGGCCAAGGCTTCATTCCGCGCCCACTGCAGCGGCCGCATCCGCCGATCGTGGTCACTGCGGTGGCGCCGTTTTCAAAGGGTGTGACAGAAGCTGCCGCGCGCGGTTGGGAACCAATCTCGGCAAATTTCCTGATGCCGGCCTGGGTGAAGAGCCATTGGCCGAAATATGTAGAGGGATGCGAACGCGCCGGCCGTCCTGCGGATCCAGCGAATTGGCGCGTTGCCAAGAGCGTGTTCGTAGCCAAGGACGCAGCTACCGCAAAGGCTTATGCCACCGATCCAAACGGACCTTACGTCTACTATTATCGCTCGTTGCTCACCAAGCTGAAGCGGAGCGGTCGCATCGAGCTGTTCAAGTCCCGCCGCGATCAGCCGGACGACGAGGTGACGCTGGAGTCGATCTGCGACAAGCTGATCATTCATGGCACGCCGGACAGCGTGGCGGATCAACTGCTGGCTTTTCAGGAAGAGACCGGCCCCTTCGGCACGTTGCTGTATGCCGGCAAGGACTGGAAAGACCGCGAACTGGGGCGACAGTCGATGGTCCTAATGGCCGAACAGGTCATGCCGAGGATCAATGCCGGGGCATCCGGCGATTCTAAAGCCGCCGAATAATCCGCAGGGGAGTTTGCCGTGGCACTGAGCGACCGCGTTCCCTATCAAGCGCAAGTCGACAGGCCGAAGCTCACGCTTCCCGGCGGCAAGAGACTCGCGGTATGGGTCATCCTCAATGTCGAGGAGTGGCGGATCGAGAACGCGATGCCTCGCACCGTGCTGAGTCCGCCGATGGGCCAGCCGCTATTGCCCGACGTGCCGAACTGGTCCTGGCATGAATACGGGATGCGCGCCGGCTTCTGGCGACAGCTCAAGGCACTGACCGACCGCAATATACCGGCGACGTTGGCGCTCAATGCCAATGTCTGCAACTCCTACCCACGGGTCGCCTCCGCTGCGCTTGACGCCGGCTTTGAATTCATGGGTCACGGTTTCGTGCAAGGGCCGATGCACAAAGTCGAGAATCAGGCCGATGCCATCAAACGATCGGTCGAGACAATTTCGAAATTCGCAGGGAAGCCGCCGCGGTCATGGGAAAGCCCCGGCCTTACCGAGACCGAGGAAACCCTCGATCTGCTGCGCCTCAACGGCATCGAATACGTTGCGGATTGGGTGATCGACGATTTGCCACAGGACATCGCTACGCCTCACGGCACCATCACGACGATTCCCTATTCGGTCGAAACCAACGACATCGTCATCCACGCACTGCAGCATCTTTCTTCCGAGCAATTCCTGAAACGCTGCACCGATCAGTTCGATCGGCTATATCTCGAAGGCGCATCGAACGCGCGAATCATGGCGATCTCAGTTCACCCGTACATCACGGGCGTGCCGCATCGCATCAAATATCTGGAGGAGTTGCTCGACTATGTCCAGGGTCACGACGGCGTGGCCCTGATGACAGCCAGCGAGATTGGCGACTGGTATCGCGCAGAGATGGCAAATATCCAGATTTGATGTCTGCCGCAGCATCGTCGAAGGCCCAGCGAGATTCGGCGGTTGCTCACGAGGACTTACCATCTCCAGCAATAAACCGGCCGAAATTACCGCGCGCAAACAGCAGGGGTTCCTGCCGATTATAGGCATAGGCCTCGACGGCGCCGAGGAAGATGATGTGGTCGCCGCCGTAATACCGATTGGCCGCGCGGCATTGGAAATTGGCGACGCAATCGGTCAACACCGGCGCGTTGCCAAGCCCCGGCGTCCAGTTCACGCCGGCGAACTTGTCATCCGACGACTTTGCGAACTGCGACGCCAGCGCCTGCTGGGAAGCTCCGAGAACGTTGACCGCAAAATGGCTGGCATTCTGGAAGATCGTAAGCCCCTGCGAAAACATCCCGAGGCTCCATAACACCAGCGGCGGATTGAGCGATACCGAAGCGAAGGAGTTGCAAGTAACGCCATACGGCCTCCCGTCCGCGGCCAATGCCGTGACAATGGTGACGCCGGTGGCGAATGTGCCGAGCGCATTGCGAAAATCCCGTGGGTCAATCGCCGAGTTGTCGCTGGCAAGTTCATTGGCCGGATCGGCCGGATGTTTGGGTGCATCAGACATCCGCCGGGCCTCAGAGCGTCAGATTTTCGGACGGCAGGCCAAGCGCCACGCGTCCATAGTTGGTTCCTGCCGCATCAAAATTGAATGCGAGGTGCGAGTTCACGGCGTGAGCGTCGCGGAACTGCCGCTGCAGCGCGCCTGACGTGAACAGGCTGCGTGCGCCACTTGCCGCGAACAACAGCGAGACCGCTTCGGTGCAAAGGTTCACTGCGAAGGCGCCATCCCGCCGCAACCTCGTCTTGACCGCAAGGTCTGGAATATGGCCCCGCCTCGCCTCGGCCATCGCATCGATGCAGTTCGCACGCATCACGAGACGAGCCGCATCGATCTTGGCGGACGCCTCCGCGATCTTGATTTGGGTAGTCTGCAGATCGCTGAGTTTGGCCCGATTGTAGGTCGAGGCCCGATGCCGCGCGAACTCGACGTAATCATTGAGACAGGCTTGCGCATTGCCCAAACCTACGCCCGACAATACGTAAGGAAACAGCGAGAATACCGGTAGCGCATAGAGCGCATTTGGATTGACGGCGCTTCCGGGCGTCGGTCCGCCAGTCAGATCGCTGACTGCGATGGTCATGTTCTCCGCAACGAAGCAATCCTCGACCCATACATCGTTCGACCCGGTACCGCACAGGCCCGTCGCATTCCAGGTGTCGTTGATCCTGTATTCGCTCCGGTTGAGCAGGAATATCCGATATTCGATACCCTCAGCCTCATCGTCCGAGGACACCACGCCTGCAAGCATGTTCCAGTCGCAGGACTCGACACCCGAGGAGAAAGGCCAATGACCGCGCAGGACGTATCCCCCCTCCACCTTTCTCGCGCGCCCGGCTGGAAAGATGAAAGACGAGGCGATCAACGCATCGACATTCCTGCCCCAGACCGCATCCTGCGCGTGCTTGTCAAACATGCCCAGCATCCAGTGGTGGCTGGCAAGATTGGCGAAGTTCCATGCTACGGAAGCATCCGCCTGCGCCAACGCGTCGGAGCAATCGACCAGAGCAATATAGTCAAGCTCGGCACCTCCGACGCGCTTGGGCTGCACGATCCGGAACAAGCCGGCGTCATGCAAATCACGTTCGGTCTCCGGTGGCAGGCGGCGGAGTTCCTCCGTCTTTGAAGCGCGACCGCGCAATTCTGGAATCAGGGCCTTGGCACGCGCAACCATGGCGACATAGCTGTCCGAGCCCGGTCCCGCGGGCGAACCTGCATCCGGCTTGCGGCCGACCTCCGCCATATGCTTCCTCGCCTGCTCCGTTGCTTTGCGCCGCCCACGCTTTGCCAGTCTACCGGCTGATGGCCAATGATCAAGACGGGCGGATGGCTACTCCGCCGCAAGAGGTTGCTCAAAAAACGCAAAAAGGCCCGGCGGCCGATGGCCACCGGGCGAGTAGAGGCATTTTGAGGCATGAAAATGCCAAGCAGCTATTTCATGTCCTTGCGCCAATAAAGCGTGTTCGGCCAGGCCCAGGGATGCGTTGGGCTGAACAGGCGGTAACCCGCGCGAATGAAGTTGTTGGCTGATGAAATATTGTCCGTCGTGTCAGATACGATCGAACACCATCCATTCAGACGCGCACGCGCCTCCATGGCCCGCATCAGGCGCAACTGAAGCCGACGTCCGCAATGCTTGCCCAGCACGCCAACGCGGCAAAAATAGCCCGCTTTGAAAACGTGCGTCGACGGAATGACACCGGCGAAAGCGACGGGCCTGGTTCCGCAAAGCGCAAGCCACCAGTGCCCCTGATCGAATTGCGGAACGGGTGCGGTGTCAAGAAACGTCAACTGATGAAGCTCTGCAAGTGTGTCCGCAATATCGTCGTCGCTCCCGTCAACCTCGCGAATTTGATACATGTCGCGCCTGCATCCGAGTTCGTCTATGTGTGCGGCAAGTCAACCGATCATTTGCCGAGCGTCGCCTTGATGCCGAGCCACACGGCACCGACGAATCCCGTCACGATCATCGTGACGACTGCCTTGAAGGTATAGCTCTGCGCCTGCTCGACGCTTCTGCGCCAGCGCCGCAGGTGCTGAAAATCAGCGCGAAGCTCTCTTCGATCGTCCTCGTCGATCCCAAACGAAGTCAGTGTCGTTGCGACGGCTTTGAGAACCACTGCGTCGATATCGTCGTGACGAATCCGTTGCTGTTCGGCCAGCGTCTCGATGACGATGGCCCTGACATCCGCCGCCTGCATCCCGGTCATCGCTTGATAATCCGCGCCACGTTCTCGAAACCTCGCTTGGCGAAATAGAACGACACCACGAGATTCGAGGTGATCGCCGCAAAGCCCGCGAGCGGATCGGTCGTGCCAAGGCCGAGAACCTTGTCCCAGATCAAGAGTTTTCCAAAATAGATAGCCACGAAATATCCCATCAGCTTGTCCGGCTCATACCAGTGTCCGATCTCGGCGAGGCGATATTGCATGATCGCGTTGGTTTCGGAGACCTGCGCGGCGATCTCGGCAGATGCCGTCTCACTCGCGATCCTCTCCGAGGTGTTACCGGCAGCAAGCTTCGCTTTGTAACCTTCGATCAGACCCTTGATGACCGGGCCGCCGATGAAACTGACGATGGTCATCCACATTTGCGCGTCTCCAGCGTCATCCATACCGCGACCACGACCGCCAACCCTTCAGCGCCGAACACGCCGGGGCGAACGTGATAGAGCTGGCTCGCGATCCAGATTACCCATCCGCCTGCCAGCACGGCCGTCCAAGCCAGCAGGGCGAGCACGATTTTCATGTCAGAGCGTCCGGCGGCGGCAGGCCTCGGTGATAACGCCGGCCAGCGCTGCAAAGGCCAGCATCTTGAACGCCGACCTGGCGTCCAGGCTCGATAGCTGGGTGAAGTCGTATCCCGAAAAGGCGGCGATGATCCCTGCGCCAACGATGCCGACGACGTACTGGATACGCGCCCAGAGGATCGTCACGGAATCCTTGAACCACGCCTTGATCTCGTCCCATGTGCTGATCATGCTTTCCTCCTGAAAACCACGTTGAAAATGTTGGCGATGAACGCCCCGATCGAGCCTTTCGACGGATTGACGATCGATGGCGTGGCGGGCTTTTCAGCCGGGATCGGCTTGACGGAAGCCGCGGGCGTAATCGTCGCACCCGTGAACGTGATGGTGGGATCAAGCGCCATCATCGCCATCAAGAGGCCGGCGCAACCAGGCTGGCCGTCCACGACGTTCGGATCGTAGACGCCGTCGCGGACATACTTGCCGGATCGATACTGATCGGTGCCGGACCAGATGTAGGGCGACGGCCTCCCGCGCGCGGCGTAACCAAGCCCGTTATATTGCTCGAGCTTGGCCAGCGTCCGGCCAATGCTCCAGTCCTTGTTGCGTGCAGCATGAGGCGCGCAATTGACGAGCGCGTCGATTGCAGCCTCTTCCCAGGACCTGAACGGCCCCCGGCCCGCGGGCACATGAACCGAAACCCTGTTCCAGGGATCGCCTTGCGCCAACGACCCCGTCCAATCCTGCGAGCACTCGCGCTGGTGGATGACGGCAATCACCGCCCACGGTACGCCGGTTTTGGCGGAGACGGCCTGGTATCGAGCTTTGGCAGCGGGCGCGATCAGGTGGCCGGCAATGGGCGTGAAATTTCGCGTCAGCTTGGCATTATTCCAGCGCTTCGCATTCGCCGCGGTGAGGGCGTTAAGGTCGATCATTGATGTTCTCGGGGCGGTTGTGGTAGAGAAACGACATGTCCAGAAGGGAAATGATCGCAGGCGCCTTGATCATCGCGTTTAGCGTAGCGCTAACGCTTTGGATGCCGCGATCGTCGCCGAAACCCTGTGATGGTCCCGTGCAGACATTGTTCTGGAATTGCACCCGTTAGATTATCCGGATGATGTAGTTGCAGACGATAGTTGGTTGAACGTTGTTATGTGCACTGCCGCTGCCTGCATTGGCGTTGGTGATTGAAATTCCGGTCATTGCATTCAGAACGTATCCCGATTGACTGCCTGCCGAATTCACGGCTGTACCCGTTCCGGCGCTGCCAGTTGAGCCTCCGAGAACAAAGGTCACCGAGTGCGTATGTCCCGGGTCACTTAGGGTATTGGCATGACTATGCGTCGGCATCTGAGCGGTCGTCAGCACATGAACCTGACTGCCACCCGTAGCACCGCGGGTATTGCCGTCCGGTGTCATGGTGGAGGATGTCAGAACGGCGCCGGTTGGGTCCATCTGTGCAGATATCCGCCCACGGCGATCGGGCATGTTGAACGTGGTACTGCCGTCACCGACTCCATAAGTCGTGCCAAAAAGAGCAAACAGCGATGCGTAGGTCGTGCGGGAAATTGCCTGACCAATTGGGAAAGCAAATGAGGTGTTGGGCGCCGTTGCCCCCCAATAATCCAGCCCGGCCCCCAATGGCACGTTGTACGGGTTGCCGTAGAAGTTCTGGAGATACCAGACTGCATCCGAATTGTTGTAGAGCGCCAGATACGGCGTCCCTTGGATCAGTGTTCCTGCTGGCAACTCGACGCCGGGCGCCGATCGCAATGGCTTGGCGCCCAGCGAATCCACATTGAGCGTTACCGTCCCACTATTCGTCGCATGTGGCGTGAACGCGATGATCTGTCCGTTAAGGCGAGTTAGCGTATCGAACGCCTCGTAGGAGGTGACCGTATATGCCGTCGCTGTCCCGCCGGTGACGATCGCGCCCGTAATATCGTCGCGGTGTTTGGCGATCGACGCCATCATCGCGCGCGCCGAGTCGTTCACGCTGGAGGGCGACTGCCCTTCCTGCCAGTTGATCGAAGGATCGGCAGTCGCGTTGTTTGCCGCCGTCTGCGACCATCTATAGAGAGTCATCTTCGAATTCCTCCGTTTCCAGCAAATGACCGGTCATGCCTTGCTGTCCAGTTCGAGATATTGCGCACAGGGGCACGCTGGCGCCCGTGCTGTCAGGAGATTTCGGATCACACCGGGCGGAACGCCGGGGCTTTGCTTGGCCACGGCGTCTACGTGTGCGTCCATGATTTCCTCAATTTCGGCCCTGACCTGCTTGATGCGCTCTTCAAGCGTTGGGGTGCGTGTCGTTTTCATTGGATTTGCTTTCCTCATTCGTACGGGTCTCGCTCTTCTGGTATGCCGCCAGCTTGTGCCTGGCGGTGGCTGCCTCGTTCTGCGCCCGCCGCAGCGCCTTTTCGCGTTGGGCTTCGTGGGCTGCCACATAGACCTGCAGGTCATACGGCAGCGACCTGAAGCGCTGCTTGCGGTCGCTCGGCCACGAGCGCGGCGGATCGATGCCGGCGAGATCGCTGATAGCGGCTGCTGCCGCGCCCCCGAGCGTTGGGTCGGGTAAGCCGGCCGAGACATGCAGCCGCGATATGTCCTGGACCGCAGGCCAAAGCCGCTCGATACCGAGCGGAGCGCAGTCCAAGACAAACCGCGCGACATGTGCCGGCGCCGCGGGACAAGGCGACAGGCCGTGCAGTTCGCACCATTTCGCGAACATCGGCGCAGCCTGCATCCGGGCTCGCGCCAGGGCGGCGAGCACCGGGTTGATGCTAGGACGCATCAGGCGTTCTAGCGCCTGGCCTTGCGCAGCGCTTCGTGAACGGTGCCCATCTTCTTACGCAAGTCCATCAACCGCACGCGCCGGCGCAGACTGTGCGGACTGGAATCGATTTCACCTCGCAACTCGCTGTCAAATCTCTCGAGAGCTTCCGCGCGCTTCTGCACTCCGTGGAGCGCGAAGTTCTTCGATATGTCTTCAGTTGACATCGGCTCACCGTAGAGCTTTTCGGCTGCGGATTCGGCACGATCGATGAAGTCACGATTGTCCTGCATCGGTAAATTTCCCTTGAAACAAAAGCGCCATTTCCAGGCAGTGGCGCGAAGATTTGAAAGAGCGCCGTCGGCCTGACGGCTACCCGCACGGAAGCGGCGCGGCCGACAGCCACGCTCGTGAAAGCTCGACGGGAATGGACGTGGCCGGCGCGCCTACCGCGAACCAAAAAAGACCCAGGGTGGGAGAAGCCTCTGCGGCGCGGGATTGACGCCCGATGTCCCTAACGCGCTTTGTTGCGGCTGCGTCGGGTTCGCGGCATCGACACCCGCCACCGAGGCTATCCAGCCGGCGATCCCGCTAGGGAGCGGGCTCGGATTCGTAGGAGGGCCGAAAGGCGGCACCACCGCCCCGGCCCCGGGGGCCTGCGCCTGAGTAGTGTTCGCTCGATCCAGATAACGAAGATGCTCTTTGATCGCGGGAGGTGGAGCCGCCGTATAGCTCGGCAACAATCCCGGTGGCATGCTCCCGGGATAAGCAAGCTCTTTCTGGCGAGCAGCTTTCAACTGCGCGTCGGTGAAGGGGTGATAGACCCGTCCGATCCCGCGATCTGAGCCAGGTTCACCGAGCCGCCCTTGTCCGCGATATTCAATGGCAAAAGAAGCTCCCAAGTTCTCAGGATCATATCTTCTCCTAGCTGCTTCCCGAGCCAGTTCAACATGTAACCTTTTCCAATTGTTATCGCGGAAATCAAAATCAGTATCGAACGGCTTGATTTCAACTCTCTTGAATGTTTTGGTCCCATCTGGATTAACGACGACATCACCGGAGATCCTGGCGCTCTCATCTCCAAATACGAGCGCGCGGGTCGTGAAATCTCCCGATCCTAGATCCGTACGATAATGCGTTATCCCGGCCTTAACCGATGGATCATCCTCGTTCAAAGGCGCCAATTTCCAAAGATCATGCGTCCCCGGGGCAAGATCACGGCGATCGAGAACACTATCGATGATGGGAAACATTCCCGGATGATAGTATCGCCCTGGACCATCGCTCATGTACCAAGACATGTCCACCGCAACCGGCGACGGCCGTCCAGCAATCGGGACGGGCGTACCCGACGCGGTAGGCTCGAAATAGTGATCGAGAAATTGCTGCCACGTCCAACGATCACCATTTGTCAGCTTAACTTTGTTTCCGGACATTTCTTTTTCCTTTAATAATCTGCATCTTTGTAGGAATCAGAAGTGGAAATCACGCCGCAGTTCGACATCGCAACGAGAGCGGTATGGCTTTTCGAACTTCTCCATGGTCGCCAATAGATGCCTGCGTTTGGCGTGGTTGAAATGCTTGCCCCTAGATAAACGTCCCAGAAGATCAAACCGAACATGTTGCGAGAACGAAAGGCTTTGCAGCAACTTTCAGTTCGCTCGAGCGCATCGACAAAATCTGGTGCGCTACCGAAGCGCTCGGAACTGAAGAAAGGATTCTTGACCATCTTCTTCTTCGCGACAGCAATCGCGTCCGCCTCTGACTGAATGGGATGATCTCCCGGCTCGCAGAAGTTGTTCGTGCGATAGACGAACTGCATTACCCACACGACCAGAGAAACGGCTACTGCAAGAAACACATTTCTGGCACGAAAGATTTTCTTCATTTTTGGTCCTCGGTCGAATGAAGAGCTCATTTTGCGGCTGTCGCGGGGATTATTCGTGAACAGCGCCAGAACCTTGCGCACATAATTTCAGGATTTTTTGTGCAGATCCCCGCCGTTCCTGTCTGCGCGGCTTCTCAGCGTCTGCCGGATTTCCGCGCGTGATAGAGCGCCACCGCATCCTTGATGTCGCCGGAGCTTGAGAGTTTGGCGCTCAGCGTCCGCAGATCTGCCTGCTGCCGTTCCGAAGGTGTACGCGACGTGCCGGGCCGCACGACCGGCGGCAGCGGTCTTGCGGCGACGGCATCGCTTGCCTTCATCATCAGGCGATATTTCCCGGCGTCATCCTGCATCCCACGGAAGATTACAAGACCATCACCGGGCGTCTCGATCTTGTCGCTGTAGAGCTTGAAGCCGCTACCAAGGCCGAGGGACACGATCTTGCTCTCGATCAGCCGCTTCGAGGATTGCGCCAACGTCCGCTGCGCCTCGCGAATGCAGACAGCAAGCGTCCCACGCTCGGCCTGGCAGGTCTCGACCAGGAGCTCGCCGAAGAAATGCGATTTACCCGAGCCGCGACCGCCGTAAACGCCCTTGTAGCGTGCAGGTTCCAGAAGCGGCTCGAAGACCTTCGCTGTTGGGATTTTCAGGATCGACAATGACAGTGACCTATCCTGTTGGATGATTTCATGCTCACCATCAACCTCATCTCGATGTCAGGGGCCGACTAACGGAAGCGCCCTCAGGTTCTGAAGCGAGCCAAGCCAGACTCGTCCATGTCTTTCGTTGCGCGCCGATGGGTGGTTCGAAAAATCGGCGTTAGAACGCAGAGAACTGCCGGAACAAAAGATCGCTAGCTGCAGCACGGGACGCCTCAAGCACTCTCCCTGTCCCGGCTTTCTGGATGAACAATGACACGCTCGATCCGGTGGATCAGCTCGAGCGCACCGTCGCCGCTGTTTTCCAGCGGTTGCGTGGCCTTGCCCCAGCCGCGGTCGAGAATGGCATTGGCAGCCGAGACACGGGCGGCGGGAGTGGCATCCTTGCTTCGCATGATGCCGACGAGAACGCGGATTGCGGTTCGGGTATGGCTACGCGCTAAGGATCGGATCTCAAGGAGCGCCTTTGCTTTGCCCATTTAGGCTTCTCGGCTGGCCGGTCCGCCATGCTTGTCTGGAGTTGCATCGAAACGACCGATGGAGGACTCGCGAAGCGCGGTGCGAAAAGCAATTGTCGGAAAATCCGTCTGCGCGTCGTCGCGTTTGGGACGCGGGATGAACTGGATGATGTCGGTACTCATGAGAACTCCTCCGATGCGGCGATGACAATGAGGCCGACAAGCGCGAGCGATATCAGGCAGGCGGTCATCGGCTTCTCTCCAAATGTGCGGCATGATCGCGGTGTGCAGGCGCAGATCATTTGGGGCGCGAACCTTATCCCGTCGGGGGCCGCGTGCGGCGCGTGACGAACCGCGCCGCGGCCGGCATGTTCGCGCATGCCGGCCAATTGTGTGGTGATGAGAAGGTTCGGACGGCGGCGCGCTCGTGACGCCCGGGCGGGGGCGTTGGGAGTTGCGGCGTCGATGTGCGGCCGCCGTCCGATTCGAAAAATTCCAAACAAAAAGCCCGCGGCGGATTTCTCCGCGCGGGCTTTGCAATTTTCGCGATGATGGCGTTATGCCGGTGATTTGCCCGACATGTCAATCCGCCTTCGAATAGTCAACGAATTGCGGAAAAGTCAACGAAACGGTTTCGGCAAATTGAAGCGGCTTTGGCTGACGCTACTCTCTATCAAGGACGGCCGGTCAGCGCGCGAAACAGCCACGGCTGCCGCAGCCCTTCGTTGTAAGACCCATTCTCATGCTGCGGCAGTACGCGCGGATCTGGGTTGGCCGGGTAAATGCCGGCCAAAGCGGCAATCCAGCCAGCGAGGCCATCCGGTGTATCCGGCGAAAAGGGATCGCTTGCGCGTTTCCCGAGCAAGCCGTTGAATCCTGATAAAGCCCGGCCTCCGAAACGGTCACCGAACGAAACGTTGGTATCGGGAGAGACAAGATCGTTGGTCGGCTCAAACGGCACGGGTGGCGTGCCCGTGTCGAATACTGATGCCTCTGGTTTGCCAGCAATGCGTCGACTGAGATATCGCACCGGCTTATCGCCCATGCTGGCGGGTCTGCCAGTCAGCAACGATGGCGCAGGCTGGTTCAGACTGCCACTGGGAGCTGCGGCCCCAGGTTCCAAAGCGGCCATTGAACAAATTCTGACTTATGCCGGTCGGAACTGCCGGAATCTCCAATCTCTGCACGGGAGTCCTCGCGCTTTTATTAATCGGATTGGTTAGGCGTTGGTCAAAGCCCGTAACGAAGGCGGGACTCGCTTTGCCGCTAACCGGATCAAACGCGAGCAGGCGGTCAGAGAATTCGGGAAACGCCGTGCCCGGGCCAAAAAACCCGGCGTGTTTCAAAACGGCCGCTGCGAAAGAATTACTGTTCTGAGAATATGGGCGGTATTCATAGCCCGTTCGATTCACTTCCTCACCAAAGCGCACCATCTTCGCCCACGCTGAACTCAGGTCATCGCCCTCGGCGATCATGGTACGCGGCCCGCTAACCGTTCCATTCGACCTCACCCATTTAGACTCGGCTCTAAGTCGCTGAAAACGTGAATCCGTATTATCCGCACCGCTAGAGAACACTTCCTCTCCAGCAGCCGCCAACAGCTTTTCAATACTGCGATTGAACTTGCGCTCTGGCACCCCTTCAAGGGTGTAATGATTTCCCTCGGAATCAATGTAATTCAACACAGCGTGGTGCGCCCACGTCGTGCCTCGATAAGGAATAGCTGTTGCATTTGTATACGTGATGAAAATTCTTTCAGGCATCTGAATACTCGCTTTTTCATTCGAGGAGCAGACATGGTCGGCGTGCAAAGCTTCACCCTGCAACCTAAGAAATTGTCATCATCGCGCGTGGAGGATTGGTCGATATCGAAGGTCGCGATCGCTAGACGATTGGCCGACCTGGAATCACCCAGCAATTTTGTCGACGCACGGTTGAAAAGAAATCGGCAGTTAGTCTGCGAGATTACCCTACCTACCGGCACGCATCATCGGTGCCGTTACTTCCTTACAAATACGGCATAGTGGTAAGAAGACCTTCGCTCTTTGGCTTCATAGACAAAGCCGACCTGAACGTCGTCGTTCGTGAAATCGATGAAAAATGTCTTTGATCCGGGGCTATAGCCAATTGGCTCGACGAAGCGTGACTTCACGACTTCCTCCAACAAGGCATCGACCTCGCAGCCCAGAAATGGAGCGTATCGGACCTCCAGATCTTTGTACGGAGTTCTCCAGTTTCTTTCTTTTGAAAGCAATTGATCCAGCTCGGCGACATAGGCGGATACTCTCTCGATACAGGAATTCGATCCGGCTTGCGCGACAGACTCGTCCACGAGACACACAAGTGCCGCGACCGCCGCAACGCCTAGCCTGCCTACCCTTATGTTCGGTAAAGCATTCATGAGAGCATACTCGGCAGTGACGTTACCGGAAACCAGATCCTTTCTCCGTTTTCATCAACGATGTCATTGCAAAACTGGTCAACCAACGTTTTTGCCTGAACGTTGAAAACCTTCGTTTCGGAATTTTCCCGGTCGGTAGCCCGCTGTGTGAATGTTCGAATTTCCTGCGCCATGTCAGGTCCCCACACACGAGACGGTGATAGAATAGAAGTCGCTCGACAATCTGCTCTGCAGACCGGTGCACTTCATGTGCTCGGCTTTCCAACCGAACTGCTCCGGTTTGATCTCGCCGCGCGCCAAAGCGCCGGTTCGGTCCATCACCAGATAGTACTGGATTGATGTATCAAGCAGGCCTGTCTCCCCCCAAGGGATAACGGCAGAGTCGGGCCAGCCCGCACCGCTTTTGGCCAGATCGAGGTAAGCATGCCGATTCAACTGAAAGCGGATTTGATCAAAGCAATAATCCAGTGCTTCAGCTCCCGTGAAATGATACGCCATCATTAGAGCTGCACACGAGAGCAAGCTTGGCGACTTCCAGGTCCCAAGCTCGATGAATCGGATAGTCAGGATGAACGCATAAGACTCCCCGACGACGAGCATAAAGAAGTTTTCGATTGCAGCCGACGCAATGCTTTCCGGCAACCGAAGATCAAGAACAAAACTCGTTGTCGACCAGCCGAGTGCGAAGGCAAACGGCAGATTGAAGCGCAGGCAAGCATAATAAAGGCCTGCATGGGAGAGTAACAGCACCGACAAAACGGCGAGCAACATTCTGTCGGAAGTGATCAGCTCTCTTGAACGCGAAGTTGCTTCGGTGGCGGACATGGATGCCTTCGCTCGGTGCTCGGCAACCATGAACCGAACGCATCAACCTTGTCAGGCTTATGAGGATTTTTCGTGCACATCCTTATGAGAGTCGACGGTGATTTCAGGATATTTCGTGCAGAGACGCTGCCCGGCGTTCAATCAGCAGCCTGACAGCGGCCCGAACTCAGGCGGTCATCGGCTTCTCTCCAAAAAGGAATGTGCGGCATGATCGCGGCGTGCAGGCGCAGATCATTTGAGGCGCGAACCTTATCCCGTTGGGGGCCGCGTGCGGCGCGTGACGAACCGCGCCGCGGCCGGCATGTTCGCGCATGCCGGCCAATTGTGTGGTGATGAGAAGGTTCGGACGGCGGCGCGCTCGTGACGCCCGGGCGGGGGCGTTGGGAGTTGCGGCGTCGATGTGCGGCCGCCGTCCGATTCGAAAAATTCCAAACAAAAAGCCCGCGGCGGATTTCTCCGCGCGGGCTTTGCAATTTTCGCGATGATGGCGTTATGCCGGTGATTTGCCCGACATGTCAAACCGCTTTTGAGTGGTCAGCGAATTGCAGAAAATTCGACTTCGGCAAATTGAACGGTTTTGGCTGACGCTGCGCTTTATCAAAGACGTCCAGTCAGCGCGCGAAACAGCCACGGCTGAAGCAGCCCGCCGTTGTAAGACCCATTCTCGTGCTGCGGCAGTACGCGCGGATCTGGGTTGGCCGGGTAAATGCCGGCCAAAGCGGCGATCCGGCCAGCGAGGCCATCCGGTGTATCCGGCGAAAGGGGATCGCTTGCGGGTTTCCCGAGCAAGCCGTTGAATCCTGATAAAGCCCGGCCTCCGAAACGGTCACCGAACGACGCCGTGGTATCGGGAGAAAGAAAATCGTTGGTCGGCACGAACGGCACGGGTGGCGCCCCCGTATCAAATACGGAAGCACGCGGCTGACCGGCGATGCGTCGAGTCAGAAATCGGCGATTTCCATCGACCTCAGAGGATGTCGCTCCGTCGGAAGTCTGCGGCGTCCCTATCGGCTTGGCCGGGTCGATGCCAGCGAGCCCACCGGGCATAGTTGGAGGAAAAGCGTCGCGTGCGCTGCCATGGCCGTAGGCTGACGAGGCTCTGGCTCCGAAACGGTCACCGAACGAAACGTTGGTATCGGGAGAAAGAAGGTCCTTGGTCGGCACAAACGGCACGGGTGGCGTGCCCGTGTCGAATACTGATGCCTCTGCTTTGCCAGCAATGCGTCGACTGAGATATCGCACCGGCTTATCGCCCATGCTGGCGGGTCTGCCGGTCAGCAACGATGGCGCAGCCTGGTTCAGACTGCCACTGGGAGGTGCGGCCCAGATACCAAAGCGGCCATTGAACAAATTCTGACGACGATGTTGGGGATTTCCGTTGGTCGGAACTAGCGGAATCTCCAATTCCTGCACAGGAGTCCGCATCGTCGCGGACTTGTTGAGTGGATTGGTTAGGCGTTGGTCAAAACCCGGAACGAAGACGGGATGCGCTTGGCCGCCAACTGAGTCAACAGCGAGCAGGCGATCGAAGAATTCGGGAAATGCCGTTCCCGGACCGAAAAATCCAGCGCGTTTCAAAGCGGCGGCCGCGAAAGAATTACTGTTCTGAGAGTATGGGCGGTATTCATAGCCGGTTGAATTCACTTCGTCACCGAAGCGCACCATTTTCACCCACGCCGAGCGTAGATTGCCGCCTTCAGCAATCATTGTGGTCCATTGGTGACGCTGCTTGGATTCTACCTTGCGAGATTCGGCGCGAAGTCGCCGAAATGGTGAATCCGAGTTGTTCTCGCCACTTGACAACAACTCCTCTCGAAGAAATGCCGCTAGCTTCTGAGCATTGCGATCGAACTTTCGCTCCGGCCTTGCCTCTAGGGCATAATGATTTCCATTGGAATCGATGTAGTTCAGCACAGCATGGTATCCCAGAGTCGTACCTTGATAGGGGACAGCCGTGGCATTCGTATACGTGATGAAAATTCTTTCAGGCATTTGAGGTCCTGCATGTTTAGAGAACCGACGCGATCGACGTACCAAATGGCACCGTTAGAGGTGGAATCCTTACGGTCGGGGATGGAAGACTGGTTCGGATTCAAGATGACGACCGATAAGCGATTGGCCGAGCTGGATTGCCCGACTGTTCCTGTCGGAGACGCTGTGCGGTGATGGGCTTGCTGACCTATGCCTAGCTACCTGGATACGTGGTCATAGGCGCCGTTACTTCCTTGCAAATAAAGCATAATGATAGTCGGACCTTCGCTCTTTGACTTCGTACACAAAGCCGACTCGGACATCGTCGTTCGAGAAGTTGATAAAAAATGTCTTCGATCGGGGATTATAGGTAACTGGTCCACTGAAGCGTGATTTTAGGACCTCTTCCAACAAGGTATCGACCTCGCAATCCAGAAATGGAGCGTATCGAGCCTCCAGATCTTTGTATGGAGTAATCCAGTTTCTTTCTTTTGAAAGCAATTGATCAAGTTCAGCAACATAAGCGGATGCCCTCTCGATGCAGGAGCCAGAATCGCCTTGCGCGATGGACCCATTCGCCAGGAACACTAAAAGCGCCGCCGCCGCCAAGCCCAGCTTACTCAAGCTTCCCTTTGGTAAAGCGCGCATGAGAGTGTTCTCGAAAGTGATCAGCTCTTTTGGGACGCGAAGCTGCATCGGCCGGCCGACATTGGTACCTTCGCTGAGTGCCTGGCAACGCATGAACCAAGCGCAGCAATCCTGTCAGGCTTATGAGGATTTTTCACCCGTATTCCTATGAGTTATCGCTGATGATCTCAGGACTTTTTGTGCACAGACACACAAAGCACCATTTGTGCGTCGTCGCGTCTGGAACGCGGGGTAATTTAAATGATTTCGGCGCTCACGAGAGCTCCTCCGATACGGCGATGACAATGAGGCCGACAAGAGCGAGCGATATCAGGCAGGCGGTCATCGGCTTCCCTCCAAAAAAAGAAATGTGCGGCATGATCGCGGTGTGCAGGCGCAGATCATTTGGGGCGCGAACCTTATCCCGTCGGGGCCGCGTGCGGCGCGCGACGATCCGCGCCGCGGGCCGACATGTTCGCGCATGCCGGCCAATTGTGTGGGTGATGAGAAGGTTCGGACGGCGGCGCGCTTGCGGCGCCCGGGCGGGAGCGTTGGGAGTTGCGGCGTCGATGTGCGCAGCCGTCCGATTCGAGAATTCCAAACAAAAAGCCCGCGACGGATTTCTCCGTGCGGGCTTTGCAATTTTCGCGATGATGGCGTTATGCCGGTGATTTGCCCGACATGTCAAACCGTTTTCGAGTGGTCAGCGAATTGCGGAAAATTCGACAAAACGGCTTCGACGATTTGAAATCGCCCTGGCTGAAACTCGATGAAGCGAAAAGCCCGCCACCGTTTCCGGCGCGGGCCCTACGATATAGGCGATGATGTGATCGTGCACCTGATTTGCCCGACACGTCAAGTACCGGAGCAGCCTCAAATCGAACGCCGCGATATCGAAACGAAATCGTTGGCCGTGGATGGCGCAACACGTGAATTCGCGCTTTATTGCGGCGCTCGATTAGCCGGGTGAACCGGCTTTGGTACGGGCGGTTCGGGCTCCACCTCAAGCTTCGGTTCGGTTGGCATGACCTGCGCACCGGCTGCCCGTGCAGCTTCCCCGGTGGTGCTGTAACTGGCAGTCGTTGGGTGCTGTACTTTCGGCTTGTTCCACGGCCCATGGTCAACGATCAGCATGCCGAGCACGCCGAGAATGGCTACCCCAATCGCGACCTTCAATGGCGCGCCACCGCTTCTGATCAATTGATCTTCAGTCAATTCTTTCGCCATCGAAAAATCCGTGTTGCTTTCTCACTAAATCAAATCCGTACGATGCCGAAAGTTCCCTCATCGATCTGCCGGAGGTGGACCTATTGGAACAAAGGTATTGGCCCCGCATTGTCGGAACGTCAGCCGTCGCTCGGCGAATGCCAAAACGATCGAGTGAGTTGCAAATTGTGAATGAAATCTCAGGACCATCCCAGCCCGGCATGGCGGAACGCGCCGTTGATACCGCGACCGATGTGTCACGCACGCTGACAGAAGTGTCCGCCGCGCTGCAGGCCGCGGTGAGCCGTCTCAGCGATGCAATCACCGCGGCACGGAAACCCGGAATGCCGCTCTCGACCATCAGCGCGATCACTCGCGAAGCGCCGCTGGCCAGTCTGTTTGTCGCCTTTTTGTTCGGTGTCGCGATCGGACGTCGCCGCTAGCAGGCCCCTCAGAACTTGCCCTTCGTCGAGTCCTTTGCGGCGGACATGACGCCGCCGGTTATCTGTCGCATATGTTCGCCCGCGTTAGTGAACTGGCTGCGCAGGAATTCAGACTGGATCTGCATCGCTTCCTGGAGATCGGTCGCATGGACCAGCTTGCGGGCATGCTCGAACGCAGCCTTCATATTCTGTTCGGTAAACGACAGCGCCTGCTTGGAAATTTCCGTACCCGCACCCGGCATCGACGTCATGGACTTTCCGGCGGCATCGAAGAACATGCCGAACGCCTTTTCTGCCTGATCGATGGTTCTCTCGGCCAACTCGCGCAGCTCGGCCGGGACTTCGAGTTTCGGTTCAGTCATGGTCGCTTCTCCAATGTCGACATTGGCAGGTTAGCATAAT
This sequence comes from Bradyrhizobium sp. AZCC 1719, assembly GCF_036924525.1. Taxonomy (NCBI): domain Bacteria; kingdom Pseudomonadati; phylum Pseudomonadota; class Alphaproteobacteria; order Hyphomicrobiales; family Nitrobacteraceae; genus Bradyrhizobium; species Bradyrhizobium sp. AZCC 1719. The sequence goes on along the minus strand of NZ_JAZHRU010000001.1, from coordinate 3,842,861 downwards.
TCCCGGCTGCGTCTGCGCCGTATTGGACCGAGCTTCGAGCTAGACCTCGGCCGCCGGTATGCGGCCGGTCCACTTTCAAAGAGGACCCCAAGGAATGATTTCCTTTCCTCGCGGCCCGTAGCCGTACGGGTGCGGTGCCCGATTCCAATGGTGGCAACAGTGTGGCATAGTGATTCGGCTTTAGGTTGTCGGTGGCGTTGCGTCTCTGGTTTTGAGTCTGTTTTGGGACGTGGAGATAAGATGCTGCAAACATTTCGACCGACGCCGACCTGCACGCGCTTTCAAACCAGCATAGAAATGCCGTGCATGAAATGCGGCAAGCAGATGCGGCTCGCCACGATCGAGCCACGCGACCAGAATTACGACGTGCTGACCTACCGCTGCACGCCTTGCGACTCCGGCGAGAGCTTCCTGAAGGCGCGCTGATTACGAGCCGTTCAGCACGGCGATTCCTGCCTGCGTCAGCACGATCCCCTCGTCGCGCACTTCGACCAGGCCGAGACCCGTCAATGTTCTCAAGTCTTCGTCGCTGATCGGCGACAGTTTCAGTCGGCGAGCCTGAATGTCCCGCAACGTCCAGCGGAGATCGATAGCCTTCTCGAGGCTGAATTCAGCGAAAGGATTTTCTGCCATTCGCTTCCACTTATTGGGCCATTTGAATCAGATCTGTCGTGGCTGCGGCGCCCCCTGGGACGCGCCTGATAATGCGGCAATCGACGTCAGGTTCCCGACGATGCGAAGACAGTGCCGACCAGAGGTATCCGCGCTCCGCACCGGCCGCAGCTTTCGGCTCCTCAATATCGGTAGGGCTCGATATCCAGCAGGGGGAAGGCGCTGAACACACTGGGTGGATTGGTCGCCGTAGCTGCATGCAGATAGGACTTGTCGAGCTCGCTCAAGCGGGTGACGCCGAGCAGCCCGAGGCAGCGGATCACTTCGTCTTCCAGCAATTCAAGCATCCGCACGATGCCGGCCTCGCCTGCGGCCGCGAGTGCCCAGCATTGCAGACGTCCGATGCCAACCAGATCGGCGCCTGAGGCAATCGCCTTTACGATGTCGGTACCGCGGCAGAACGACCCGTCAACCATGATCCTGGCGCGACCGGCAACCGCGTCGACGATTTCCGGCAAGACGTGCATCGCGCCGCGTCCGTGGTCGAGCTGGCGGCCGCCATGGTTCGACACATAGATCCAGTCCACGCCATGATCGAGCGCGATGGCCGCGTCTTCCGCGGTGGCGATGCCCTTGATCACCAGTGGAATTTTATACTTGTCCTTGATCAGCTTCACCGTGCGCCATTCCAGCCCTTTCTGGAAGTCGCCGCCGGTGGCCCGGATACGGCTTTCGCGGACATACCGCTTAGCGATATCGCGCTCGCGCCGGCTGTAATGCGCGGTGTCGACCGTCAGGCAAAAGGCGGCATAACCATTCTCGATAGAGCGGCTGACAACGTCTTCGACAAAGGCGTCGTCGCCGCGGACATAGAGCTGATAGATACGCAATGCGCCGGGTGCAGCTTTGGCCGTCGCTTCCAGCCCCGGTTCGGACACCGAACTCAACATGTGAGCGGCGCCGAACTGCCCGGCTCCGCGCGCGACCGCGGCGCCTGAATTGGGATCGAAAATCTCCAGCGCACCGACCGGCGCAATCATGACAGGCAAACGCAGGCGGCGGCCGAAAACCTCGGTCGAGGGGTCGACTTCCACGACATTGCGCAATACCCGAGGCCGGAATGCAATCTCGTCGAGCGCCATGCGGTTGCGACGCATGGTGGTCTCCGTTTCGGAGGCCCCGACGATATAGTCCCATGCGTTCTGGTTGAGCCGGGCGCGCGCTTTCCGGATGAATTCGTGGAGATTCTGGAATTCTTCGCCGCTGGCGCCGAGCTCGACATTTCTCGCCGACCGTATGGGGGTCCCGTCGTTCATAATGTTTCTCTCCCGCTTTGGCGGCACATTAGCCGCAGAAGAACGGAAAAAGCTACCGCTTTGAAGGGGTTAGGCGTGGTGCAAACGCAGGGATGTCATTCGTTTGCGAGATACATCGGGATAGAACGAAGGTCAGCGCCGCTCAAGCGGCATTATCCGTTTTCCCGAAAGCCCCCGCCTCGGCCAGAGCCGCAATACGCCGTTCATCGTATCCGAGCGTCTTTTGGAGCACCTCCCTGGTATGCTCCCCCAGCAGCGGCGCCGCCACGGGATCGACGGTTGGCGTCAAGCTCATCTGCAACGGCGTTTCAATATTGGGGACGGCGCCCGCGGTCGGATGCGGGATCCGGCTGAGGCGATGGCGGTCGCGCACTTCCGGCGCGTTGAATCCTTCCTCTACCGTTCGCAGATAGCCAACCGGTATGTTGGCCTTCTTCATCTTCGCCATCCAGTTCTCGAGACTGTCGGTCGCAAAGACACTGGCAATGACGGCGCGCAACTTTTCTCTGTTGGCAGTTCGGTTTTTCCTGTGCGCGAACTCGGGATCCGTGACGAGATCCGGCCGTCCAAGCACGTCCACCACAAGGCGGCGGTAGAGCCGGTCATTGGCGCAGGCCATGTAAAGCGGTCCATCGGATGCCTGATAGACGCCGACGGTGGGCGAGCCGTTCGGCGAATTCCCGAAGCGACCCGGGTTCGCGCCACTGATGAGATAGGCCATGCCATAGAAACCGGTCATCGACACGGCGGTATCGATCAGCGCAATCTCGACCTGCTGGCCGCGCCCGAGCCGGTCGCGGGCGATCAGCGCCAGCAGGATTGCGTTGCATGCCGACATGCCCGTCGCCATATCGACGATCGGCGGACCGGTCCGCACCGGCTCGCCATCCGGAAAGCCGTTCAGCGACATGAAGCCGCTCTCGGCCTGCGTAATCGGATCGAAGCCCGGACGCAACGCGAACTCACCCTTGCGGCCATAGGCCGAGATCGAGCAATAGATCAGCCGCGGATTGGTCGGCGCGACGGAGGCATAGTCGAGGCCGAACTTCTTCATCACGCCGCCGGAGAAATTCTCCACCACGACATCCGCCTTCGCGATCAGTTCGCGGGCGACTTCGAGCGCCGCAGGATTGTTGAAATCGAGCGTGATGCCGCGCTTGTTGCGGTTCAGGCTGAGGAAGGCCGCGCTCTCGCCGCCAATTTCCGCGTGTTCGTAGTGCCGGGTATCGTCGCCGCCGTCGGGGTTTTCGATCTTGATTACCTCGGCGCCGAAATCGGCCAACGTTTGCGTGCAGGCCGGACCGGCAACGACCCTGGTGAAGTCGACGACCAGTAGACCGTCCAGTGCGGTCGGTTCGCCCTTTGCGCGCGGCGTTCGCTCCGGCAATTGCGGTCTGGCAGTCATTTCCGGCATTTCCTCTTGTTTATTTTGCCTGGCGAAATGAAGGTTTTCGCCGCGACTTCAAGGCTTTCTTACCGGAACCGGATGGGCAACGCCAAACCCCGATTTTGCAGGGCGGGACCTGCCGCTGACATAGCTCTTACAGCACGCGGGGCGTCCTCGCATCCAAGCTGCAGGCTCCAGACTCGACGTGACGGGCACCAAAAAAGGCGCTGCCCACTCCCGGGGCAGGTCCGGAAGTCGAGCAGCGCCTTATCGATGAGCCGACGCCGCAAACAATGTTCGCTGCGTCGCCACTTCTCCAGAAGCCCGTTCCCTTTACTCGGCAATCATTTCACCGGACCCGCCAAACTCAGCCGGGAAATCTTTCAGTTTGGGCAACCCATCCCGCATTGGCAGCACCGTCTCGGCGTAGTTGATGTGCACGCCGGGCGAGAAAGGTAGCGTCGGAAGGGTTGCGGCAAAGACATCGACCAGCCCAAGCGTCGGGTGGTTTGTCATCAGGTGACCGCCGCATTCCGCACAGTACTTGCGCTGACTCATCGGCGTCTTCTCGAACGTCGAAACATGTTGCGCACCTGCCGTGATCCGTACTGCATCCGGCTTCCACAGCGTGAACGCATTCACGGGTCCCCCGGACCACGAACGACAAGAACGGCAATGACAATAGCCCATTCCTTCCGGCGCCCCCGTGACCTGGATTTCAACCACACCGCAAAAACAGCTTCCAGTATGCTTCATCATTCTCCGTCTCCTATCCAGCCACTTGAAAAGTGGCTAGGTTAGTTTGTGCCAAGGAAACAGCATCGAAACGCGCTGACGATAACGGCGATATTCGTCGCCGAACATGTCGACGAGGTCGCGTTCCTCAAGCACTATACCAATAAAAATGTAGGCTGTGGTCACCGCTGCGAACAGCAGATGCCCGGCGCTCATCGTCGGGGCCGCCCAGAAGGCGATGATGAAGCCGAGATAGATCGGATGCCGGACAAACCGGTAGAAGAACGGCGTCCGGAAGACTGGTGCCGGCATCTCGCGGCCGACGAGATTGTTGGCGACCTGATGCAATCCGAACAGTTCGAAATGATTGATCAGGAAGGTGCTCGTGAACACGATTACCCAACCAACGAATGACAGAGTCGCGATCACCATGGCCATTTCAGGCTCTTGGACATTCCAGATGACGGCCGGCATCGGACGCCATTGCCAGAACAGTAACAGAAGTGTCAGGCTTGCACACAGCACATAAGTGCTTCGCTCGACAGATCTCGGAATAAACTGCGTCCACCAGTGTTTGAACGATTTGCGCGCCATGACGCTGTGCTGAATGGCAAATAACGACATCAGCCCGAGATTGACGACAATTGCCTCCAATATCCCTGTTTTCGCGCCGGTATCGATCGTCTTCGGCACGGCGAGGCCCGAAACGAACCCGATGGCGTACAGAATCGTGAACAGAAATGTGAGATAGGCCACACCTCCGAACAGAAATGCAGTGAATCTTAGCACTCGATTGCCCGGCATCGCCGGGCTGAGGGTTTGATTTTCCATCATGAAATTGGCTCCGGTCCGGGCAATGGGATTGGAACTCCCGGTTTTGGCAGGATGCGCGGAGAACGGCGACAGGTCTTTGCCTGACGCTTGATCTCTTCATGAGACGGACTTGATTGTTTCTTGAGAACAGATGCGATGAGGCCAGTGAGATTCAACTTCGATAATCACATCCTGGACACCGATCGTCGCGAGCTGCGCCGTGGCGGCGATCTGGTTGCGATGCAGCCGCAAGTATTCGACTTGCTGGTTCACCTGCTGAAGCACCGCGATCGCGTGGTCAGCCGGGATGATCTCATTGCGCTGGTGTGGGGTGGGCGGATCGTCTCGGACTCCACGCTGGACAGCCGAATCAACGCTGCCCGCAATGCGATCGGCGACAACGGAAAAGAACAGAGACTCATCCGCACCATTCCCCGCAAAGGAGTTCGCTTCGTCGGCGACGTGAATGGGCCGTGCGATGCAAAGGTCGGATTGTCAGTAGAAGCAGAACAGCCACGTGCGGGACTCGCGCTGCCCGACCGTCCGGCGATAGCCGTACTGCCGTTCGACAATATGAGCGGCGACCGGGAGCAGGAGTATTTCTCCGACGGAATTAGCGAGGACATCATCACTGCGTTGTCGAAATTGCGCTGGTTCTTCGTGATCGCGCGCAACTCGTCATTCACCTATAAAGGCAAGCCGGTGCATATGAGGCAGGTCGCTGCCGAGCTTGGCGTGCGCTACGTGGTCGAAGGCAGTGTGCGAAGAAGCGGCGATCGCGTACGCATCACCGCGCAGCTCAACGACACGGCAACCGGTAGCCACATCTGGGCGGAGCACTACGACCGCGACCTGACTGACGTATTCGCGGTACAGGACGAGATCACGGATGCCATTGTCACCGCGATCGAGCCGCAGATCTACGCGGCGGAGAATTTTCGCAGCCGGCGCAAGCCGCCCAACAGCATCGATGCATGGGACCTGGTGATGCGGGCGCTGTCGCATCACTGGCGTGTAACGCAACCCGACAGCATCGCCGCGCGAGCGCTGCTGGAACGCGCCATTGCGCTCGATCCGGACTACGGCCAGGCGCTGGCGCTGTTCGCGACCAACCATATGTTCGGCGTGCATCTGGGCTGGACGGATCTTGCAACCGCAGCACCCGTGGCCGAGCAAGCAGCATTGGCGGCGATTGCCGCCGACAGGGAGGATGCCTGGGCGCATACGGCCCTCGGCAGCGTGTATTTCTCCACGCGCCGGCTCGACCGTTCACTGGCCGAGTTCGAACTGGCGCTCCAGCTCAACCCCAATTTCTCCCTGGCGCAGGGGTACTATGCCCTGGCGCTGTCTTATACCGGGCGTTGGACGGACGCCTATGCGGCGACGCAACGCGCCATCCGTCAGAGTCCCCGCGATCCTTCTTCGGCGATCTATTACGGCGTTGCCGCCTACGCCCAGTTCGTGGGACGGAACTATCAGGAAGCCATCGCACTGGCGCGCGAGGCGACGCGTCAGCGTGGCGACCTCACCGGCGCCTATCGGGTGCTGACGGTCGCCGCCGGCATGACCGGCCAGATCGAACTGGCGCGCACCGCGCTTCTGGAGTTGCGCCGGACTCAGCCGAATATCTCACTCGCCTGGATCGCGACGCAGTTACCCTGGAAGCTCGATGCCGATCGCGAGCACTATCTCGAGGGCTTTCGCCGCGCCGGATTGGAGTGAGCTTCCGGACCGGCGCTGATTACTGCTGCTTTTCCCAGAACGACAGCAATCCCTGCGAGGCCGAGCCTCCGATCACGCAGGGAATGCCGACTGCGACCTGCCCTAGCGCAGCCGCAGAGACGCAACCGAGCGCAACCGCGCCGACGCCAACCTGGCCCCAGAAGCTGAGATCCCGGCGGCTATCGGAGCCCTTGGTCTTGAGTTCATCCACGGCGGCCAGCGCATCCTTGCGCAGCGCTGCAATCTGCACTGTGTCCGCCGCCTCGACTACTTCGGCAAGCGGGGCCTTGACTGCCGCCGGTTGCCTTGCAAGTTCGCCGCGGAGGTATTCGCGCAAACTGGCATCGCGGATCGCATAGCTTGCCAACGTATACCGCGCCATGCTTCCGACCGTCAGCTTGTCGATCGTGTCACGGCTCTTGCTCCATGGCAGCATCTGGATAATGCGCTGGATCGGGGCATGCGAGCCGGTCGCAAAATAGTAGCCCCACAGCGTATCCAGCAAATCCTGGTTGCTCGCCAACGTGAGCGTCGTGTTCAGCTTCCGCTCTTCCTTGGCAAACGGATTCTTGGTGAAGGCGCCGCGCAACTTGTCCATCATGCCTGGCTTTGCCTCTTCCAACGGGATGTCGGTCAAGGTCGGCAGCTTGCCCGCGAGATAGCTGTCGATCATGACCCGCCTGCCCGGCATTCGTGGCGCCACCCGGCGCAGAACGTTTCTCCAGTCAGGCAGCCCCGAATAGGCGATGGCGCGGACAATCACCCATTCGTCTTCCGGCCGAACGGGGAAGAAACTGGCAATGAGCTGCTCGGCCTTGGCCGGGTTGGAACCAATCGCACCGGCGATAAAGCCCAGGTAAATGCCGGCGTTCTCCGGCTCCTTGAATGTTTGCGAGTGAAACAGCACCCGGACGGCTGCGGGGACATGCGCATAGTCTGGCTTGGCGCGGTAGTTATAGATCCACTGCTGGACTACCCCGAGCGAGGCGCGCGGATCGACCTCCGGCGCCTTCTCTGCGTGCGCAGGCTGAATCAAGATCAGCGCGGCGGCAATGAAGGCGGCATATCGCATGTGATGCTCCTGCGAGCGTGAACGCCTGCGCGGTTCCTGCGCAAGCATCCGAGGCTCTCTCGATGGCGAAGCATGAAGCGTGCATTGCGACAATTCTGAGAAAATCGGCATTAACAGAAGACGCCTAAATTGTGGCGCATCGCGAAAAAGTCGCCCGCAACTCACCTTATCCCAGACATTTTTTCGCCCCGCGCGGGCAATTCGATCTCAGCCGATCAACTGGGAGTCCGGCGGGACGTGGAGATCAGACGCATCACGCAGCGCAACCGACCGTTCCGATCGGGGGTGGCCGTTTGCCGCCTTGCCGGCGCCCTCGGTCTGATTTTCGCGACGCCGGTCGTCACCGAAGCCGCGCCGGCATCGCAAGATACGATCATCGTCGAAGGCAACCGCCGTGTCGACGCCGAGGCTGTACGCTCACACTTTCATCCAAACGCCGACGGACATTTCGATGATGCCGCGCGTGATGCGGCGCTGAAAGCACTGATTGCAACCGGCCTGTTCGAGAAAGTTTCCATCGAACGCGCCGGTGATCGGCTTGTCGTGCATCTGTCCGAAGCGCCTGTACTCGACCGCGTCGCATTCGAAGGCAACAGGAAAGTCAAGGACGCCGACCTCGCCGCCGCCATCGAATCCAAGCCGCGCGGCTCGCTGCAACGCGCCACCGTGCAGTCCGACGTCGGCCGCATCATCGAGGCCTACCGGCGTGTCGGCCGCGCCGAGGTCAGCGTCGATCCGCAAATCATCGACCGCGGCAACGGCCGGGTCGACCTCATCTATGCCGTAACGGAGGGCGCAAAGACGCCGGTACAGCGGATCGATTTCACGGGCAACAAGGCCTTCGGCAAGCGACAGCTCAGTGCCGTGATCAAGACCTCCGCCACCCATATGCTGAGTTTTCTGACCGGCGGTAACGTCTACGATCCCGACCGCGTCGCGCAAGACCAGGAACAGCTACGGCTCTACTACCGCAGCAAAGGTTATGCCGATGTCAGCATCTCATCGGCAAAGGCGGAGTACGATCCGGCGGCGAAGGGGTTCACGCTGAACTTCGCAATTGACGAGGGCCCGCTTTATCGCTTCCGGGAAGTCAGCGTCGCCTGCAACGTTCCGGGCATGGATTGCGACAAGCTTCGTGCCCTTCCCACCGCCCATCCAGGCGCGGTGTTCGACGGCAACACCCTGGACAAGACCACCGAGCTTCTAGCGATCGAAATGGCAAAACTCGGCTATCCCTTTGCCCAGGCGACGCCGCGACTCACCCGCGATGCCACAGCGCAACGCATCGACGTTGCCTTCGCGATCGAACAGGGGCCTCGAGCCTATGTCGAGCGGATCGAAATTCACGGCAACACGCGGACCCGCGACTATGTGATCCGGCGCGAATTCGATATCGCAGAAGGCGATCCCTACAACAAGACATTGATAGATCGGGCCGAGCGGCGCTTGAAGAACTTGAACTACTTCAAGACGGTGAAAATATCGAACCGGCCGGGCTCAGCGCCGGATCATGTCATCCTCGATGTCGAGGCGGTTGATCAGGCGACCGGTGATTTCAACGTCGCTGGCGGCTACTCGACTGTCGATGGTGCGCTCGTCGAGGTCAAAGTAGGCGAGCGAAATTTCTACGGCACGGGCAAGAATGTGCAGGCCACCTTCACGTACGGCCAATATGCGCGCGGCATCAACCTGGCCGCGTCCGAACCGTATTTTCTCGGCACCAAGGTCGCCGCGGGAATCGAACTTTTCGGTCGTCAGAACGACGCCAATAGCTACCAATCCTACGGCAGCACCACCTACGGCACGAGGCTGCAACTGGGCACGCCGATCAACGAGGAGCTTGGCGTGCAGTGGCGCTACTCGATCTACAATCAGAACATCACGCTATCGCCGAACAGCTCCGGCCTGACGCCCTCGTTGGCCGTCCGGCAGGCGGCCGCCGCTGGCCCGACCTGGGTGTCCGCCCCCGGCAGTACGGTGACCTACAGTACGCTTGACAACACAAAGAGCCCGACCAGCGGAATCAGATCGCAGCTCAGCCAGGATCTGGCCGGACTAGGCGGCGACGTGAAATTCCTGAAGACCACGGAAGATGTGCGCTATTACAAATCGCTCAATAGCGACCTGGTCGGCATGGTGCGCGCCCAGGGCGGCTACGTTACTGGTTGGGGCGGTCAGCAGGTGCCGCTGATGAACAACTTCTTCGGCGGCCCGACCATGGTGCGAGGCTTTGCTCCGAATGGCTTCGGCCCACGCGACCTGACGCCGGGCACCACGATGGATAATGTCGGCGGCAGCGCCTATTGGGCAACGACCGCCGAACTGCAGAGCGCGATCCCCGGCGTGCCCAACGAATACGGCCTCAGGGCCACGGCCTTCGTCGACGCCGGCAGCGTATTCCGCTACAGCGGATCGACGGCATCGCTTCAGGTCGCCAACAAGAATGTCGTGCGCTCGTCGGTCGGTGCCGGCCTGACCTGGGCCTCGCCATTCGGCGCCTTGACCGTCGACTATGCCGTACCGTTGACGAAGGCGGCCTATGACGTGGTGCAGCCTCTGCGCTTCAGCGCGGGAGGGTTTTGACCGGAACAGGATGCTCCGTCGCGAACCCGTACAACAGCGCTAGCCGGTCGAGGCATTCGCGCAATCGCCTTGAAAAATAGTCATGCCATCGCTTGGTGCGCAGCCCCCTCCGCTCGCCGACCTGCTCCATGGTCATTCCCTGGACCAGGACGTCATGCACCAGCGCCGAGCCATCCGCCCCAAGTTCGCGCTCGGCACGGTTCAACCGCAGCACGGCCTTGCGTTGGCCCTCGGTGATCGGTTCGCGCTGCTGCCCGCCATCGACATATTCCCGGGTCGGATCGACCGCACGCGGGCCGCGCTCCGCCTTCTCCCAGTCACTCTGGAACGCCCTTCCCGCCTGGTACTGCGCCTCGTCGATCTGGCGGTGGGAATGTAACCGAGCGAGGGGGTCGTTGCGAATCGAACGCAAGGCAACGATCTTCTCGCCCGGCTCCAACGCCAGCGGGTTGTCGACCTCGACGGTTGCGACTTCGGCATTGCGTAACAAATCGCGCGACCTTCGGTCATGGGCCTTGGCGGGATTGTACGGCTTTCGGCGTTTAGCTCTCGGCATCTGATATGCTCCCTGAAAACAGTGAATTTCGGTATCGACCGGAAGATCTATTCGGTTGATGCGCTCGATATCTCGTCGCGCAGCAATTCGGACAATTCATCCCGTCGGCCGCAGCGCTCCGGCTCAAGTCCGATCAGCGCACGCAGGTGAGCGATCCGATGGCGACGCGGCAGCCGTTTCAGCCTGTCGGCTACGCATGTGACAGCAGCGTTCGTCATGCCGTCTCCAACATCCGCAGCAGAGCGTCGCTCACCGCGTGTTCGGACGGCACGACCGGGTTGCGGCTCAAATGAAAATGCGGTGTGCAGTAAGCCGAACCCGGGCGGCGCGGATGACCGCAGAAAGTAATGACATCACCCTCCTCATCGCCGCCATAGGGATAGCGGCAGTCACCACTCTCCAGCTCGGTCAGGGAGATATGCCGTGGCTCGATCGCCGCGCAGCGCAGCTTGAGCGGCTTGATCTCCTTAAACAACGGCACCGGCCAGACAAGCGCCGACGTCCTGGAATCACCGGCATGAGGTTCTCCGATGTCGCGCAGGTCCGCCGGCTTGGTGGGCATAGACGGTTGCAGGCGATCGTCAGCTCCTAGTCCGAGGCGCCGTGCGCGCCCGAGCGCTGCACTGCGAGTGTAGAACGTATTGAATCGTGAATTGATCGCTCGCGCGGCCTCCGAATAGCTCATGCCTTTGGCAAGAAATTCCCGCAGCGCGTCCGAATGCTCGGGCGCCCAGTTCGACAGTTCCATCTTGTTGTCCTTGCTCTTGTCAACGCCGCCCGACGCCGGCAATTAATTTCTGATATTCCGAAATGGAAGTCAAGCTTGATTTCTGATATTCGGAATTGCTATTGTTTCTGAAATTCGGAAAGGTGTAATCATGCTGGACATCAGGTTGATCGAGCGGGGCCTGGAAAAGCCGGGCAAAACCAAGGGCGGATTGGCCGCCGCGATGGGCGTTCGTCCCGGCGCGGTTTCCGAAATCCTGTCCGGGATACGGCTGATCAAGGCGTCTGAAATCGCGCCAATCATCGAATATCTCGAACTGAATTCGGTGCCGATCATGGGTCGGGTGGGCGCCGGCGCCTCGATCGAGCCGGAACACGAGCAGGTACCGCCGGAAGGCCTCGGCGAAGTCGAACTACCCTTCCCGATCGCGGAAGAAACCATCGCCTTCGAGGTGGCCGGCGATTCCATGCTGCCAAAGTACGAAAATGGCGATATTATCGTCGTCTATCGCGAGCAGCGCCACCCGCTGTCGAGCTTCTACGGCGAGGAAGCCGCGGTGCGCCTGAAGACCGGCGAGCGTTATCTGAAGACGATCGAGCGCGGAAAATCCCCAGCGTCGGTTAACCTGACGAGCTTCAATGCCAAGCCGATCGCCGGCGTAAAGCTCGAATGGATCGGCGAGATCTGCGTCACCCTGCCGAGGGGCCAGATCGAACGACTGCGCAACAAGGCGGCGGCCCGTTCGCGCAAGGCAGCAAGGGCGACCGGCGGACGCATGTCGGAAAAGTAATCAGCGCGGCTTGCGTCTTCCGAATCGACAACTCCTGCCTGAGGCGTGACTGTCTCACCGATCTCGATCGCAATTTCTGTTTTTCGGAATTTTCGCTTGACTGTTTTCCGATTTTCAGAAATACTCTCGTCGATTTCGGCGCGCGGGATAAGGTCAGATCGCCAATATGCAATATTTCGTCGTGATGATCGACTACGGCCGCCGCGGTCGCGAGGCTATCGTCGATCCGGAAATCACAAGGCGCGAGGTCATCTCCCGGGTCGCGTCGGGAGAGTATAAGAATATCAGCTTCATCCACGAAATCGCGGATTGCTCGGTCGAGGACATCACGGCCGACATTCTGAGCGAGGCGGCCCTTCCCGACATCGGCGCGACGGGCGCTGATCTGCAGGCCAGCCATTTCGATCACATCCGCGATCTGCGCAAGCACGAGAGAGTGTGACCGCGTCCGGTCAAGCTATTCCCTCAAAACATTGTGATTGATGGGCGGGCTTTAATCGCCGACAACTTGCTTAATTATTCTTCACGCAAAGTCTATTCCGACGGTGCGGACAATCGCGCTAGATTCGCGATTCGATTCCTCCGACATGTAAAGTCTTAGCCAAAAATGTATCCGTCAATGAAGGCCGAGCTCGCCGCGCGCGACCGCGATCTCCGACTCTGTCTCCTGCTTGGCATCGCGGCCTGGTTTCTCTTTCTGGATCACGTCCCGCATAATGCGGTGAGCCTGCTGACCATGCGCAATTTCGGCTTCAGCGGCGCCACCGACCTGTTTGTATTCATCGGCGGCTACACCGCGGCCATCCTCTATGGAAAGATGATGCTGGAACGCGGTTTCGTCGTGTCGACGACCCGCATCTTCAAGCGGCTATGGCAGCTTTACGCCGCTTACGTCGTTTTGTTCGTGATCTATATCGAACTGATCGGATATGTCGCGCGCAGATCCCGCGCCCCCGAACTTATCGGCGAGTTCAATGTTACGGGGATCGTCGATCATGCGATCCGGACGCTGATTCATGGCCTGCTGCTTCAGGCCAAGCCGCTCAATCTCGACGTGCTGCAACTGTTCATCGTGCTGATGGCGTTCTTTCCGATCGTGCTGTTCGGCATGATGCGGCGGCCGAACCTCACGATCGCCGGATCGATTGGTCTCTACTTCGCATCCCGCCTGCTCGACTGGAATCTGTCTTCGTTTCCGGACGGACGCTGGCATCTCAACCCGTTCTCCTGGCAACTCCTGTTTGTGCTCGGCGCCTGGTTTGGGCTAGGCCGTGCGAGCCAGGTGCACGCCATACGCACCCTCCAAGGCCTCGCAATCCTGCGCGCTGCGGCATGGCTGTACCTGCTCTTTGCGCTGGTCGTCACAGTTGCAGGGAAGTTTCCGCAAGCTGGCATCGTGCCGGATTTCCTGCGCGATGTCTTTCCTTCCAACGATGGGGAAAATCTTGCCCCCTACAGGGTGCTTCATTTCCTGGCACTGGCCTTTCTCTTTACCTACATGGTGCCGCGGAGCTGGCGCGGATTCCGATGGCAGGCGTTACAGCCGATCATGAAGTGCGGCCAGGAATGGCTGGCGGTGTTCTGCGCCGGGGTGTTTCTCTCGTTTGCCGCGCATCTCGTCCTGATCACAGGCCCGGATTCGCTTGCCCTGCATGTCCTGGTCAGCTTCGCCGGGATTTCGATCATGACGGCCATCGCCTACTATGTGTCGTGGTCCAAACAGCAGGATCACAAGCCCGCATTCCGGACCCGGGCAATGACGGAGCTGCCGAAGGAAGGCCGGTTCGCGAAGTAGTTCGCGCCGGCATCTTGCCTTCCGCCCTCGCACCGCGGTCCCTCAATCCACAGGGAACGTCCCTTTCAGCCGCGTCTCACTGTCGTCCAACATGGCGGCGTCGAGCCTGCCTTCGGCCGACGCCGCCATGGCGCAGGTGAAGATGCGATAGAACTGCGCGCCGTCGAAGGCGACCAGCAGCAGATCGACGCCGGCATTGAACGCCTCGACCACTGCCGCGCAGACATTGCGTTGATAGATTGCCCCCATCACGAGGTCGTCGGTCATGATGACACCCTGATAGTTCCATTTTTTGCGAATAATGCCGTCGACGACGCGTTTGGAATGCGACGCGGCGCGGTCTGGGTCGACGGACGTCAGCGTCACATGCCCGATCATCAGTTGCGCTTTCGTGCCGGCCAGCACCTTCCTGAATGGAATCCAGTCCGACGCCTCGAGTTCATCGAGCGGCGCATCCAAGTCGGCGCTGAAATGATGGGTATCGGCTCGCACGCGGCCGAGCCCCGGAAAATGCTTGACGGCCGCTCCGACGCCGGACGCTTCGAGGCCGCTCACATAAGCTCGTCCGATCTCGGCGACGACCGCCGGATCATCGGAAATCGCGCGGCGGCCGATCAGCGTGTTGAAGTCGAACCGGCTACGCTTCAGTTCAGGTCGCAAATCCAGCACCGGCGCAAGATTCAGGGTGACGCCGAGCGCCGCCAGCTCCTGCCCGTGCGTGCGCCCGAACGCCTCTGCTTTCGCGGCGCGCAGATCCGGCGCCAGGCTCGCAAGCGTCGATAGCGCCGGCAGCTTGGTCAACGGCGGTGCCAGATGCGATACGATGCCGCCTTCCTGGTCGGCCGCCACGATCAGGGGTGGCAGACCCGCAGCGCGCCGCTTAGCCTGCAGCGCCGAAATCTCTTCTTTCAAACGCGTCGCCGACGATCCCGCGACATTGTGCTTGGTGATGTAGACGCCGGATATCAGGCCCTTCTCGGCGAGAACTGAAACCTCCGGGAATGACGAGTACCCAACGATAAAATGCTTTCCAAGGCTGCGCACCTGTGCAGCATCGGCCCGCAGAACCCGTTGCTTGCGCCATTCAAACGCAGCATGCGCACCGAGCATCGACGGCAATGGCAGGCACCACAGCAGTATGAGTGCCCTTCCCGCAACGCCTCTTCTCCAATAGCCGCGGCGGATGAGCAAGACGGCGACAACCACGCTCGCAGTAGCCAGAGCGATGTTTCCCGTTCCCCGCAGCGAAATCAGATAGGGATCGTTTTTGTTCGCAGCAGCGAAAACGAAGGCTATTCCAGCGAGCCAGACCAGGATCAGGCCGATACGTTTGAGACTTTGCATGAAAATGATTGGAGCTTGGGCAAGGGGATCAGACGAGACCATTGCCCGTATCAAACTTGTCTCGCCGGCGCGAGCGCATAACCGCACCTGCACGGAAACTGCAGAAAAATCCTGAACTCTTGCAGACGCCGCTCCAACCAATTGCACAACCGCGCCAGATAGTCCGTCTTGCAACTCAGCGGCGGTCTTCGAATGCCTGTTCCCACAAGATTAGCTAACGACGGGTGGTGGCTATGTGAGCGACCTGCGACGGCGCTGGTTTGCAATTTTCCCCTCCAGACAGGTAGCGCAACAATGACCGACCTCACCACGCCGGCATCCGATGCAGGCTCCGCCCAGGAGAGCCCGATCCCGGTCAAACCCGCGATTGCCGTGGCGCTGGCGGCCCTGGCCGACTGGTTGTTCTACGGCCAACAAATCGGAATTTCTGCGGTCGTCTTTGCGCTCGCACTGGCTCTGGGCTCACTCACCGCCAATTTCGCAACGTTGAACAGAAGTCGGATGCTGCTGGCCGGCGTGCTCGTGTTGGCCGGACTTGTACCGGCTATCGAGGAATTCAATGCGGCTTCTCTGGCCTTCATGATTCTGGCGCTCGGCGTTGGTCTTTTGCTGACCACCAATCCGCAGAGGTACAAGCTCGGTGAACAGGCGGCGGCGTTATGCGATCTGTTTCTGGTCGGCCCCTTCAGGTCTTTTCGGGATGCCATAGGCTTGTTCAATCTGCCGACACTGAAGACCGGTCTTACGATCTGGTTCATTCCCGTGGCCCTCGGCGGTATCTTCGTTCTTCTGCTGGTCTCGGCAAATCCATTGCTGGAGAAGTGGATCCGCCTGATG
Source organism: Bradyrhizobium sp. AZCC 1719 (assembly GCF_036924525.1). NCBI lineage: Bacteria > Pseudomonadati > Pseudomonadota > Alphaproteobacteria > Hyphomicrobiales > Nitrobacteraceae > Bradyrhizobium > Bradyrhizobium sp. AZCC 1719. Next base: position 3,826,572 of record NZ_JAZHRU010000001.1, on the reverse strand, counting down.
AACCCGGGCGACGCTGCCTCTTATCTGAGCCTGGGTCGGATATTGTTCTGGGCTGTGGCGCTGTCGACCATATGGCCGTTCATCCATGTCTGGTGGCGCAGCAAGATGGCGGTTTCGTCCGCCTTGGTCGAAGCGGCGGTTCTGGACCAGACGCCGCGATCGGACCGGATGGAGTTTTTCGGCGTCGCGACGATCCTGCGTTCGCTGGTCCTGTTCAACCTGTTGTTCGCCGTTCAAACCATTCTTGATGCGATCTATCTCTGGGGCAACGTGGCCTTGCCCGCCGATATCAGCTACGCCTCCTACGCCCATCGAGGCGCCTATCCCCTTATTGTCACGGCGCTTCTGGCGGCAGGCTTCGTTCTGGCCGCGATGAGACCGGGTGGGCCGGCCGAGCAATCGAAAGTGATTCGGCCGCTGGTCTATCTATGGGTGGCGCAGAATGTTCTGCTGGTGATGTCGTCGATCCTGCGCCTCGATCTCTATGTCCAAATCTATCTGCTGACCTGGTGGCGCGTCGCGGCCTTCATCTGGATGGCGCTGGTCGCGGTGGGGCTCGTGCTCATCGTCGCTCGCATCGTGTTGAACCGCTCGAATGATTGGCTGATCCGCGCCAATCTCATCACCCTGACGGCAACCCTCTACATCTGTTCGCTGGTGAATTTCGCCGCCATCATCGCCGACTATAATGTCAGCCATAGCCGCGAAGCGGGTGGCAAAGGAGTGTGGATCGATATGAACTATCTGCTATCCCTCGGGCCGCAGGCATTGCCTGCGATCGACCGGGCCATCGCCCTTCGCGGGTTCGATCCGGCCCTTGTTTCCCGCCGTGGTTGCCTTGTAGAACAGCAAGTGAAAGAGGTTGCTTCCTGGCGCTCCTGGGGTTTTCGGAGTTGGCGCCTCCAGCGTGCCCTGGAAGCCCAACCGAAGAGTTCGACCACAGGTTAGTTCGACTGCAAGCCGATTGCGCCGGGAGAGACGTTTGACGCACCGCATTCTCATCGTTGACGATGACCTTCATATACGCGAGGTCATCCGTGTTGCACTAAAGAAGGCCGGAATGACCGTCTTTGAAGCGCGCGACGGCAAGGAAGCGTTGACCCGCTTTGCCGCCGACAAGCCGGATCTGATCATTCTGGATATCGGCATGCCGGAATTCGACGGCCTGGACGTTTGCCGCGAAATAAGAAAAACCTCGGACGTTCCGATCCTGTTTCTCTCCGCGCGCGACGACGAGATCGATCGCGTACTGGGCCTAGAGATCGGCGGTGACGACTATGTCACCAAGCCCTTCAGCCCGCGCGAACTCGTAGCGAGGGTAAACGTCATCCTGCGCCGCATCACCTCACGTGGGCAGGACGCAAAGGCGTCCTCGGCTACGCTGTCGCAAGGCAAGTTGTTCGTCGATCCCGGCCAGCATATTGCCGAGTTTGCGGGCAGGCCGCTGCGCCTCACGGCCATCGAGTTTGGAATCCTCAGGGCATTCCTGACCCGGCCAACGCTCGTTTTCAGCCGCGAGCAGATCATGAGCGCCGCCTATCAGCTCAACATCCAGGTGTCGGATCGCACCATCGACAGTCATATTCGCAATATCCGCGCCAAGCTGTCCGCCGTGAACTGCGACAACGTCATCGAAACCATTCACGGCGTCGGCTTCAAGCTCGGGCGATGCGAGCTCCAGGCATGATGCCTCGCAAGGCTGAAAAATGGCGGCCGTCGGTAGGACAGGTCATTTTTGCCGCGCTCGCCGCTGCGGCGACACTGCCGCTGGTCGGGCTATTCTTCTTCCGCCTCTATGACAACCAGCTCATTCACCAAACCCAGGCCGAGCTGATCGCGCAAAGCCGGGTGCTTGCCGCGGTCTATGCGCGGGAAGTGGAAACCCGCCTTAACGCCGGCATCGCACTCGGCGCCGAAATTCCGGCCGAAGCGCGCCTGGGCCGGGAAGACCAGCTTACGCCGATCCGACCCGCGCTCGATCTCGCTGCCGGCGCCGACCTGCTTCGGCGGCGGCCTGACGCTCTTCCGGCAAGCGCGCCCGCATCGCAACCCTATGTCGAGATCGGCTCGCGGCTGACGCCGATTATCCGGGAAACCCAGAAAGTCACGCTGGCCGGCTTCCGCATCCTCGATCCCCATGGCGTCGTGATTGCCGGCCGTGACGAGGTAGGCCAATCGCTCGCCCATATCGAGGAGATAGCCACAGCGCTCAAGGGACAATACCGGGCGGCCCTGCGGATTCGCAAACCCGACAAGCCTCCTCCTCCGATCTATTCGATCAGCCGCGGCGTCGGCGTCCACGTGTTCTCGGCAATGCCTGTTGTCGTCAATAACCGTGTCGCAGGCGTGATCTATACGTCGAGGACCCCGAGCAACATCTTCGACCACCTCTATCAGGAACGCGGCAAGTTCATTCTGGCGGCGCTTGCGGTTGTTTTCGCGACCATCTTTATCGGCCTGGTATTCTCCCGAACCATCACCCGCCCGATGCGCGAGCTGGTCGATCGCGCCGCGCGCATCAGCCGTGGCGATCGCGATGCATTTCGGCCCCTCGCCCATTACGGCACGCGCGAGTTTGCCCAGTTGTCGCACGGCTTTCTCGACATGGCCGAACAATTGTCGCGACGGTCGGATTACATCGCGACCTTCTCGGCGCACCTTACCCACGAATTGAAGTCGCCGCTGACATCGATCAAGGGTGCCGCCGAACTACTGCTGGATTCCCTGCAGAGCAAGACAGACACCCTCACCCGGATGGAACAGAAGAACTTCATATCGAACATTCTGGGGGACACCGGGCGCCTGGAAGCCATGAGCCAGCGCTTACGCGAACTGGCGCGCGCCGAGGCCGCGCCGCAGAACGAGCAGAGCGAGCTGTCGCAGGTCATCGGCGGATTGAAGAGCCGGTTTCCGACACGCGCAATCGATGCAACGGGGTGCCCAGACCGCGCGATCGGCATGTCCAGCGAAAAGGCGCTGATCGTGTTGTCGCATCTGACCGACAACGCCATCCGTCATAACGCCAAGGCCGTGCGGCTCGAAGCGGCCGAGGAAAATGGATCCGTCAGGATGACGGTCAGCAATGATGGCGATCCGATATCCGAAGCGAACCGGGAGAAGATCTTCGACGCTTTCTTCACCACGCGCCGCGACACCGGCGGCACGGGAATGGGACTCTCTATCGTCCAGGCTATCATGACCAGCCACGGCGGATCGATCCGGCTCCTGCCGTCCGACAAGGGCGTCGCGTTCGAACTGCAGTTTCCGGCCGCCTGAAGTCCGTCAGACGCGCGAAGAGCGGGGAAAGGGAGAGGCTACAGCATCGGCAAACCCCGCGGCTTGGGACCGCGCGGAAAAGCCTTGTCGAGCGCGGCAATCTCGGCCTCGCTCAACTTCAGGTCCCCCGCCCGCGCATTCTCGGCCGCGTGTTCTGCGCTGGAAGCTTTTGGAATCGCGAGCACCGACGCCGTGCGCGTGAGAAACGCCAGCGCGATCTGGCGCGGGGTCGCCTTGTGTGCATCGGCAATCGCCTGCAGCACCTCGCCGCCCTTGCTGCGCGGCGACGGAAAGTCATTGTGGCCGAACGGCGAATAGGCGACGACGGCGACGCCATGCCTCTCGCACCACGGGATCACGGCGTGCTCGATCGCGCGCTCCTGCAGATGATAGAGCACCTGGTTGCAGGCGATCTTGCCCTCGCCTGCGATATCGACGAGTTCGTCGAGATCATCTGAATCAAAATTGCTGACGCCCCAGGAACGGATCTTTCCGCTCGTCACCAGTTCCTCGAACGCCGCCACCGTCTCCTCGAACGGATAGGCGCCGCGCCAGTGCAGCAGGTAGCAGTCGAGATAGTCGGCCTTCAGCCGCTTTAGCGAGCGCTCGCAGGCGGTGATGGTGCCGCGCCGCGAGGCGTTGCTCGGCAACACCTTTGAGACCAGGAAGAGCTTTTCCCGCGGCAGCCCCGCGATCGCGTCGGCAATCACGGGCTCGGCATCGGCATACATTTCAGCGGTGTCGATATGGGTCATGCCGGTTTCGATGCCACGGCGCAGCGCCGCAATCGCGGCCTTGCGGTCGCCGTGGTCGAGATACCAGGTGCCCTGCCCGATCACGGAGACGTCGGGGCCGTTGGTGCCGAATTTTCTTGTTTGCAAGGTCGCCTCGCTCGTCAAAAGTCGCAGCCGCGGATCTTAGACGAAACGGGCTATGATGTCTCCACAACGTCGTCCCTGCGAAAATATGAAGGAAACTGCGGCCGCAGCGCCGCGCCACAACCCACATTTGTGATTATGGGTCCCGGCTCCTGATGCGCAATTGCGCATGAGGGCCGGGACGACATTCGAATGTGTGGCACGCTGACCGGCTAATAATTACTCGCCGTCGCTTCGTTCGGGATACCATCGATCGGGCATTCGTCGGTGCCGACGGTCGAGCGCGTCATCGCTTCGACCATCTCACGCGTTCCTTCGGGGTCGGCGATCCATTTCGCATAGAAATCGTAGGGACAGGCCGCAACGCCGCGCGCACCTTCGCCGGAATTGATCATCCCGGTATAGCCGCGGTGCAGCAGCTTGAAGAGATGGTTCTGCGACTGGCCGTTGCGGCGCGCGTCGCGAATCAGGCTCTTCGACAAGCCCGCGTACTGGATGCCGTATTCCTCCTCGCCGGTCTCGCCGAGCGTGCGGCCGTCGAAGCCGATGATCGCGGAATGACCGAAGTAGGAGTAGACGCCGTCAAAGCCTGCAGCGTTGGCGACCGCGACATAGACATTGTTGGCCCAGGCCATCGCCTTGGAAATCAGGATCTGCTGTTCTTTCGCGGGATACATGTAGCCCTGGCAGCGCACGATCAGCTCGGCGCCCTTCATGGCGCAGTCGCGCCAGATCTCCGGAAAATTGCCGTCGTCGCAGATGATGAGGCTGACCTTCAGGCCCTTGGGGCCTTCGGAAACATAGGTGCAATTGCCGGGGTACCAGCCTTCGATCGGTACCCACGGCATGATCTTGCGATATTTCTGGACGATCTCGCCCTTGTCGTTCATCAGGATCAAGGTGTTGTACGGCGCCTTGTGCGGGTGCTCCTCGTGGCGCTCGCCGGTCAGCGAGAACACGCCCCACACCTTGGCCTTGCGGCACGCTTCGGCGAAGATCTCCGTCTCATCACCCGGGACCTGCGAGGCGGTCTCGTACATCTCCTTGGAGTCATACATGATGCCGTGGGTGGAATATTCCGGGAAGATCACGAGGTCCATGCCCGGCAGACCGAGCTTCATGCCGACGATCATATCGGCGATCTTGCGGGCGTTGTCGAGCACCTCGGCCTTGGTATGCAGGCGCGGCATTTTGTAATTGACGACGGCGACGCCGACCGCGTCATTGCTGGAAGAAATGTCACCGTGGAGCATTGGGATCGCCTCTTGTTCTGGTTTGAGTTCGAAGGATCGAGCCTCAGTGGCTGATCATCCAGGGGCGCGCGGTTGGAAAGCCCTTGGCGCCGCTCTTTGTCTTGGTCATGAGCCGGGCCGGCTTCTTCTTCCCGGTCGAACAGCAGCCACAGCCGGGCCCGTGCGAAGCCTTGTATTCCGCTGATGTCTTCGGCGCATGGGCGCTGCGCTCGTTGGTGGCGATCGCCTTGCGCTTTTCTGATGGCATGCAGAAGAACGCCGGTGCGGTCAGGATCACGCGCGGCGATTCATTTTCGCAGTTCGGACAGTCCTGTGGGTCGTCGCATTCGGCCATCGGCCGCATGTCCGTGAACGGGCCGCAATCGTTGCAGAGATATTCGTAGACGGGCATCTGGTTTCCTCGCGCGATACTTCGTTGTCGTTCCGCGACGGATGCGGGCGGCCGGCAGACTGGGCCGTCCCGCGTCCTTCGCGCGCTGCATCATTTGTCCGGCGAGATCGGCATCTGGATGTCGCCCTTGACGTGTTTGATCGGTCCGGCCGACGACGGCATGATGTCGAAGTCGAAAATCTCCGTCGGCAGCCACAGCGTGGCGCAGGCGTTCGGCACGTCGACCACGCCGGAGATGTGGCCCTGGCACGGCGCGGTGCCGAGGATCGAATAGGCCTGCGCGCCGGAATAGCCGAACTTCTTAAGGTATTCGATCGCGTTCAAACACGCCTGGCGATAGGCGATGTGGACGTCGAGGTAATGCTGCTTACCGGCCTCGTCGACCGAGATGCCCTCGAAGATCAGGTAATCCTTGTAGTTCGGCGTGATCGGCGACGGCTTGAACACGGGATTCTTGATCCCATACTTGGCGACGCCATCCTTGATGACATCGACCTTCAGATGCAGCCAGCCGGCCATTTCGATTGCGCCGCAGAAAGTGATCTCACCGTCGCCCTGGCTGAAGTGCAAATCACCCATCGAGAGCCCCCCGCCCGGCACATAGACCGGGAAAAAGATCTTCGAGCCCCGCGACAGATCCTTGATGTCGCAATTGCCGCCATGCTCACGCGGCGGCACGGTGCGGGCGCCTTCGGCACCGACCTTGGCCTTGGCATCGCCCTTGGCGCGGCCGGCATGCGCGGTCGCGGCGAACGGTGGATTGGCAAGGCCCGGCACGCGCGTCGGATTGGTCGCGATCAGCGCGGTCTCGCGCTCGTTCCAGGTCGCCAGCAATTTCGGATCGGGCAGACAACCGATCAAGCCGGGATGGATCAATCCAGCAAAATTTACGCCGGGCACGTGGCGCGACGAGGTGTAGAGACCCTTGATGTCCCAGATCGATTTCTGCGCCAGCGGGAAATGGTCGGTCAGGAAGCCGCCGCCGTTCTGCTTGGAGAAGAAGCCGTTAAAACCCCACAGGCTTTCCTTCAACGGACCGACATCGAGCAGGTCAACCACGAGCAAATCGCCGGGCTCAGCGCCTTTGACGCCAATCGGGCCGGACAGGAAGTGCACGATCGAGAGGTCGATGTCGCGCACGTCATCGGCGGAATCGTTGTTCTTGATGAAACCGCCGGTCCAGTCATAGGTCTCGATGATGAAATCGTCGCCCGGATTGACCCACGCCACGATCGGAATGTCGGGATGCCAGCGGTTGTGGATCATGTCGTTGTCGTAGGCCGATTTCGAAAGATCGACCTTGATCAGTGTCTCTGGCATCGATAGCTCCCCTTTTTAGACAGCACGGTTTGCGGGTTTACACGGACAGGAATTTCGAGACTTGCGCGGCATCGACGCTGTTGCGCGGCTCGTCGCGGACGATCTCGCCGTTCTCGATGACCAGCACGCGGTCGGCGATGTCGAGCGCAAAGCTCAACACCTGTTCGGAAACGACGATCGACAGGCCGCGCTCGTCGCGGATGCGCTTCAGGGTGCGCGCCATGTCCTTGATAATCGACGGCTGGATGCCCTCGGTCGGCTCATCCAGGAGCAGCACTTTTGGCTTGGTGGCGAGCGCGCGAGCGATCGCGAGCTGCTGCTGCTGCCCACCGGAGAGATTGCCACCGCGCCGGCCTTTCATCTCCAGCAGCACCGGGAACAATTCGTAGATGTCCTCGGGCACCTCCGAGCCGCCCGACACCACGAGGCCGGTCTCGATGTTCTCCTTCACCGTCATGGTGGAAAAGATCATGCGGCCCTGTGGCACGTAGGCGAGGCCCTTGGCGACGCGCTCGTAGCTCGGCATTGCGCTGAGCTCGGCGCCTTCCATGCTCACCGAGCCGCTCTTGGTCGGCACGATGCCCATCAGCGACTTCATCAGCGTGGTCTTGCCCATGCCGTTGCGGCCCATGATCGCGACGATCTCGTTGGACGCGACCGAGACGTTGAGGCCGTGCAGAACTTCGCTTTGGCCGTAGGCGACGTGAAGATCCGAAATAGCCAGCATGAGCGTTCCTTATTTGTTGCGCATGATCTTGTCCGGAAACCGGACGCCACTTTCCGGGATCATGCGCTAGTGCCCGAGGTAAACTTCGATCACCTTCGGATCGTTCTTGACCTTCTCCATCGTTCCCTCCGACAGGATCTGGCCCTGGTGCAGCACCGTAACCTTGTGGGCGATGTCCTCGACGAATTTCATGTCGTGCTCGATGACGAGCACTGAGCGATCCCTGATGATACGGTTCAAGAGTTCGGCGGTCTTGGCGCGCTCGCTGACGCTCATTCCGGCGACGGGCTCGTCGAGCATCAAGAGTTCCGGATCCTGAATCAGCAGCATGCCGATCTCGAGCCATTGCTTCTGGCCGTGGCTGAGCTGATCGGCATAGGTATCGAGACGATCCTTCAGGAAGATCATCTCGGCGACTTCCGCGATGCGCTGCTTGACGGATGCATCGCGCTGGAAGGCGAGCGAGCCGAACACAGTGCGGCCGCGCGGATAGGAAATCTCGAGATTCTCGAACACGGTCAGATCCTCGAACACCGATGGGGTCTGGAACTTGCGCCCCACGCCGGTCTGTACGATCTGGTTCTCCTTCAGCTTCGTCAGCTCCTTGCCGCGAAACTGGATCGAGCCTGAGGTGGCCTTGGTCTTTCCGCAGATCAGGTCGAGCACCGTGGTCTTGCCGGCGCCGTTGGGGCCGATGATGACGCGGATCTCGTTCTCCTCGACATAGAAGGAAAGATTGTTCACCGCCTTGAAGCCGTCGAACGACACCGTGAGCGCTTCGACCGCGAGCAGGAAGGGTTTGGGCTGGTGACCGATGAGCATGATCTATCTCCTCACTCTGCCGGTGCGCCGTCGGCGACGGAATTGCCGCTCCAGCCACTCGACTTCGCCTTGATCGAGGCGATCAGGCGATCGATGCGCGGCTGGATGTAATCCGCCCAGATGCCGGACAGACCATTCGGAAAGGCGAGCACGACCGCGATGAACAGCGCACCAAGACCAAACAGCCAGAGCTGCGGGAAGGATTCCGAAAGGCTGGTCTTGGCGAAGTTCACCAAAATCGCCCCCCACACAGCGCCGAAGATCGACATCCGGCCGCCGACCGCCGTGTAGATCACCATCTCGATCGACGGCACGATGCCGACAAAGGACGGTGACATGAAGCCGACATTGAGCGCGAACATGGCGCCGCCGATCGCGGCGAAGACCGCGGCCATGCAGAAGGCGAAGATCTTGAAATTGGCGACGCTGTAGCCGGAGAAGCGGACGCGGTCTTCCTGTTCGCGCATCGCCACCAGGATGCGGCCGAGCTTGGTCAGGCGGATGAACTGCGCGATGCCGATGCAGGCGAACAGCAATACCACTTCGACGAAGTACAGGATGATCTTGGCGTGGTCCGGCCTGATGTCCCATCCCTTCAGCGTACGCAGGTCGGTCATGCCGTTGATGCCGCCGGTATAACCCTGCTGCCCGACAATCAGAATGGTAAGGATGGCGGCGACGGCCTGGGTGATGATCGCGAAATAGGTGCCGCCGACGCGGCGCTTGAACATTGCCGTGCCGATGATCAGGGCGAAGAGGCCTGGGACCAGGATGATGGCGAGAACGGTGAAGGTGAGACTGTGGAACGGCTGCCAGAACAGCGGCAGCGCGGTGATCTGATTCCAATCCATGAAATCCGGAATGCCGGGCGTGGACTGGATCTTGGTGTTCTCGACGCTGGATGCCTCCAGCTTGAGGAACATCGCCATGCAGTAGCCGCCAAGGCCGAAGAACACGCCCTGCCCCAGGCTCAGGATGCCGCCATATCCCCAACACAGCACGAGGCCGATCGCGACAAAGGCGTAAGTCAAATATTTCGCGACCAGATTGAGACGGAACACATCCAGCGACAGCGGCAGGATCACGAGCAGGACCAGGCCCAGTGCAACGAAGCCGATGAGTTCGGAGCGATTGAAGAAGCGCGAGTTGATGATCATGACCGTGCTTTCTTGTTCTTACTTGCGAACCTTGAGGCTGAAGAGGCCCTGCGGCCGCAACATCAGGATTCCGACGACGGCGAGCAACGTGAGAACCTTGGCCATCGAGCCCGACATGAAGAATTCGAGCGTCGATTGCGTTTGCGAGATCGAGAAGGCCGACGCGATGGTGCCGAGCAGGCTCGCGGCGCCGCCAAACACGACAACCAGGAACGTGTCGACAATGTAGAGTTGCCCCGAGGTCGGACCGGTCGAGCCGATCATGGTAAAAGCGCTTCCCGCTATCCCGGCGATCCCGCAACCGAGACCGTAGGTGTAGCGATCGACTTTTTCGGTATTGATGCCGACGGCGCCGGCCATGATCCGGTTCTGCACGACTGCGCGGACCTGCCGGCCCCAGCGCGACTTGTAAATGACGTAAGCGACCGCGCACGTGATCGAAACGGTGAGACCCATCACGAAGATGCCGTTGATCGGCACCTCGATGCTGTCGGTCACCTTGAGCGAGCCCAGCATCCACTGCGGCAGCTCGACGCCGACCTCGCGCGCGCCGAAGACGGAGCGATAGGCCTGCTGCAGTATGAGGCTGAGGCCCCATGTGGCGAGCAGCGTGTCGAGCGGGCGCTTGTAGAGATGACGGATCAGCACCCACTCCACCAGCATTCCGAGCGCGCCGGAGGCGAGGAAAGCCAGCATCATCGCGAGAAAGAAATAGCCGCTGAAAAGACCTGGCAGATAGCTCTGGAACAAATTCGACGTCATCCAGGTGACGTAGGCCCCCAGGATCATGAACTCGCCATGCGCCATGTTAATGACGCCCATCTGGCCGAAGATGATGGCAAGGCCGAGCGCCATCAGCACGTAGACGGAGAACAGGATCAGGCCCGCAAAACCCTGCATGACGAAGATGGAGCCCAGATCGCCAATCGAATAGTCGCCGAACATCTGACTTCTCCGCCGGAGGAAGGTCCCCGCGTCGCGAGAGAATTCGCGACGCGGGGTCGTGAAGCGCGGATTGACGGTCCACGCCAGGGAGCGGTTGGAAAGTTGCGGGAAGGTTCCGCGCTTATTGGTAGCCCTTAGGGAACGGATCGGGCTCGATCAGGTCCGCGGTCTCGAAGATCAGTTCGAACTGGCCATCGAGCTTAGCGCGCCCGACACGGGTCTTCGACCAGAGGTGATGGTTTTCATGGATGCGCACGTAACCTTCGGGCGCCTCCTTGAATTCGACGCCGGGCGAAGCTGCTGCGATCTTGTCGACGTCGAAGCTGCCGGCCTTCTCGCAGGTCAGCTTCCACAGCCACGGGCCGAGATAGCCGGCCTGCGTCACGTCGCCGATCACGGTCTTCTCGCCCCACATCTTCTTGAAGGCGGGAACGAACGTCTTGTTGTTGGCATTGTCGAGCGACTGGAAGTATTTCATGCAGGCATAGGCACCCGCGATGTTCTCGCCGCCGATGCCGTCGATCTCGTCCTCGGTCACCGAAATCGTCAGGAGCGCCTGCTTCGACAGGTCGACGCCGGCCGCCTTGAGCTGCTTGTAGAAGGCGACGTTGGAGCCGCCGACCACGTCGGTGAAGATGACGTCGGGCTTCGTCAGTTTGATCTTGTTGATCACCGAATTGAACTGGGTGCTGCCGAGCGCGTAATATTCCTCGCCGACGACCTTGCCCTTCAGTACGTTCTCGACGTGCTTGCGCGCGATCTTGTTCGAGGTGCGCGGCCAGATGTAGTCCGAACCGATGAAGAAGAACGATTTGGCGCCCTTCTCCTTGGCGATCCAGTTCAGGCCGGCGAGAATCTGCTGGGTCGCTTCCTGACCGGTGTAGATGACGTTCTTGGACTGCTCGAGGCCTTCATAGAAGGTGGGATAGTACAGCATACCGTTGTACTGCTCGACCACCGGCAGCACCGCCTTGCGCGATGCCGAGGTCCAGCAGCCCATGATCGCTGCGACCTTGTCGTTGACGAGAAGCTTCTTGGCCTTTTCCGCAAAGGTCGGCCAGTCGCTGGCGCCGTCTTCCTGGATGAACTTGATCTTGCGCCCGAGCACGCCGCCGGCGGCGTTGATCTGTTCGATCGCGAGCTTTTCGGCCTGGATCGAGCCCGTCTCCGAGATCGCCATCGTGCCGGTGGCCGAGTGCAGGATGCCGACGGTGACCTCCGTATCGGTGACCGCGAGCCCCGTGGTGTTGACGGTGGCGGTTGTGGGGCCTGCCCCGAATGAGGGCCGGGGAAGGATCGAAATGAGCGGCAGCGCCGCCGCGCCCATCAGCAGTTTGCGGCGAAGCGGAGACCGCAGGCCCTTGTTTGGTTCGTCTGACATGAGCACCCCATTTTGTTCGAGAACGCTTATTGGTCAGGCGAGGATTGCCCAGAATTGTGCACCGCACAGATACGTGGGATTGCGTATATTGCACCGCAAAATAGCGACGTAGGGTTTGGTACGGAGTTTGCTGGGCCAAGCGGGTCGGTCGAACTGGGCAGGAGCTGCAAGTGGCAGGGCGGCAGCGGATAGACCGCGTCAGGCGCCAATATAACCAATGGGTTGCCAACCAGACGCTGGAAGACTACGCGCTGCGCTTCACCGCCAAGAGCGCGCGGCGGTGGTCTGCCGCCCGCGTCGCCAATACCGCGCTCGGCGCGATCTCCTTTCTGGCGCTGGAGGCGATCGGCGGCACCATTACGCTCAATTACGGCGCGGCCAACGCCACATCAGCCATTCTTGTCGTCAGCGTCATCATCTTCCTCTGCGGCCTGCCGATTGCCTATCATGCCGCAAAATGCGGCATCGATATTGATCTGCTGACCCGCGGCGCCGGCTTCGGCTATATCGGCTCCACCATCACCTCACTGATCTACGCCTCGTTCACCTTCATCTTCTTCGCGATCGAGGCAGTTATCATGGCCGCGGCGCTCGAGATGTGCTTCGGCATCCCGCGCCCGATCGGCTATCTCATCAGCGCCGTCGTCATCATTCCCCTGGTGACCTACGGCATCACCCTGATCAGCCGCTTTCAATTGTGGACGCAGCCGCTCTGGATCGTGCTTCACATCCTGCCCTTCGTGGCGATCGCCTACGCCAACCCGCAGTCGTTCACGGAGTGGCGCAGATTCGCAGGCGAGCATGGCGACGCCGGCGGCCATCTCGATCTGCTGCTGTTCGGCACCGCCGCGTCGGTGGTGTTTTCGCTGGTTGCGCAGATCGGCGAGCAGGTCGACTTCCTGCGGTTTCTGCCGCGCGATCGCCGCACCTCGCGGACGTCGTGGTGGATTGCGCTGCTCAGCGCCGGCCCCGGCTGGATCATTTTCGGCGCGCTCAAGCTGCTCCTGGGCTCGTTTCTCGCCTACTTCGCGCTGAGCCATGGCGTCTCCAGCGAGCAGGCCGCCGAGCCGGCGCACATGTATCTCGAAGCGTTTCGCTATGTGCTGTCCCAGCCCGATCTGGCGCTGGCGCTAACCGGCACCTTCGTCATTCTCTCGCAGATCAAGATCAACGTCACCAACGCCTATGCCGGCTCGATCGCCTGGTCGAACTTCTTCTCGCGACTGACCCACAGCCATCCCGGCCGCGTGGTGTGGCTCGTCTTCAACGTTCTGGTGGCGCTGCTGTTGATGGAAATCGGCGTCTACAAGGCGCTCGAGCAGACGTTGGCGCTTTATTCCAATGTAGCGATTGCCTGGGTCGGCGCGCTGGTTGCCGATCTCGTCGTCAACAAGCCGCTCGGCTTGCGCCCGCAGCACATCGAGTTCAAGCGCGCGCATCTCTGCGATATCAATCCGGTCGGCGTCGGCGCGATGACGATCGCGACCATCGTTTCGATCTCTGCCTTTTACGGCCTGTTCGGCCCGACGGCGAAGGCGCTCTCTGCCTTCGTGGCGCTCGCGGTTGCCTTCGTCACCGCGCCCCTGATCGCATGGGCGACCGACGGCAAATATTACATCGCGCGCAAGCCGAAGCGGAGCTGGCAGAACCTCGAATCGATCCAGTGCTGCATCTGCGAGCACTCGTTCGAGCCGGAGGACATGGCCTCATGCCCGGCCTATGCCGGCCCAATCTGTTCGCTGTGCTGTTCGCTCGATGCGCGCTGCCATGATCTCTGCAAGCCGCATGCGCGCGCCGGTGCTCAGGTCTCGGACATGCTCGGGAAACTGTTGCCGGAGGCGATCTACGCGCGGATCAATTCGCAGTTCGGGCACTATCTCGGCGTGTTCGCGGTTTCCGCGGGGCTGGTCGGGTTGACGCTGGGGCTGATCTACCTGCAGACCTCGGCGGCAATGCCCGTCGAAAATTTTGCGCTGTCGGACGTGCTGTGGAAGGTGTTCTTCGCGCTCACCATCATCATCGGCGTGGTGGCATGGCTGTTCGTGCTGGCGCAACAGAGCCGCCGCGCGGCGGAAGCTGAAACGCGGCGGCAGACTGCGCTCCTGATTCAGGAGATCGACGCGCATAAGCGGACCGATGCCGAACTGCAGCGCGCCAAGGAAGTCGCGGAATCGGCAAACCTTGCCAAGAGCCGTTACGTGGTGGGATTGAGCCATGAACTGCGCTCGCCGCTGAACGCCATCTCAGGCTATGCGCAATTGCTCGAGCAGGATGCCAATCTGCCTGCCAAGCCCCGCGACCAGGTGCGAGTGGTCCGGCGCAGTGCCGACCATTTGTCAGGACTGATCGACGGCATCCTCGATATCTCCAAAATCGAAGCAGGCCGGCTTTATCTGTCGCGCGACGAGGTCCGCCTGAGCGAATTTCTCGATCAGCTCGTCGGCATGTTTCGCGTTCAGGCCGCCGCCAAGGGTATCGACTTCATCTTCAAACGGCCTTCGGTGCTGCCGCTCGTCGTCTATGCCGATGAGAAGCGGCTGCGGCAGGTTCTGATCAACCTGATCTCGAATGCACTGAAGTTCACGCAGACCGGAAACGTGCAGTTCGTCGTACATTACCGCAGTCCCGTTGCGGAGTTCGAGGTGATCGATACCGGACCCGGCATCCAGCCGGACGACCTCGAACGTATCTTCGCACCCTTTGAACGCGGCGCGCTCGGCGTCTCGCAGCCACAAACCGGCACCGGGCTTGGGCTGACCATCAGCCGGCTGCTCGCGGGCGTAATGGGCGGCGACATCAAGGTGACCAGCCAAGTCGGCAACGGCAGCACGTTTCGAGTGAAAATCCTGCTGTCGGAAGTCACGAATCCGACGCGGATCGCGCCGGTGGAGGCGCCGATCTTCGGCTATCACGGCCCCCGCAAGACGATCCTGATCACCGACGACGATCCGACCCACCGCGATCTCCTGCGCCAGGTGCTGACGCCGCTCGGCTTCATTCTGCTCAGCGCGCCCGATGGCCCTGGCTGTCTCGCGCTGGCGCAGCATTGCCGGCCTGATCTGTTCCTGCTCGACATCTCGATGGCCGGGATGGACGGCTGGACGGTGGCGGAGACGCTGCGCGCCGGCGGCCATCACCAGGCGCGTATCCTGATGGTGTCGGCGAGCGCGCTTGAAGCGCATGGCGCGCCGCTGGCGCAACCATTCCACGACGGCTACCTGATGAAGCCGATCGATATTCCCAAGCTACTCGAAACCATCCGGCAATTGCTGAAGTTCGAGTGGCAGTATGAGGCAGGCGATGTCCCTGCCCCCCATTGGAGGCCGGAGACCGGCTCGCGGCCGCCAGTGAAACATGTCGAGGAACTGATCGGGCTTGGGCAACTGGGCTACGTCCGCGCGATCCAGGTCAAGCTCGACGAGATCGGAAATGACTACCCCGAACATGCCGACTTCGTGTCGCAAATGCGCGTATTGATCGACCGCTTCGATCTCGATCAGTACATGGCGACCCTGAAAGCCCTGCACAGCTATGATCATTGAATCAAAAAAGCGCGACGTCGCCCTCGTCGTCGACGACTCGCCCGAGACGCTGCGGCTATTGACCGATGCGCTCGACGGCGCGGGCATGACCGTCATGGTCGCGCTCGATGGTGCTTCCGCCATGCGGATCGTCGACCAGATCACGCCTGACATCGTGCTGCTCGACGCTGTGATGCCGGGGATGGATGGGTTCGAGACCTGCCGGCGGCTGAAGCGCGACGCCGGGCTCGACCATGTTCCGATCATCTTCATGACGGGGCTGGCCGAAACCGAACACATTGTGCGCGGGCTGGAGGCTGGCGGCGTCGACTATGTGACAAAGCCGATCGCGGTCGAGGAGATGCTGGCGCGCATCCGCGTCCATCTCGCCAATGCCCGCCTGACCCAGAGCGCGCGCGCCGCGCTCGACGTCTCCGGCCGCTATCTGCTCGCGGTGAACGGCGCAGGCAAGATCATGTGGGCGACACCGCAGGCGCAAAAGCTGCTCTCCGACTCGCTCGCCGCCGACGGCGAGGATGACGTCGTGCTGCCCGAGCCGATTCCGCAATGGCTCGATGAGGCACGCAAGGGCAAAGCCGGCGCAAAGGCCGCCGCCATGCCGACGCGTCACGGCAACGAGCAGCTTCGCCTGCAGTATATGGGGAAGCTCGGTGCGAACGAATTCCTGCTGCGGCTGGCGAAAGATTCCGGCGCGGAGGCGCCAGTGGAATTCTCCAGCGAGTTGGGCCTGACGACGCGCGAGGGCGAAGTGCTGTCGTGGCTGTCCAAGGGCAAAACCAACCGCGACATCGCGCAGATTTTGGGACTCTCCCCGCGCACCGTCGACAAGCACCTCGAGCAGATCTATTCCAAGCTCGGCGTCGAGAACCGCACCGCCGCGGCGGCGATCGCGGTGAATGCGAAGAACAGGAAGGGGTGAGGTGCCGTCATTGCGAGCGCAGCGAAGCAATCCATTTCTCCGAGCAAAGAAAGAATGGATTGCTTCGTCGCTTCGCTCCTCGCAATGACGTGGAAAGGTCAGTTCGCCGCCGCGAGCTTCCGCTGCGCGGCGTCGTCCGTTCCCGTCTGCGCAATCAGCCGCTTCAATTCCGGAATGCAGGAGCCGCAATTGGTGCCGGCTTTCAGCTTGGCGCCGATGTCGGCGGCGGTGCCCGCACCCGCTGCGATGGCCTCGCAGATCGTGTTGCGGCCGACGCCGAAGCAGGCACAGACGATCGGGCCGGCGTTGGCGAGGCCGTCAGCCGATTTGCCCGACAGGAGCATGCGGCGCTGGTCGTGGTTCAGCGCATCAGCGGCAAACAGGTCCTTGACCACGTTCCAGTCGCCGGCGTCGCGCGCCGGGCCGATGAACAGGCAGGTGTCGATACGGTCGCCGTCAAAGGATGCGGCGCGATAGACGCCGCCGCCAAAGTCCTTGTATTCCGCGAGGTCATCGCGCGCGATGGATTTCAGCCAGGATTGCCAGCCCGCGACATCGGCATTGTCGGCGAACAGGTAGCCATGGCCGCCTTTGACGGCAACGCGCGCCACCCAGGCATGCGCGGGCAGTTCGAGTGCCTTGCGCGACAACGCAAAGCCGCGGAAGACGTATTCGTAAGGCACGATCGAGGCCGGCGTCGCCTTGTTCTCGGGCTGACCGGAGAACGGATCGGTGACGGGCGCCACCAGCGAGCCGACGCGCGCGCCGGTCGCATTGGCCTCGCTCCAGTGGATCGGCGCGAACAGCATGCCGCGCTGCTGGCGTTCGCTGACGATGACGCGGAGCGTGCATTGCCCGTAGTCGGTGGTGACACGCGCGAAGTCGCCGTCGGCAACGCCAAATTTTGCGGCATCGTCGGGATGGACCTCCACGAACGGCTCCGGCAGATGCTGGCCGAGCCGCGGGCTCATCCCCGTCCGCGTCATGGTGTGCCACTGGTCGCGGATGCGCCCGGTGTTGAGCCGCAACGGCCGTACCGCGCTGGTCTCGGTTCGCAGCGCCGGAATTTCCGGCGCGATGAAACGGGCTCTGAAATCGTTGGCAAAGAAACCGCCTTCGGCGAAGAAGCGCGCTTGCGGCTCGGTCCCCTGCCGGACCGGCCATTGCACCGGCGCCATTGCATCGAAATCGCTGTCCGACAGCGACTGCAGCGCGCCGATATCGAAGTCGCGCGCGCCTTC
Organism: Bradyrhizobium sp. AZCC 1719; assembly: GCF_036924525.1. Lineage (NCBI taxonomy): Bacteria > Pseudomonadati > Pseudomonadota > Alphaproteobacteria > Hyphomicrobiales > Nitrobacteraceae > Bradyrhizobium > Bradyrhizobium sp. AZCC 1719. The sequence continues at coordinate 3,808,720 of NZ_JAZHRU010000001.1, read as the reverse complement.
GTTCTCGAAGGTCGAAAGCGCGGCGTGCTCGCGAAAAATATCCGCCGCCGAGGTGAAGCTGAAGGCCGCGCCGAAGCCCAGCCGCCTGGCGACTTCGCCCATGATCCACCAATCGGGCTTGGCTTCGCCCGGGGAGGCAAGAAACGCGCGCTGCCGCGAGATGCGCCGTTCCGAGTTGGTCACCGTGCCGGATTTCTCGCCCCAGGCCTGCGCCGGCAGCAGCACATGCGCGCCAGCGTCCACCGTGTCGTTGGAGATCACGTTCTCAGAAACCACGAACAGCTCGAGCTTCTTCAGGGCTTCGCGAACAGCATCCGCGTTCGGCAGCGACACCGCTGGATTGGTGCCCATCACCCATAGCGCCTTGATCTCGCCGCGCCCGATCGCCTCGAACATCTGCACCGCCTTCAGGCCCTCATGGGTGGCGATGCGCGGCGCCTTCCAGAACCGCCGCACGCGATCGATATCTGGCGGCGTGAATCCCATATGGGCGGCGAGCTGGTTGGCGAGCCCGCCTACCTCGCGTCCGCCCATCGCGTTGGGCTGCCCGGTCAGCGAGAACGGCGACGCGCCCGGCAAGCCGATCCGCCCGGTCGCGAGATGGCAATTGAGGATGGCGTTGACCTTGTCGGTGCCCTGCGCCGATTGATTGACGCCCTGCGAATAGAGGGTGACCACGCGCGGCGTATTGGCAAACATTTGGAAGAACGTCGCAACGTCCTGCTCGGACAGGCCGGTCGCGAGCGCCGTTGCGCCGGCGCTGCCGGTGATGCTGCGCGCGCGGGCGATTGTCTCGTCGAAACCGGTGGTGTGGAGTTCGATGTAGTCGCGGTCGAGTACGCCGTTGTCCGCGAGGTAAACCAGCAACCCGCTGAACAGCGCCGTATCCGTGCCCGGCCTCAATCCCAGGAACAGATCGTCGTCGCCGACGGTGTCGGTCCGGCGCGGGTCGATCACGACGATGCGCGCACCGCGCTTCTGCTTGTTGGCGAGCATGCGCTGGTACAGCACCGGATGGCACCAGGCCGCGTTGGAGCCGACCAGCACCAAGAGGTCGGCCTCGTCGAGATCCTCGTAACATCCCGGCACGGTGTCGGCGCCAAAAGCGCGGCGGTGGCCGGCCACGGACGAGGCCATGCACAGCCGCGAATTGGTGTCGACATTGGCGCTGCCGATAAAGCCCTTCATCAGCTTGTTGGCGACGTAGTAATCCTCGGTCAGCAACTGGCCGGAAAGATAGAACGCGACCGCGCCCGGACCGTCGCGCGCGATGATGTGCTGAAACCTGTGCGCGACATGGTCGAGCGCGTCGCTCCAGGCGACCCGCTCCATGGTTCCTTTGCCGCAGCGGATCATCGGATAGAGCAGCCGGTTCGTCAGCCCGAGCGTCTCGCCAAGCGCCGAACCCTTCGAGCACAACCGGCCGAAATTGGCGGGATGGTCAGGATCGCCCGAGATCGCGGCCCCGCCCCGTCCGTCCGGCGTCGCCAATATGCCGCAGCCGACGCCGCAATAGGCGCAGGTGGTTTTGACAGCGCGGAGATCGGGATCGACGACTGTCATGCCAGCAATCCGATCATGCCGCCTCGGAACGGATCGCGAGCGAGCGGCCGAACATCATATCGGCGCGAATTCGGGCCGTCGGCTGACGCGTGCGGATCAATTCGAGATACCAGAGCGCGTCGGCGACATCGCCGATCAGAACCGCGCCGGTCAATCTCCCGTCCGCGATCACGAGCTTCTTGTAAGTGCCGTGGTTGATGTCGGAGAGTACGATGGCCTCGCTGCCGTCGCCGCCCATAAAATCGCCTGCGGAGAACACGTTGACGCCGGAAACTTTCAGATTGGTCGCAACGATGCTTCCGCTGTACGACGCTTCACGCCCGGCGAGATGCCGCGCCAGCACCCTCGCCTGCTCATAGGCCGGCTCGACCAGGCCGTAGCAGACGCCGCGATGCTCGGCGCACTCGCCGATGGCGAATATACCGGAGGCGCCGGTCTGCAGATGATCGTCGACCACGATGCCGCGGTTGACAGGGATACCGGCTTCCCTGGCGAGCGCGATGTTCGGACGAATGCCTGCGGCAAAGATCACGGCGTCGGCCTCAAGCAGGCGTCCGTCCGCCAGTTCGACGCCTTCAACCCGCGTCTCGCCATGAATGCTCGCCGTGTTGGCGTTGAGAAGAATTTCGATGCCCTTGCTCTCGACGAGGGATTTTAATAGCGCCGCCGCAGGCGCGTCGAGCTGTCGCTCCATCAGGCGGTCCATCAGATGCACCAGCGTCACCGGCGCGCCAGCCTTGGCGAGGCCATAAGCCGCCTCGAGACCCAGCAGTCCACCGCCAACCACCACCACACGCTTCTTCTGCGCGGCCAGTGTCAGCAGCAAGTCGACGTCGCGGCTGTCACGAAACGTGTGCACGCCGGCGAGATCGGCGCCGGGTACATTCAGCCGCAGCGGCGACGAGCCGGTGGTCAGCACCAATTTCGAAAACGGAATGCTCTCGTCGTTCTCCATCTTGAGTTCGCGGCGACCGACATCAATCTCGGTCGCCACGCAACCATACTTCAGGGTCACGCCGCGGTCGCGCCACCAGGACGCCGGCCGCAGCTCGATGTCCTGCGAGGTGGTTTCGCCGGCCAGCACCGATGACAATAGCACGCGATTATACGCAAGCCGCGGTTCGTCGCCGATCACGGCAATGGCGTAGCGGCCCAAGGCCACCTTGGCCAGTTCATCGACCAGACGGGCAGCAGCCATGCCGTTGCCGACGATGACGAGCGGTTCGCTCATGGCACGTCCTTCCCTAGCCGCTTTCGTAGGAGCCTACGCCGCCTCGACGAAGCGATGCCGCTCGTAGAGGAATTCGAGCACGCGTTGCCGGCACTTGAGGTAGCCGGGATTGGTCGCGAGCTCGAGCCGCTTGCGCGGACGCGCCAAAGGCACGTCCAGCACTTCGCCGATCCGTGCGCTCGGGCCGTTGGTCATCATCACGATGCGGTCCGACAGCAGCACGGCCTCGTCGACGTCGTGCGTGATCATCAGGATGGTGTTGCCGAGCTTCTGGTGCAGCGCCATCACCGAGTCCTGCAGGTGCGCACGTGTCAGCGCATCAAGCGCGCCGAACGGCTCGTCGAGCAAAAGCACTTTCGGCTCCATCGCCAGCGCACGGGCAATGCCGACGCGCTGCTTCATGCCACCCGAAATCTCCGACGGGCGCTTGTCCTTGGCGTGCGCCATCTGCACCAAATTGAGATTGTGCATCACCCAGGCGTCGCGCTCGGCGCGGCTCTTGGTCGACGAAAACACCTTGTCGACGCCGAGTTTGACGTTTTCGTACACTGTCAGCCACGGCAGCAGGCTGTGGTTCTGGAACACAACCGCGCGATCCGGTCCCGGCGAATTGACCTCGCGGTTCTCCAGCAGCACGCCACCGTTTGTGGCGCCGGTGAGGCCGGCGACGATATTGAGCAGCGTGGACTTGCCACAGCCGGAATGGCCGATGATCGAGACATATTCGCCCTTCGCGATGGTCAGGCTGATGTCCTTCAGCACTTCCGTCGTGGCGTTGCCGCGGGTGAACGTCTTGTCGATATGGTCGAGCTTCAGATAGGCGTGCATGACTTGATCCTTCAGTTCAGCGCGGTGCCGCGGGTCACGACCTTCGCCAGTCCCGCGATCAGGCGGTCGAGCACGAAGCCGATGATGCCGACGTAGAACAGCGCCAGGATGATTTCGCTGATGTGCGAGGAATTCCAGGCGTCCCAGATGAAGAAGCCGATGCCGACGCCGCCGATCAGCATTTCCGCAGCCACGATCGCCAGCCACGACAGGCCGATGCCGATGCGCAGGCCCGTGAAGATGTAGGGCGCCGCTGCCGGGATCATGATCTTGGAGAAGAACTCCAACGGATTGAGCTGCACGACGGCTGCGACATTCCGGTAATCCTGCGGGATGTTGCGGATGCCGACCGCGGTGTTGATGATAATCGGCCAGACCGAGGTGATGAAGATGACGAAGATCGCCGATGGGTGTCCATCACGGAACGCGGCCAGCGACAGCGGCAGCCAGGCCAGTGGCGGAATGGTGCGCAGCACCTGGAACAGCGGATCGAGTCCGCGCATCGCCCACACCGATTGCCCGACCAGCGTACCCAGCGCGATGCCGACGATCGCGGCGATCGAATAGCCATACGCGACGCGCTGCAGCGAGGCGGACAGATGCCAGAACAGGCCCTTGTCGATGCCGCCATTGTCGAAGAACGGATCGAAGATCAGTTCCTTGGTGTCCTTGAAGACGCGCGACGGCGGCGGCAGGGTCGAGCCGGTGCGGCGGCAGACCAATTCCCAGAACAGCATCAGGAGCGCTAGCACGATCAGCGGCGGCACGATGCGCACCGCGATCTCCTTGCCCATCTTGACGTATTTCTCGGCACGTGGCGCCGGCTTCGGTGTCATCGTCACCACCGGTGCCGCAGAGGTCGGTGAGGCGGTCGGAATGGCCACGGCAGTGGCTTCAGCTTTGATCGCAGGCATCGTCATTGAAAATGCATCTCCGTGTTCAATGAGCGGGCCGCCCGCAACCGCGCGCGGCCCGGGCTTGATCAGACTTCAACGCGCTTAATCGAAAGGGACTTCAGATACGCAGCCGGGTTTTCCGGATCGAACACCTTGCCGTCGAAGAAGGTCTCCTTGCCGCGCGAGGTCGAAGTCGGTATCTCTGCGGCGGGAACGCCCAGCGTCTTGGCGGCTTCTTTCCAGAGATCCTCACGGTTGACCTTGGCCACCAGCGCCTTGCTGTCGAAGCCTGCTTCGTATTTGCCCCAACGGATATCTTCCGTCATGAACCAGAGATCGTGGCTCTGGAACGGATAGGAAGCGAAGTCGCGCCAGTACTTCATGATGTGCGGCGAGTTCTCGACGACCTTTCCGGGAATGCCGTAGTCGAACTTGCCCGCCGAACGGTCATAAACGTCGTCGACAGGGCAATTCATCCACTGCCGCTTGCCCATGATGGTGGCGAGCTCTTTCTTGTTCTCGGCCTTGTCGGCCCATTGCTGCGCCTCCATGACAGCCATCAGGATGGCCTTGGCGGCCTTTGGATATTTGTCGACCCAGGCTGCGCGCATGCCGAGCGACTTCTCCGGATGCTTGTTCCAGAGCTCGCCGGTATTGACCGCGGTGTAGCCGATACCCTGGTTGATGAGCTGCAGATTCCAGGGTTCACCAACGCAGAAGGCATCCATCGTGCCCACCTTCATGTTGGCAACCATCTGCGGCGGCGGCACCACGATGGTCTCGACGTCCTTGTCGGGATCGATGCCACCGGCGGCGAGCCAGTAACGGATCCACAAATCGTGCGTGCCGCCCGGGAAGGTCATCGCAATCTTGGCCGACTTGCCGGCGGCCTTCTTCTGCTCGAACACGGCTTTAAGTGGCGAAGAGTCAGTCCCGATCTTGAGGTTGGCATATTCCTTGGCAATCGAGATGCACTGCGCATCGAGATTGAGCCGCGCCAAGATGTACATCGGCGTCGGCACGTTGTTCTGCGTTACCTTGCCGGCTGAAATCAGATATGGCATCGGCGTCAGGATATGCGCGCCATCGATGCCGTTGCCTTCCGAACCAAGCACGAGGTTGTCGCGGGTGGTACCCCACGACGCCTGCTTGGCGACCTCGACGTCGGGCATGCCGTGCTTGGCGAAGAATCCCTTGTCCTTGGCGACGAACAGTGGACCGGCGTCGCTCAGCGCGATGAACCCGAGCGTCGCCTTGGTCACTTCCGGACCCGCGCCTTGCGCAAACGCGCCAGCCGGGAAATTCAGCTTGGCCGCAGCGAGTAATGCCGCCGTGCCGCCGGTGGCCTTGAGGAGCTGGCGGCGGCTGAAACCGTGGCGTGAGGTCGGATAGGTAGGCTTCGTCATGGGCGTCGTTGTCCTTTTGCGTCGGTGCGTTGAACGGGGCCGTCCGATTGGTGTCACCGCGCCAGGCGCAGAAAGGCGCGTTCCAGGGAGGCCCCGGAATGGCGGCGTCACAATTCGGATGAGTGGTCTCGAGGGACGGCTTCAATGGCGTCGACACAAGCTATTCAAGCTTCGTGCCAAGCCTCCAGCAGCGCAAAATCTACAATTATTTCAATGCACTCTTCGTATGTTGCTGCAAAAAGCGGCAGCGGTCAGGAACCAGTCACCGCATTCGAAATTTGCGTTTCGCTCAATCTTTGTGCGGCGCACAAGAATTGAGCAGACGATGCGGCACCCTGCGTTATGCGTCTTCAGCCGCCTTCGCCATCATCGGTTTCGGCGCGCTTCCCTCGCCTGGCTTCATGCGGAATTCGTAGCTCATCAGGTGCCACGGCTCGCCCGCGGGCTTGCCGTCCGGCATCGTCGGATCGGTACGCTTTTCGATTCTGGCGACCAGCTCGTCCTTGACCCCGAACACCACGTCGGAATCGAGATACTTGTCGCCGTCGATGAAGACGTGGGTGATCAGCGGCTGATAGCCGGGCGCATCGACCAGGAAATGCACGTGGGCCGGCCGCATCGGGTGACGGCCGGTCTGCACGATCATCTCGCCCACCGGGCCGTCGGTCGGAATCGGGTAGCTGCACGGCAGGATGGTGCGGAAGAAGAACCTTCCATCGGCATCGGTAATGAAACGCGCCCGCGACGACGGCCCTTCCGTTGCATAGGCCGGCTTCTGGGAGTCATAGAAGCCGTCATCGTCGGCATGCCAGATGTCGACCGGCACGCCGGCCAGTGGCTTGCCCTCGAGGTCGGTGACGCGGCTCTGCACGAACATCCGCTCGCCGGGTAGCGTTGCCGAGATATCGGTGCCGTGTGGCATCACCTTGTGCTCGCCGACATAGAACGGGCCGAGCACCGTGGTCTCGGTGGCGCCCTCGCGCTCCCGGTGGTTCACGGCATCGACCAGCATCGACACGCCGAGCACGTCGGACAGCAGAATGAACTCCTGCCGGATCGGGGTACACTTCTGGCCCGTCCGCGTGAGAAAATCGATCGCATATTCCCATTCCTCGAAGGTGAGGTCGGTCTTGCGGACATAGTCGTGGAGGGACTTCACCAGTTCCTGCAGCAGGAATTTGGCGCGCGTATCAGGCGTATTGTCGAAGCTGCGGATGACGGCGGCGGTCAGTTCGGTCTCGCTGAATTGGCGCATTTTGCTGTCCTGCGGAGATATGCGATGGCTGGTGTCAGCCTATATCACCCTTCCAACCCACATAAGCCCGGCCCGTTGGAACAGGGGACACTTTTCGGCTATCAAGGCCGCAGTCGCCAGCCGGAGATGCCGATGTTAGCCCCCGCCTCCCCCGAATCCGCCGGAATGTCCAAGGCGGCCCTCGATCGCCTCGAAAATCATCTGAAGCAGCGCTACATCGATGCCGGCCGCTTCCCGGGGACGCAGCTCCTGATCTATCGCCGCGGCAAGGTCGTCCATTCGTCTGCGCAGGGCTTTGCCGATCTCGAGCGCAAGGTGCCAGTCAAGGACGACACGATCTTCCGCATCTATTCGATGACCAAGCCGCTAACCTCCGTCGCGTTCATGATGCTGGTCGAGGAAGGCCGCGTCGCGCTCGACGAGCCCGTGCACAAATACATTCCGGCATGGAAGAACCTCGGCGTGTTCGTGGCCGGTACGCACCCCGCCTTCCTGACCCGGCCGCCGTCACGGCCGATGCTGATCGTGGATCTGTTGCGGCATACCTCCGGCCTGACATACGGCTTCCAACAACGCAGCAACGTCGACGCGGCCTATCGCGAGAACAAGATCGGCGAAGTCATCAAGGCCGGCACGCTGCAAGGCATGATCGACGACCTTGCAAAAATTCCGCTTGAATTTTCGCCGGGCGAGGCCTGGAATTACTCCGTCGCCACGGACGTGATCGGCTATCTCATCGGTTTGATCAGCGGCAAGCCGTTCGAGCAGTTTCTAAAGGAGCGCATCCTCGATCCGCTCGGGATGAAGGATACCGACTTCTTCGTGCCCAAGGACAAGGCGCATCGGTTCGCGGCGTGTTATTCGGCCGACCCGCAGGGCGGCATGACGTTCCACGCCACCGAGCGAAAGGGCACGCTGACGCTGCAGGACGACCCGGCGACGAGCTCATTCCTGTCGCCGCCGTCCTTCATCTCCGGTGGCGGCGGCCTGTGCTCGACCACGGCCGACTATCTCACCTTCTGCCGGGCGCTGCTCAATGGCGGTGAGCTCGGCGGTATCAGATTGTTAGGTCCGAAGACGCTGAAGCTGATGACGTCCAACCATCTGCCCGGCGGGGTCGACCTGCCGGCGATGTCGCGCTCGCTGTTCTCGGAAGCGGCCTATAACGGCATCGGCTTCGGGCTCGGCTTCGCCGTCACCATGAACCCGGCGCAGACCTTGATTGCCGGCAGTCCCGGCGAGTTCAACTGGGGCGGTGCGGCGACAACGTCGTTCTTCATCGACCCGGTGGAAGAGCTGATCACGATCTTCATGACTCAGGTGCTGCCGTCGAGCGCCTATCCCTTGCGGCGCGAGCTGCGCACCATGGTGTATGCCGCGATCATCGACAGTAATCTTTAGGCAAAAAGAGAGGCATTGCGCAGCGCGAGGCGGCCGCTGCGGAACCCGATGCCCTGCCGATAGCGCACTAACATCCTCCTAATATCCTTGGCGAAATTCGGCGGCTTCTCCTATGCTTGCCTCCGATTAGGCGTGTATCCGGGGCTTGCGTTGCCGAAACTTTCACTGCCAGTGCGTCTTGCCCTTCTGGTCGCGGGAACCACGCTGCCGTTGATTGTTTTCGCGGCCGGCATCGTTTTCAGCCATTACAAGCAGGACCGCCAGAACGCGACGCAACGGGTCCTTGAAACGGTTCGCAGCATTCGCCTCGTGCTCGACTCGGAGATGCAGCGGATCACTGGCGCGCTCCAGGTGCTATCGCTGACAAACGCGCTGCGCGACGGAGATTTCGACGGATTCCGCCGCATCTGCCAAGGCTTCCTCGACCAGTATGGCGAAGGCGGCGTCGTGCTGGTGGCGAACCGCGAAGGCCGCCAATTGTTCTCTTCTCTCACGCCTGATACGGCCAACCTGCCATTGCGCAACAACCTCGCCCTGGTCGGGAGGGTATTTGCGGAGAAGAAGCCGGTCTATTCCAACCTGTTCTTTGGGTCGGTGAAGAAGCGGCTGATCGTGACGGTCGAGGTGCCCGTCATCGTCGATGGCGAAGTACTCTACGACATTTCCTTCAGTCCGCCGATCGAGATTTTCCAGGCGATGGTCGAGCAGCAGCGGCCGAGCAAGGACTGGACGATCTCGATCTTCGACGGCGAAGGCACCAATTTCGCGCGCGTGCCTAACCCACAGGATACTGTCGGCAAGCGTGCATCGCCCTCGCTCTATACGGAGATGTTCAACAATCCGGAAGCCACCCTGCCGACGGTATCGCTCGAGGGCGTGCGGCTGATTACGAGCTTTACCCGCTCCTCGCTCACCGGCTGGACCGTCGCCGCCGGCGTTGCCGAAAGCTCGCTGGTCGCGCCGCTCTGGCGTAACCTCGCGATCACGAGCGTAATGGGTGCCGTGCTGCTGATGGTCGGGCTCGCCTTCGCGGTGCGGATGGCAACCCAGATCGCCCGCGGCGAGATGCTCCACAATCTCCTGATCGAGGAGCTCAACCATCGCGTCAAGAATACGCTCGCGGTCCTGCAGTCGATCGCCACCCAGACCTTCCGCAGCGCGAGCCGGGCGGAGCGCGAGAAGTTCGAGGGAAGGCTCGGCGCGCTGGCGGAGGCGCATAACTTGCTCAGCCAGGAGAAGTGGCAGGGCGCGGAGCTGCGGGAAGTGATTGCGCGGGTGCTGCAGCCCTACCTGCTCAACAATCCGGAGCGGACGCGGATGTTCGGACCGCGGGTCCCGCTGTCGCCGCGGCTCGCCGTCGTGCTGTCGATGATCGTGCACGAGATCGCAACCAATGCCGCCAAATACGGCGCGCTATCGAACGACACCGGGACCGTCGCGGTGGATTGGGAAATCCTCGAAGAAAGCGACGGGCGCAAGTTGCGGTTGATCTGGACTGAGGCAGGCGGCCCGCCCGTCACGGCACCGGTGCAGCGTGGCTTCGGCTCACGGCTGATCGAGCGCAGCGCACGCGACCAGCTCGGCGGCGAAGCAACCGTCGACTTTCTGCCGCGCGGCGTTGTCTACACTGTAAGCTGCGCACTCGACAGGGAAGAGTAGCTACTTAAGCATCTCCGGCACGATCAGGCGTGGCAGGAACAATGAGACGCTCGGCCAGATGATGACGGCGACCAATACCAGCAGCATCGGTATCAGCATGATCAACGTGTCTTTCAGCGCGTAGCGCAGCCGCACGCCCGCGATCGAGCAGGCGATCATCAGGCACAGGCCATAGGGCGGCGTCACCAGTCCGAACGCCAGCGACACGATCGAGATGATCGCAAACTGAACGGGGTGCAGGTCGACCGACTTCGCTAAGGGTTCCAGCACGGTGCCGACAATCACGATCGCCGGAATGGCGTCGAGGAAACAGCCTACGACCAGGAAGCAGAAGGCGATGAAGAAGCCGGCCGCGACCGCGCCCATGCCCCAGGTCGAGACGTTGGCCAAGAGCTCCTGCGGTATCTTGTAATAGGCCAGCAGCCAGCCGAACGCGCTCGCGGTGCCGATGCAGAACAGCGCGACGCCTGCCAGGCGCCCGGTATCGAGCAGCGCCTTGTAGAGTTCGCGCGGGCCGGTTTCGCGGTAAAAGAACGCCGACAGCACCACGGAATAGAGCACGGCGACGCAGGCGGATTCGGTGGCGGTGAACCATCCGAGCAGGATGCCGCCGACGATGATGAACGGCGTCATCAGCGCCGGTATCGATCGCCAGATGGCGTAGCCGATGTCGGTCCAACTCGATTTCGGGTAGGTCGGATAGCCGCGGCGTACCGCGTAGACATGCACGGTCGCCATCTGGGCGCCCGCGATCAGCAGGCCGGGGACGATGCCGGCCAGATACATCGCTGCGATCGAGGTCGAGATCAATCCGCCCCAGACGATCATCAGGATCGAGGGCGGGATGATAACGGCAAGCACCGCTGTTACCGCCGTGATGGCGATCGAAAACGAGAGATCGTAGCCTTCCTTTGTCTGGGCATCGATGAATATCTTGGACTGGCTCGCGGCGTCCGCAGTGGAAGAGCCGGAAATGCCGGCAAAGAACACCGACAGCACGACGTTGATCTGCGCCAGCGAGCCCGGCCAATGCCCGACCATCGAGCGCGACAACGCCACCAGGCGGTCGGTGATGCCGCCGATGCCCATCAGGTTGGCGGTCAAGAGGAAGAAGGGCACGGCGAGCAGGATGAACGAATTGTAGGCGTTGAAGGTCTCCTGCGCGAGCGACATCATCGACAGGCGGGGCTCGATCAGCAGGATCGGTACGCAGGCAAGGCCGAGCGCAAACGCCACCGGCACGCGCACGATGAGCAGGCCAACGAAAACGCCGAACAGGACCAGTGCGGCCTCCCCGGCGGAAAGCACATTACCGTTCATCGGTTCGCCCCGACCAGAATTTTCAATTCGTCGATGATCTGTTCGCCGGCAAAGACGATCCACGTCACACCCGCCGCGGGCCATGCGACATGAATCATCCAGAGCGGTAGATCGGCCAGTCTCCGACGTTCGGTTCCAGGCGAACCGCGTGAATTCCAGGCCAGCCCACACGAATACCAGCGCCATCGCCAGCACGCCGAGGCGCGCGACGATCCGCACCGCGGCTTCCGCCCGCCGCGACAGGGTGGGCCAGACGTCGACCTCGAAATGCTGCGCCTCCCTGATTCCGACCATGGCGCCGATCATGATGGTCCAGATGAACAGGAAGCGCGCCATCTCCTCGGTCCAGATGTAGGACGGAATGAACGGCGTGTAGCGCGAGATGACCTGCAGGGTGACCGGAACGACCAGAATGCCGACACATGCGGCGAGCAGGATTTCGAGTAATTTCGCATAGGCCGCCGTCGCTCGTCGCCATAGCGACGGGTTCGGCGGCATTGGTATTTCAGTCATCATGGCTCCGGAAGGTAACGATCACGGAATGGGGCAAGCCGCACGGCTTGCCCCACTTCCTATCGCTCGGCGCGACAAATATCAGGCGACGTTGATCTTCTCGAAGATGGCCTCGGCGCCGATTTCCTTGGCATAAGTGGCCATCACGGGATCGGCGAGCTTCTTCATGGCATCGCGCTCCTCGAACGGAACGCGCTTGAGCTTGCCGGCCTTTTCCAGCGTATCGAGCTTGACGACCTCCTCGCTCGACTCCAGTTGACGGCCATAATCGCCGGCTTCCTTGCCGGCCTTCATGATCGCGTCCTGCAAGTCCTTCGGCAGGGTCTTCAACGTCTTCACCGAGAAGCAGATCGGCCGGATCGATACCGCGTGCTGGGTCAGATTGAGGTGCGGGGCGACTTCGTAGAACTTCATCGCCTCGACGCCGGCCGCCTCGTTTTCGCCCGCCGAGATCACGCCGTTCTGGATGGCGTTGTAGACCTCGTTGTAGGCGATCACCGTCGGGCTCATGCCGACGGCTGCAAACGTCTTCGACCAGATCGGAGCGCCCTGCACGCGCACCTTGAGGCCTTTGAGATCGGCGAGGTTCTTGAGCGGCTTGTTGGCGAAGATGTTGCGAATGCCGCCGCCCGCATAGCCGATCAGGACGACCTCCGCCTTAACAGCGATTTCGTCGGCCACAGGTGCCAGAATATTCTTTTCGACCACCTTGTTCATGTGCTCGATGCCCTTGAACACAAAGGGTGCATCGATGAAGGGAGCCGCCTTGGCGAAGGTCGACATGTGGGCCGGCGAGACGATGCCGTAATCGACCGCCTTGCCCTGCGACATGTACTCGAAATACTGCTTCTCGAGACCGAGCGACGAGTTCTTGTGCAGCGTGAAGTTGACCGGCTTGCCGTAGTACTTCTTCACCAGCTCTTCGAACCTGGTCAGCGCCTTGGTGAAGGCGTGATCGTCGTTGAACTGCACCGCCCCGTTGAGGGTAACGGGCGCCTGTGCTCTGACGATCGATGGCATGCCCAGGACGCCGGCCGCAGCCGTCGCACCAAGGCCCGCAAGTAGGGTTCTTCGTTTCATAGCTTCCTCCCCAGTAACGCCCGTCCCTTGTAAGCGGGACTTTGGCCTGGCCGACGACGCGGCCACTACCGCAAAGCGTATGCAAAACGGTGCGGCTGTGGAAGCCAATTTAAGTAGTACCCCAGGCCAATAAGCCGCAGACGGCCAGGCCGATGATTGCATCATTTTGGGCAAATCCCGGCTCGAGCCGAACCTGCGTCCCCCGGGGCCAATAGCCGTAAGCGCCCCGACACGGCTTCGGCATGTGCGTCGCTGCGCGACATCGATCGATCCGTGGGATGCCGCCGGCACAGTGCAACCGACACGCCGCAAATATTGCGCGATGTCGGATCCGGCCCGTCCCGCGTGCAAGCGCGTTCCCGTTCGAACGACGCTGCGCCAGATCCATTTGCAGGATTCCGATAGCGCGGCGAGCACGCGACTTGCTGCTATTTCCCGGCACGCCTGATCCGAAAGCGGAGCTGAACTCTGCTGTATTTTATCAGGCATCAGTGTCCGCGGAAACTTTAGCAACAACCGCCGACGCGCTGCGAACGACGGCACGATCGGCCCTCATCCCCCGTAGAAATCCGGTGCTTGATGCGACACAGTAAGCATGCCGGCCAAAATCTGTGGCCATTGAACTCGCGGTGGTTGTGGTTTGTCGAATATTTTGCCAAATGTAGTGGGCGGGGTTTTGTCAATACGCCCCGGGCGCCGACAGCTTTAGGTAGTTGGCGACGCCGGTATCAGGATGCTTCCAATACGCAAAGGCGTTTGGCTACCATCCCGCAATCTCTCAGGAATTCCGTGGTTCCCACTACCAACTCACGGACCGGACTGACTTTAACGCGGTACATATGGATGAACCCCTGACCTACTTTTGCCAGGGTTTCCCGATTGAAGGACGGTAAAACCAGAATGAACAGATCAGCAGCGAAAAAGATGAAACAGCGCAGCGCCGGCAAACCCGATATCGAATTGGGCAAGCGGATTCGCCTGCGGCGTGTGGAACAGAAAATCTCGCAAGCGGAGCTTGGCGACAAGCTCGGCGTCAGCTTCCAGCAGGTTCAGAAGTACGAGAAGGGCGTCAATCGTGTCGGCGCTGCTCGTCTTCAGCAAATCGCTACCGCGCTCGACGTGCCGGTGACGTTCTTCTACGACGGCGACGGCAAGGCGCGCGAAGTCGAGAGCCTGCTCTTCCTGGACAGCGCGTTCAGCCTGAGGCTGCTTCGTGCCTACAGCAAGATCAAGGACCAGACTGTACAGCGTCAGTTGGTGTCTTTGATGGAATCGATCGCCGCCAACGAGGGCTAGGCACTATCGCGCCTGGATCGCAGCACCGCGGACCCGATCAATCGTGCGAGAAATCGCCGGGTAGCCTGTTGCTGCGCTGGGCCAAATCTTGAGCTGGCCGGGACCATACCCGTGCGACGCCATCAGGATGGGGATGGCGGAGTTCGGATGCACCGCAGCGAAAAGCCGACGCGGCAGGTTTCCGACGACCACCGCCGGTTCGACCATCAACAACGACTGCATCACCGTCACGCCGATATCCCGCCACACGCAATGCGCGTGAGCCCGCTCCTGCCCTGACGACTCCCCCCATTGCCCGGCGCCCTCTGCTGGTCGCACGTGCAAAGGCGGCAATTGACCTCGGCGCGACGCTTGTCCGACAATGGACCAAGCCTCACGAGTGAAAGCCGCAACCGATGCTCGACATCGCCAAAACTGCCGAAATATCCTATGCCGACGGCAAGATCCTGCAAAGCGTCAGCGATGGCGTCGGCGTCATCACCTTCAACAATCCCGACAAGCGCAATGCGATGTCGCTCGAAATGTGGGAAGGCCTGGGCCACGCACTGACCGAACTGCGCGACGACGCGGACGTGCGCGTCGTGATCCTGGTCGGCGCCGGCGACAAGGCCTTCGTCTCGGGCGCCGATATCAGCCAGTTCGAAAAGACCCGCCATAATGCGGCGGCGTCGGAAGAATATTCCAAGCGGAGCGAGGCGCAACGCGCGCTGCTCGCAAGTTACCCCAAGCCGACGATTGCCTGCATCCGCGGCTTCTGCCTCGGCGGCGGCATGCAGGTCGCGATGCTCACGGACATCCGTATCGCCTCCGACAACAGCCAGTTCGGCATTCCAGCCGCCAAGCTCGGCATCGCCTATGGCTATGACGGCCTGCGCCACCTGGTCTCGCTGGTCGGCCCATCCTGGGCGCGGCTCATCATGTACACGGGCATGCGGATCGAGGCTGCGGAAGCGTTGCGGATCGGATTGGTCGACCGCGTGTTGCCGGACGCGGAGTTGTGGGACGCCACCACGGAGATCGCGCGCACCATCTCCGGCAACGCGCCGCTCGCCATCAAGGCCGCCAAGATCACCATCGCCGAGGTGCTGAAGGACGAAAGCAAGCGCGACATGGACGCGATCAAAGCCATCGGCCGCGCCTGCATGGATTCGGAGGATTTCCGCGAAGGCCGAACGGCCTTCATGGAAAAGCGCAAGCCGCAGTTCAAGGGGAAGTGACACCGGTCCCGTAGCCCGGATGAGCAAAGCGACATCCGGGATTCTCGCCCAGTTCAGGCAGCGGTCCCGGGTATCGCTGCGCTCACCCGGGCTACAAGCTACAACGCCGCCAGCACCGCCTTGGCGATATCCGCAGTGCCGTTGTTGCCGCCGAACTCCATCGGCGTGATGCCGCCGGCATAGGCTTTGTCGACCGCCCGCTCGATGCGCTCGCCGGCTTCGGCGGCGCTTTCGAGGCCGTGTTTTTCGGCGAGCCAGTCCAGCATCATCGCGGCCGACAAGATCATCGCGGTGGGATTGGCCTTGCCCTGCCCCATGATGTCGGGCGCGGTGCCGTGGCACGGCTGGAACACGGCGTAGCGGTCGCCGATATCGGCTGAGGGCGCCATGCCGAGGCCGCCGATCAGGCCGGCGGCGAGGTCGGAGAGAATGTCGCCAAACATGTTCTCCGTCACCATGACGTCGAAGTCCCAGGGACGCTTCACCATCATCAGCGAGCAGGCATCGACATAGACGCGGTCTGTCTTGACGGCCGGATAGCGCTTTGCGGCTTCATCGAACATCTCGCGAAAGAACGCGAAGGCCCTGAACACATTCGCCTTGTCGACGCAGGTCAGACCGCCATTCGTCTTGCCGCGGGCCTTGCGCCGTTCGGCGAGCTTGAAGGAAAACTCGAACAGCCGCTCGGAGGTCTTGCGGGTGATGACGAGCGTCTCGCGCGCGTCGGTTTCCGTCACTACGCCCTTGCCCATCGAGGCGAACAGCCCTTCAGTCGATTCCCTGATGAGCACGAGGTCGATGCCGCGCTGATCGGCGCCGACGATCGGGCTCGGCACGCCCGGAATTAGCCGCGCCGGGCGCACGCCGGCATAGAGATCGAAATGAAAGCGCAGTTCGATCTGCGGAGCGATCTCGGTGTTATCAGGGTAGCGTACCGACGGCAGGCCGCAAGCGCCGAGCAGGATGGCGTCCGCCTCCTCGCACAGCCGCACGGTGCTGTCGGGCATGGATTTTCCGGTCGCGAGATAATTGTTGGCGCCCGCCGGTGCCTCGGTGAAGCGAAACTTCAGCTCGCTCGTCGCCTCGATCTTGCGCAGGACTTCCAGCGCCGGCGCCATCACTTCAGGGCCGATGCCATCGCCGCCGAGCACGGCGATGTGGAGAGCGTTATTCGCGGACATGGGGGTTCCTTGAAAGAGATTTGGGAATTTTCCTCGTCATTGCGAGCGAAGCGAAGCAATCCATCTCGCGGCATAACGGATGGATGGATTGCTTCGTCGCTTCGCTCCTCGCAATGACGGCGGCAACAGGCTACGGCGTCAGCACCGCGCGGCCGACCAGTTTGCCCTTCTGCAAATCGGCGAGCGCTTCGTTGGCTTTCGCGAGCGGCAGCGTCGTCACCGGAATCGGCGCGATCATCTTGTTTCGAACCAGTTCGAGCAATTCCTTGGTCTCGCGCAGATTGCCGACATAGCTGCCCTGGATCGTGATCGCCTTGATCGGAATCAGCGGCAAAGCAAAGGTCGCACCGCCGCCGAACAGGCCGACGATGACGAGCTTGCCGCCCTTGGTGAGGCAGTCGAAGCCGAGCTGCGTGGTCTGCGCATTGCCGACGAGGTCGATCACCGCGCGAATGGGTTCGCCGGCCTTTTTCGCGAGCTGCTCCAGCGCGTCCGGCGCCTTGCCGTCGACGGTTGCAAGCGCACCGGCGGCCTCGGCCGCTTCGCGCTTGCGCGCATCGATGTCGACGACGATGGCGCCCTTGCCGCCCATCGCCTTTAGCAGCGACAGCGCCATCAGGCCGAGGCCGCCGGCGCCGAAGATGACGATCGGCGAGTTGAAGGCGAATTCAACCTTCTTCAGCGCGCTATAGGTGGTGACGCCGGAACAGGCATAGGGCGCGGCGGTGACGGGGTCGAGCCCCCTGAGGTTCAGAAGATACTTCGGATTCGGCACCGTCATGTAGTCGGCATAGCCGCCGTCGCAATAAACGCCGAGCGAATTTGGTTTCACCACGCACATGTTCTCGTCGCCGCCGACGCAGG
Source organism: Bradyrhizobium sp. AZCC 1719 (assembly GCF_036924525.1). Lineage (NCBI taxonomy): Bacteria > Pseudomonadati > Pseudomonadota > Alphaproteobacteria > Hyphomicrobiales > Nitrobacteraceae > Bradyrhizobium > Bradyrhizobium sp. AZCC 1719. The sequence continues at coordinate 3,791,010 of NZ_JAZHRU010000001.1, read as the reverse complement.
TAGCGCATTTGCCGCAGCCGAGCCAGGGATAGACCAGCGCGACGTCGCCGACCTTGAGATCGCCTTTGTCGGCAGCGGTAACGTCGGGCCCGAATGCCACGACCTCGCCGACCGTCTCGTGGCCCATCGTGCGCGGCAGCGACACGCCGCGGTCCTTCAGCGAGAGCGGCTTGCGGCCATGGCCGAGATCGTAACCGCCTTCCCAAATGTGGAGATCGCTATGGCAGACGCCGGCGGCCTTCACCTTGATCAGCACCTGCGCACCCGTGGGCTGCGGCGTCTCCTGATCCACCTCTTTCAGTGGTGCGTTGAACTCAGCGACCTGAAAACTCTTCATCGCTTCTCTCCCGTCTTTCTTGTTCTTGGACCATTTTCTTGGGCGTAAACACTTCTTGAGAACGGACATTGCCACGTCCGTCCCGTCGAGACAAACGCGGGCAGCGCTCCCCGAGTATTCAGATCAGCGGGTGATGGCAAGCCACGAACTGACCGGGCGCCACCGCGCGCAGTTCCGGCATCTCGTCGCTGCATCGTTGATCCGCGCGGGGACAGCGGGTGCGAAACCGGCAGCCGGACGGCGGCGCGATCGGCGACGGCGGCTCCCCCACCGGCACAGTCTCGGTGGGGCGCACATCCGGATCGGGCATCGGAATCGCCTCGATCAGGAGCGCGGTATAGGGATGCGCCGGCCTGGCGAAGAGCTGCTCGGAGGGACCAACCTCGCAGAGCCGCCCCAGATACATCACCGCGACGCGGTCGCTCACGGCTTTCACCACGGCGAGATCGTGCGCAATGAACAGCAGCGTCAGCCCGAACCGGGCCTTCATCTCTTCGAGCAGATTGAGGATCTGGGCGCGTATCGATACATCGAGCGCGGAGACCGGCTCGTCGCAGACGATGAACTCGGGATTGAGAATGAGCGCGCGTGCAATGCAGATGCGCTGGCACTGGCCGCCGGAAAACTCATGCGGCAGCCGCCCGACGACGAGCATCGGGTCAAGTCCGACCGCGCTCAGCACCTCGTGGACAAGCCGCTTGCGCTTTTCCGGATCCTTGACGCCCGCGATCACCAGCGGCTCGGCGACAATGTCGCCGATCTTGCGGCGCGGATTGAGCGAGGCGATCGGATCCTGGAAGATCAACTGCACGCGCCGGCGCATCAGCCGCAAGGCATCGCCTTGCATCGTCGTAAGATCGTGGCCATCGAACAGCACACGCCCGGCGGTTGGGCGGCGCAGTTGCAGGACGGCGCGGCCGAGCGTCGACTTCCCGCACCCGGATTCGCCGACCAGACCCAGCGTTTCGCCGCGGGCGATCTGCAAGGAGACGCCGGACACGGCATGAACGATCCTGGAACCGACAGGATATTCGACGACGAGATTGTCGACTTCGAGCAACGCGTCAGACGAAATCGATGGAGCGGATTGCGGCATCATGCATTGGCATCCGCGTGGGCTTCTATCGGGTGGAAGCAGGCGAACTGATGGGCCTTCGTCTCTGCCGCCTCGAGCGCCGGTTTCTCATTCTGGCAGCGGGCCACCGCATAGCGACAGCGCGGCGAGAACGAGCATCCCTTCAGCGGCCGCGTCGGATCGGGCGGACGCCCCGATATCGCCGGCAGCGGCGTGTGGGGCGCAGCGTCGAGTTTGGGGAGCGCCGCCAGAAGCGCCTCGGTATAGGGCATTCGCATCTTCTTGAACAAGGCAGGCGTCGGCGCGCGCTCAACCACGCGGCCGGCATACATCACCGCAACTTCGTCGGTGCGGCCGGCGACGACGCCGAGATCGTGGGTGATGATGATCATCGCCATGTGGCGGCGACGCTGCTCCCTCGCCAAGAGATCGAGGATCTGCGCCTGGATCGTGACGTCGAGCGCGGTGGTCGGCTCGTCGGCGATCAGGAGCTTTGGTTCGCACGACAGCGCGATCGCGATTGCCACGCGCTGCCGCATGCCGCCGGAGAGCTGGTGCGGATACTGCGCCAGCCGCTGCTCGGGCGCGGGGATTCCAACCGCCGCGAGCAGCTCGACGCTGCGTCTGGTGGCGGCGGCATCTTCCAGTTCGAGGTGCTCCTGCAATGTCTCGATCAACTGCGTCCCGATCGTGAGAACCGGGTTGAGCGAGGTCATCGGATCCTGAAATACCACCGCCAGCGACCGGCCGCGTAGCTTGCGCAGTTTCTCCGGCGGAAGCTGCAGCAGGTCCTGCCCGTCGAACATCACCCGGCCGGAGAGCTTTGCCTTCTTCGGCAACAATTGCAGAACCGCCCGCGACAGCATGGTTTTTCCGCAGCCGGATTCGCCGACGATACCAAGCGTGCGCCCGGCGCCGACGGTGAGGTCGACATGATCCACCGCGCGCAGATTGCCGCGCGGGGTCGGAAGATCGACGACGACGTCTTCGACAGAAAGCAAGTTATTCCCGTTCACAGCGCGCCCTGTCGTGGATCGGTGAGCGCACGCAGCGTGTCCCCGACTAGATTGAAGGAAAGCACGGTGAGAAACATCGCCGCTGCCGGCAGGAAGGCGAGCCGCGGGGCCACGTCGAGGCTCTCGCGCCCCTCCCCGATCATGCTGCCCCAGCTCGAGATCGGCGGCGGCACGCCGAGCCCGAGAAATGACAACGAACCCTCGACGACGATGGTGATGGCAACGCCGAGCAGGAAGAAGGCAAACAGCGGCAGGATCACGTTCGGCAATAGTTCGCGCAACAGGATGCGCACATGCGTGGCGCCCAGTGCCTGCGCCGCTATAACGAATTCGCGCCGCGCCAGCGTCAGCGTCGCAGCGCGCGCCACCCGCATGAAGGCGGGAACGCCAAGGAAGCCGAGAATGAGAGTGAGATTGAGAATCGACTGCCCGAGATAGGCCGTTACGGCCAGCGCCAGGATAAGCGGCGGAAAGGCCAGCAGCACGTCCATGCTGCCGACAACGATCGATTCGAACCGGCCGCGGAAATAGCCCGCGAGCATGCCGAGCGCGCCGCCAATGGTGAGCCCGATTACAGGCGCGCAGAGACCGACCACGAGCGAAATCCGCGCGCCGTAGATCAGGCGCGAAAGTTCGTCGCGGCCGAGCCCGTCGGTCCCCAGCCAATGTTCCGCAGAGAACGGGGCCCGCCGTTCCAGCATGTCCATGTCGGTCGGGCTCGGCAGCGGCAGGGCGGGTGCAAAGACTGCCAGCGCGAAAACGAAAGTCATCCAGCCGATCGCCGCCCAGAACAGCATGCCAAGGCGCCGGCCCTTGCGCGCAGGCTGGGTTACAGCCACCTCGGCGACATCGAGTTCAAGCGTGGCCATGGCGAATCCTGGGATCGAGAACCGCGTAGAGCATGTCGACGATGAAATTCATGATGACGAAGCCGGCGCCGACCAGCAGCACCACGCCCTGCAGGATGATGAGGTCGCGCGTCAGAATCGCGCCGATCAGCAGCCGGCCAATGCCCGGAAGCGCAAAGATCGTCTCGACGATGACAGCGCCGCCGATCAACCGGCCGATATTGATGCCGGTGATCGTGACCAAGGTCAGCGACGATGGTTTGAGGGCATGCACAAAGAGGATTCGCGCCGGCGTCAGGCCTTTTGCTTTGGCGAGCGCGATATAGTCTTCCTGCAAGGTCGCAATCATGTCGGAACGCAGCACGCGCATGATGCTCGGCCATTCCGCCAGTGCCAGCGTCAGCGACGGTAAAACGAAGAAGCGCAGGTTAGCGAGCGGGTCTTCGGCAAACGGCACATAGCCGGTGGCCGGCAACCAGCGCAGTTCGACCGCGAAGAAATAGATCAGCAGGATCGCCGACAGGAAGGTTGGCACCGACAACATGCCAAAAGCAGTGCCGGTCATGAAGCGGTCGAACGGGCCGCCGCTGCGCGCCGCACAGACGATCGCCAGTGGAACGCCGATCCCCAGAGCGCCGAGCTGCGCCAGGAGCATCAGTTCGATCGAGACCGGCAGCCGCTCGGCAACCGCCTGTAGCACCGTCTGTCCGGTGCGGAACGAACGGCCGAAATCGCCTTGCAGCACATTGCCGAGCCAGCTCAGGTAACGCCACCAGATCGGCTGATCCAGTCCCATGTCGTGCCGCAACGCCGCCACGTTCTCCGGCGTCGCCTGGTCACCGAGGATGGTGTACGCGAGATCGCCCGGCAGCAGCGACGCGATGGAGAAGGTGAGCAGCGAAACCGCAATCAGCACCGGCAACAAGTACAACAGCCGGCGTGCGACGAAGAACGCCATCGACGGTTATTCCTTCCAGGCGCGCGATACGTCGATCATCCCACTGTACATCTTGGGCAGCCCTTTGAGCTTCGCGCTCGAGATCGCGTAGTAGGTGTTCTGGAAGGTCCAGAACCAGATCGCCTCCTTGTTGATCAGCCGCGTGATCTCGCAATAGAGATCGATGCGCTTGTTCTGGTCGGCGGTGACGCGCGCCTGTTGAAGCATTTTGTCGAGCTCGGGATTGGAGTAGTTGGCGAGTGCGACGGGGCTGCCGGTGTGGAAATTGGCGAACATCTGGATGTCGGGATCGGCGAGATCGACGATCCGCCAGGGCGTCATCTGGAACTGGCGCATGAATGCGCGCGGGGGAATGGTCGCCTGATCGACCTGCTCGATCTCCATGTTGATGCCGGCCCGCTTCCACAATTGTTGCAGCACCTGACCGACGGTGCGCCCACGGGGCGTCGCCGTCACGAGCATCTTGAACTCGACGGGCTTGCCGTAGTCCTTGATCAGCGCCTTGGCTTTCTCGAGGTCCTCGGGAAGTGCACCATCGTCCTTGCACTTGACCCAGGACCCGTCGCCGTAGGGGTTGCTGGCCGGGCGAGACAGACCATTGGTGATGGCCTGCGACATCTTCTTGCGGTCAAGCGCCATGACGATCGCCTGACGCACGCGCAAATCATCGAACGGTGGCGTCTTGGTATTCATGGCATATACCGCCGCACCCGAACCGGCGTAGGTGTGCACCGTCAGCTTGGAGTCCTTTTGTGCCTTCTGAATGCTATCGGCGGAAAATTCGTCTTCCCAGATCAGGTCGACTTCGCCGGATTGCAGGCTCGCGAAGCGCGATTGCGCGTCGGGCAGCGGCTTGAGCGTGATGCGGTCGAAATAGACTTTGTCCTTGTCCCAGTAATCTGGGTTTTTCTCCAGAACCATGCGATCGCCGGCGGTCCAGGATTTCAGAATATAGGGACCGGTGCCGACGGGATTGCGGTTGTAGTCGTCGCCCTTCGCCTTCCACGCCGTTGGGGAGTGAACTGAGGCGTTCACGTTCGCGAAAGAAACCAGCGCGGGGTAATTCACTTGGGGGTCGTTGAGATTGACGACCACCGTCAGTTCGTCCGGAGCCTGAACGTTGTTGACGTTGGAGATATAGAAAGCGCAGCGGCACTTGTTGGCGGGGTCCTTCTGCCGGTCGAAATTCGCTTTGAGAGCTTCGGCATTGAACGGCGTGCCGTCGTGGAACTTGACGCCCGGGCGCAGCTTGAAGGTCCAGGTCTTGAAGTCTTCCGAAGTGGACCAGGACAATGCGAGCCTGGGTTGCGGCTTGCCGTTGGCATCGAGATAAGTGAGCGTGTCGAAAATGGCGGATGACGCGGTGAGTGCGGCTGTGTCGTAGACGCCAACCTTCAGCGGATCGAAACCGGGAATATCGAGCTCAAGGCCAACCGCGATGCTGCCGCCCGCTTTCTGCGCGCTGGCGGGCATTGCCGACAACGCCACGCCAAATCCCGCCACAAGAAATATTCGCGCGAGCGCGCTCGAACGGATCGCCGCTTTCATGGATGTTCCCTCCGATATGTCGTTCGTCCGGTATTCCGGATCGTCGATGGCTCTCGGAGATTGTCCGGAAACGCCGGCGCGGGCAAGGGCGTTTGCAAGCCGCGGATGAAAAGCCGCAGCATCGCCACCCTTGCGTCGCGACGCCCCGCCGTCAGGCGCGCTCGGCCAACTGCGCCTTGCCAGCGAAGGATGCGATCTCATCCTCCGACAGGCCGGTCTCCTTCAGGTAGGCACTCGTGTGCTCGCCGAGCGTCGACATGCGCTTGGCCGCCGACACGTTGGCGCCCGACATGCGGAACGGCAAATTGAGGACCTTGAAGGTGCCGCCGCCGTCCTCGACCTCGGCCAATGCGCCGCGATGGGCAATCTGCGGATCGCGCAGCGCCTCGGCGACCGTGCGATAGGCCGACGAAGGCACGCCGTACTCATTGAGCGCAGCAAGGCACTGCTCGGTCGTCACGGTGCGCGACCATGCCTCCACGCCTTCCATCAGGCTCGTCCAGTTTTCCCGGCGGTCGGAATATTTGGCAAAGCGCGGATCGCTCACCCATTCCGGATGACCGATCACCTGCATCAGGCTCTGGAAGGTTTTCTCGCTGGCGATCGCCATCATCACATAGCCGTCCGTCGTCTCGATCGGGCCGAACATCGGCCGTTGCGTCGGCTTCACTTCGAACTGCGACCATTGCAGTTCGTTCAAGGTCAGGCTCAGCATGGATTCCAGCATCGAGACGTCGATATGCTGGCCCTGCCCGGTCGCTGTACGCTGATACAGCGCCGCCGAGATCGCGCCGAATGCGTAGACACCGGTGAGTACGTCGGCGTGATAGATGCCGCAATAGTCCGGCCGGCTTCGTCCCGGCTGGTAGGCCAGATGCGCCATCTCATAGCCGGATGCCGCGTGGATCACCGGCGCATAGGCCGGCAGCTCCGCCGACGGCCCGGTCTGGCCGTATCCGGAGATCGAGCAATAGACCAATTTCGGGTTGAGGCCGTGCAGGGAGGCATAATCAAGCTTCAATCGCCGCATCACGCCGGGGCGAAAATTCTCCACCAGCACGTCAGCAGTCGCGACCAATCGGCGGACAGCTTCGACGCCCTTGGGCGATTTCAGATCGAGCACCAGGCTGTTCTTGCCGACGTTGAGCTGGCCGAAGGCGGTCGAACAATTATTCCTTACCGGCGGACGGGTTCGCATCGTCTCGCCCTCCTCGGTTTCAATCTTGATGACCTCGGCGCCCATATCGGCTAGCATGCGCGTGCAGTGAGGCCCGGCAATCGTGGTTGAGAAATCGAGGACGCGTAGGCCTGCGAAGCTGCCTGTCATACTCCTCTGCTCGTTACCGGCTATCGTCATTCTCGTGTAGCTCCTTGGGCCTAATGGCACTTGTTGTTGGCGCGGCGTGACCCTAAAGGGCGCCGCCGCGGCAGGAAAGCCTTTCGCATCAGGAACCGATAGCTAGGGCCCGGCATTATCGCCAGTAGACTGGACCCTTAGAGTAAACTGGACCCTTTCTTGCATTTCCTCTCATCAGAGGCTGGTAGAGGGCATTCCTTTGAGAGTCTTATTCATCACTACGGAAATGGATGATTTCGTCCGGGTGGGCGGGCTCGCCGCCGTGTCCGCCGCCCTACCCCGGGCGCTTCGTCGGCGGAGTGACGTCCGGGTCATGCTGCCCGGCTATCGGGACGTCGTCGAACAGCTCACGCACATTGATATCGTTGGACAATGTGCGGCGTTAGCGGAGATGCCGGCCTGCACTGTGGGACGGGCAGCGACCAAGGACGGCCTGCCGGTTTACGTCCTGCTCTGCCCGCAATTATATGACCGGCCCGGTAACCCCTACGGCGATGAAAACGGCCAAGACTGGCCCGACAACGACATCCGCTTCGGGCGGCTTGCATCCGCTGCCGCCGAACTTGCCTTGGGCAAGGTGGACAAGAATTGGGCAGCGGACCTTGTTCACGCCAATGACTGGCAGGCTGCATTGACGCCCGCCTATCTGGCTTGGAAGGATGCAAAAGTTCCTTCGATCCTGACCATCCACAACCTCGCCTATCAGGGGCTGTTTCCCGCGGACTCGCTGCGCCGCATCGGGGCCCCCGAAAGCTCCTTCCATATCGACGGGCTCGAATTCTACGACCACATGTCGTTCCTGAAGGGCGGCCTCGTCTATGCCTCGCACCTGACCACCGTCAGCGCGACCTACGCAAAGGAGATCACGACGCGCGAGCTCGGCTGCGGGCTCGAAGGCCTGCTGAAGCGCCGCTCGGACGCCGACCAACTGACCGGCATCCTGAACGGCATCGACGAAAGCTGGGATCCGCGCGCCTGCGCACAATTGGCGCAGACCTTTGGCGCCGGCGATTGGGAGGGCAAGCAGGCGAACGCGAACTACGTCCGCAAACAGTTTGGCCTGGCGGTGTCACGCGGGCCGATTTTTGCGCTTGTCGCCCGCCTCGTCCACCAGAAGGGCGTCGACCTCGTATTGTCAGCCGCCGACAAAATCATCGATGCCGGCGGCCAGATCGTCGTGACCGGCAGCGGCGAGCCCCACATCGAGAAGGCGCTGGTCGAGGCACATCTGCGCCGGCCGGACGCAATCGGTGTCGTCATCGGCTTCAACGATGGACAGGCGCGGCGGATGTTTGCCGGCAGCGATTTCACGCTGATGCCATCACGGTTCGAGCCGTGCGGGCTGAGCCAGATGTATGCGCAGCGGTTCGGATCGCTGCCGATCGGTCACCAGACCGGCGGGCTGGCGGAGACCATCAAGGACGGCGAAACCGGATTCCTGTTCGCAAAGCCGTCGCCGGAGTCGTTTCTCGGCGGCGTGCGTCGGGCGTTCGAAGCCTTCCGCGCCAAGGACCGGCTCGACACGATGCGACGCAACGCAATGGCGCGATCGTTTAGCTGGGATCTGTCGGCTGCCTGCTACAGCGCGCTCTACCACAAGACGGTCGCGCCTTCCATCGCCGCGTAACTCCCATCTACTCCGCCGCTTCCGGCATCGCCTCCATCTGCTCGTGGAGGATGACGCCGGAGAGCGGATCGAACTCGCCGACCCAGGGCTGCTTCTCGAGCACTGCTTTGGTGTGGCGGTAACCGGCGTCCCAGCGCTGCATGATTCCGGACGGACTGAAATCGATGTCCTTGGTGTGGTCCTCGCGGCTGAGCTGCGGGGCGAGCAGCCGCACCACATGCATCCGCGTCGGGCAGCCATAGCCCGTCAGTTCCCTCACCGCCTCGCTGTTGCGCTCGGCCTCCGGCAGACGCGCGGCGAGCTGGTTGATGACATGGCGCAGCCGATGCGCCTGCTGCTGGCGGGCAATGTGGCTGGCGATCCGGCTCGAATACTGCACGTCCTTGTGCCGGTTCAGCACCTCCGCCATCGTGGTCGGCTCGGCGCCGGACGGATTCCAAAGATGCACGGCGAAGATCAGCGAGTTCTTGCGCGGATTATCGTCGAAGACGGCTTCCGTCGGCGTGTTCGACAATATGCCGCCGTCCCAGTAAAGCTCGCCGTCGATGCGGATCGCCGGGAATGCCGGCGGCAGCGCGCCCGACGCCATGATGTGCCTGACGCCGAGCTCACAGTCCCGGCTGTCGAAATAGCGCATCTGGCTGGTGCGGACATGGGCGGCGCCGACGGTCAGGCGCGGCGTGCATTGATTGACCAGCTTGAAATCGACCAGCTCGCTCAGAGTCCGCTCCAGCGGCGCGGTCGAGTAATAGCCGGCATTGTCGGCGCCGAGCGGATAGGAATCGCCGGCATGGGCCAACGGGTTGGGCCGAAAGAACCCGGGAATGCCGTTGGTCACGGTCGACCAATAAGAAAGCTTTTCGTTGAAACCTGGAAAGATGTCGCGAAAGGTCCAGACCGGATTTTGCTCCATCTTCTTCCAGAATTCGCGCAGCCGCGACAGCCGGTTCTGCGGCAAGTTGCCGGCGATCAGGCCGGCATTGATCGCACCGATCGAGGTGCCGATGATCCAGTCCGGCTCGATTCCGGCTTCATGCAGCGCTTGATAGACACCGGCCTGATAAGAGCCAAGTGCGCCGCCGCCCTGCAGCACCAGGACGATCTGACCCGACTCGGACCTGGCCCGCGATCGCAAGTTCGGCGAAGGGCCGATATCCTGAACGTCCTTCATGTCACGCTCCCTCGGATTTTGTCGTGCTAGTGCGCGGTCCAGCCGCCATCGACCGGCAGCGCGATGCCGGTGATCGACGCCGCCGCGTCGCTGGCAAGAAACACCGTCAGCGCGCCGAGCTCCTCAACCGTGGCAAAACGCTTGTTCGGCTGCTGCGCCAGCAGCACGTCGTGGATGACCTGCTCGCGGGAAATGCCGTGGGCCCTGGCCTGGCCGTCGATCTGCGCCTCGACCAGCGGCGTGTAGACGTAACCCGGGCAAATCGCGTTGCAGGTAATGCCGTCCTCCGCGGTCTCCAGCGCCGCCACCTTGGTCAGGCCGACGATGCCGTGCTTGGCGGCAACATAGGCCGCCTTGAACGGGGACGCGACCAAGCCGTGCGCGGAAGCGATGTTGATGATGCGGCCGAACCTGTTCTGGCGCATCGCGGGCAATGCGAGCCGCATGGTGTGAAATGCCGATGACAAATTGATCGACAGGATCGCGTCCCACTTCTCGACCGGAAACTGATCGAGCGGCGCGACGTGTTGAATGCCGGCATTGTTGACCAGAATATCGAGCCGGCCGTGACTGGCGACCGTGGCCGCGATCATCTCGGCGATTGCTTCCCGGCTCGTCATATCGGCCGCGGAATAGCTGACTTCTACGCCGAAATCGGCGGTAAGCTGATCGCGGGTCTTGGCGATCTCGGCCGCCGGGCCGAAACCGTTCAGCACCACGGCCGAGCCGGCTCCGGCCAACGCACGGGCAATCCCGAGCCCGATACCGCTGGTCGAGCCCGTGACCAGCGAGACTTTGCCTGTCAGTGGCCGCAAGGCCGAAGCGCCCTGCGTCTTGAGCTGAATATTCATGGGCCGCCCTTTCGTGTGGCTGGTCAACGTCGTAACGAGACCATTTCCGCCGCAATCTGCACGCGGGCACGGCTTCAAGGAAATGCCCTTTGGCTTCCAAAACCATACGCCTGCGCTATCGCGGTTTGGGTAGTCATCGGGGGGCGCAATCGAGTAGCTTTCCTGCACGGCAGAGCGGGGCACGACCATGGAGATGCATCAGGTTCGCTACTTCCTTGCGGTCGCGCGCGTGCTCAACTTCACGCGCGCCGCCGACGAGTGCAACGTCACGCAGCCGTCGCTGACGCGGGCGATCAAGCAGCTCGAGGCCGAACTCGGCGGCGATCTGTTTCGCCGCGAGCGCCCGGCCGCGCAATTGACCGAGCTCGGCCAGCGCATGCATCCGCTGCTCAAGCAATGTTATGAGGCGGCGACCGGCGCGCGCGAACTTGCCTCATCCTTCAAGAGCGGCGAAGTCGGCGCGCTCCGGATCGCACTGACCCATTCGGTCGATCTGTCGCTGTTGATTCCGCATCTCGACCAGATCAAGCGGATGTTCAATCGTCTGGAGTTTCGTTTCTTGCGCGGCAACGCCCGCGAAGTCGCGGAATATCTCAAGAAGGGCGAAGCCGAACTCGGCATTGCCGCCGAAATCAGCGAAGAGTGGGACCGGCTCGATACCTGGCCGCTGTTTACCGAAAACTTTCAGCTCGTCATCAACCGGAAGCATCCGCTGGCAGACCGCGATAAACTCGACTTCGGCGATCTTCGCGCCGAACAATTGCTGTCGCGGAACTACTGCGAACATGCGGCGCGGGTGAACTCTTCGCTTCGCGAACACGGCCTCGACGTCGATCGCAGCCACGAGATCGCATCCGAGCGCGATCTGATCGAACTGTTGGAGGCCGATATCGGCGTCGCCGTGGTGCCCGATACTGCGTCGATCCCGCCGACGCTAAAGCGCGCCAGCGTCGAAGGGCTGGATGCGCGGCGAACGGTAAATCTTTACGGCGTGGCCGGACGTGAACGGACTGCGGTGGCATCCGCCGTGATGCGGATGCTGCGTAGCACCAATTGGCAGCAACTCATCGACAGGAATGGAACTCCCTGAGAAGCCCCGGCTGGATCGGTTCCCGGGCTTTCCGCCGCATGTGCGCTGAGTACGAATCCCCTTAAAATCCAGGCCGGCCGCACCATATAGAGATCTGGCTGGGAGTTGGAGGGACCGATGAAATCTCATCCGCGCCCGAACCGCAAAGATTGGGAGCAGATCGCCGAGGATTTGCAGCAGACAGCGGATAAGCTGCCGCCCGGCGATGACAAGGAAGCCGCCAAACGGAAGGCGTTGCAAATGAGGAAGGCAGTCGAAATCAGAAATTGGCTGACTTCCCCAGGCATGCAACCACCCCGCTGATGCAGCGCTCCGCCCCGCGGAACCGCGGCGTATGCTTGCTCGGTAGAGTGAAGGTCGATAAAGAGCGACCCCGCCATTTGAAATCGCAAAATGACGGGGCCGTCGGAGCTTTTCACCTTCTATGAGGGTTACTTGCTCCTTGCAGACGTAACTTTCGACGCGCGATCACGTTCCGGGCTTTTTTGAGATTTTTCTTTCTCGGAGATTTCTCTTTCTTGAAGTTTCTCCCCCGGTTCCACTACCAACGCTTTACATCCGGTCGGCCGGCCACCGGCCTTGTGCGGCAGCGATCATGTTCGCGCAAGTCTTGCACGCCCCAGGGTAATTCTCGGAACTGCTTGCCGTTCGCGGAATTTCCGTAGTTGAGGCGAGGTTGCCATGGCTGGACTGCTCGCCGGCATCGTCGAGCTCGCGGCTACCGGCGCGCGCCAGCAACGCTGGGGACCTGCGCCAGGCGCTGCGCCACGAAGCTGCGCTGAATTCGGTCTCGATCAAGGGAGATCAGCCATGCCGCAGATCCACGCCGACAAGCAACCCGTTACCCAGATCACGATCGTCGAGTCGGAGCCCGAGAAGCAGGCCGAGGCGTTGTCGGTCATGACCGAGCGCGCCCGTTTCATGGCGCGTCAGCCGGGCTTCATTTCGATCAGCCTGCACCGCAGTCTGGATGGACGCCGCATCGTCAACTACGTGCAATGGCAGAATAGCGATCTGCTGCGATCGGCCCATCAATCGCCGGAGTTTCGCAAGCAGTGGGGCCACTTCGACGAAATCACGAGCGAGATCGATCCACATCTGTATGAAGTTTCTGCCGTCATAGACGGGAAAGCGTAAGCCTCGCAAACAACCCGTGGGAGCAGCCCGATGCCGGACTCCCGACCATTGATCACGCCCTCCGGAACGGGAATCTTGGACCCGGGGACCGGCGCTCCCGTGCGTGATGAGTACTTTTTTGCCGGATTGAACCATGAGCTCAGCGACAAAGGCTTCTTCGTTACCGCCGCCGATGATTTGATCACCTGGGCCCGCGGTGGTTCGTTGATGTGGATGACATTTGGCCTCGCATGCTGCGCGATCGAAATGATGCAGATGGCGATGCCCCGCTACGACGCCGAGCGGTTTGGATTTGCGCCCCGTGCCAGTCCACGGCAGGCCGATGTCATGATCGTCTCCGGTACAGTGTGCAACAAGATGGCCCCCGCGCTGCGCAAGGTTTATGACCAGATGCCCGAGCCCCGATATGTGATTTCGATGGGGTCGTGCGCCAATGGCGGCGGCTATTACCACTATTCGTACTCGGTCGTGCGCGGCTGCGACCGCATCATTCCTGTCGACATCTATGTTCCGGGCTGCCCGCCAACCGCCGAAGCGCTGTTGTACGGCGTGATGCTATTGCAGAAGAAGATCCGGCGTTCAGGCACCATCGAACGCTGACGTCGATTACCCGGGAACCTTGCCAGAATCCTCGTGTTGACAATATGTCGGAACCAACAGTGAGGAGTTCACGATGGCAACGGCAAAGCAAAAGGCCGCAGCGAAGAAGAACATTCGCAAGGCCCGCACGGCATGGCGCGGCATGTCGGCGCAAGCCCACGCAAGGGTTCAGCCCGAGGGGCGCCGCCGCGCCAAGCCCGGAGCCCGCAGCAGCGGCGGTTTCTTCCATATCGAAGTGCGGCCGCGGCAGGAATTCAAGACGTTCCGCACCCAGGATATCGGAACGAAAGGCGGAATCGAACGGGTCGCCGGCAAGCGCGGCAGTGGTTCCTGGGATACTCAGAAATGGCTGATCAGCAAAGAGCATGCCCATCGCGTCGGCGCCCGTCTGGTGCCGGATACCGCGGATGCGCGAAAGATTTTGAAAACTCTCGGCGCACCGCCGCGCCATCTTTCCGGTGACCGCTTCAAGGCGACGGATCGGCCCAACGTACCCGAACGCGCCAAGCCGACACCGGCCATGCGGCGCGCGCGGACCCGCAATATACGCAAGGCCCAGGCAACGAAGCGCAAGAGCTCCTCCCGCTAGACGCAATGCGAGGACGGCCGGGATGGGCTCGGGCTATCGCTCTTCGCTTGCACTCTTCAACGCGGCGATCAGGTCGTCGATCTCCATGCGCTTGCGGAAATCGGGATCGACGAAGCGGGCCTTCACCAATCCATCGCGGCCGACCACGAAGGTAGCCGGGATCGGCAGCACCCAGCCGTCATTGCCCTGAAAACTCGCCATATCCTGATACGAAAGCAGCCGCTGGATTTCGGTGCCGAGCCAGATCGCGAGGTTGAGCGACAGCGCGTAGCCGTTGTCGAGATCGGTTAGCACCGGGAACGGCGCTGCGGCCTCGGATTTGAATTTCTCGGCATAGGCCTGCGTCTCCGGCATGATCGCAACCGTCTGCGCGCCCAATGCCCTGATCCGGTCCTGGGCCTGGATCACCGCCCGCACATTCAGCCGGCAGTAAGGGCACCAATGGCCGCGATAGAACATCACTGCGACCGGACCGTGATCGAGGAGCGATTTCAGACTGACCAGCCGGCCGGTCTCGTCCGGCAACAGGAACGGCGGCATCGCCTCGCCCGGCCTTGGCGCGTTTTCGCCGCCCCCATTCTCATTGAGCCGCGCCACCAGCCGGTCGACCGCTTCGCCATAGGCCGGAAAGATCTCCCGCCCCGCCGCGGCGTAGGCCTCGAGCTGCTCGCGCAAGGTACCCTCCATGTCGCGGCATTGCTGGAACGCCTCCTTGAGGCGTTCGGCGTTGGCTGGCGATAGCGTTGTCGTCATGGCTTGCTCCGGCATATCCGTATTATTTTCCGGCTCGGGCCGCCCCGCAAGGGTGGCCCGAACGCTGCAGTGCTCCCGCTTCAGGGCAGATAGAAATTGCCGGTCGGGTCAAGCATGCCCGAGGTCGAATAGAGCTGGCCCTTGTCCATGAAGAACACGGTGTTAGCAGGCACCTTCTTGGCGTTCTTCATCATCGCGCCGTGATTCTTGGGCGTCGCAGCCATCGCCATCGCCGACATCTTCCCCGGGCCGGCATACATGTAGGCCATGCCCGGATTGAATTCCCAGGGGACCTGCGAGAAGGCGGTCGTTGCGACGGCCGCAAAGGCCGCGGCGGCAATCAGGGTCTTGGACAGGCTGGTCATGTGAAATTCCTCAAGATTGGCATCGCGCCCGCCAATCGGGCGCTGGCCCATCAGAGGATGGACGTCCCCTGATTTGAAATGCCGTTGCACAATCAGTTCGATAGCCATGGCGTATTGAGGGGCACCGATAGTTCGCCGCTATCGACTTGAGAGCGGATGCGCATTTCATATCGGCCCGCCGAACGTTCATCCTGTCCTCGAAGGCATGCAGAGGGCATGCGCCACTGACAGGAGGTTTCCCATGACACGCCATCTGGCGAACCGCTTTGCAAATTTCTTTGCCACACTGCTGCTGGCGGTGCTCGTGCTTTCCGTCGTCTCGGCAGCACGGGCGGACAGCGACGATGGTATCGTTCGCGTCAAGAGCGCGGTGCCGATGCCAGAGGCGATCAGCCGCATCAAGGCGGATATCGCAGCCAAGGGCATCAAATTCTTCAGCGAGATCGACCAGTCGAAACTCGCGGCCGACGCCGGCATCAAGCTGCGTCCCTCGACGCTATTGGTGTTCGGCAATCCGCCGCTCGGGACGCAGTTTATCACCTCGAATCCGAACGCCGGGCTTGACTGGCCGGTCCGGCTCTTGCTGACGCAGGACGACAATGGCGACGTCTGGGCAGTCTGGACCGATTTCGGATGGATCGCCAGGCATCACAACATCAGGGACCGTGTGGCGCAGTTCGAGATGGCGACCAAGGTGGTGGGCTCGATCACCTCGACCATCACAACCAAGTAGCCGTGCCGGCCCGCTTGCCGCAAGCTCATCAGGCTGCGCCGCCGGCGCGGCCTGATCGCATGCGGCGTTGCCAACAGAGGAGTTCGTTCGATGACACCGGAGAAATTTGACGTTGTCATTCTCGGCGGCGGCAATGCCGGCATCGGTGTCACCGGACCAGTCCGGCGCGCGGGAATGTCGGTCGCGATGATCGAGGCCGATCTTCTCGGCGGCACCTGCCCGAACCGCGGCTGCACGCCGAAGAAGGTGCTGGTCGCCGCCGGCCACGCGCTGCACGAGATCGAACGCGCATCCATCCATCACATAGCCGTCGGCAAGCCGAAACTCGACTGGGCCGCGCTGATCGACCGCGAGAAGGACATGATCAAGGACATCCCTGCCAATCTCGCCCGCGCGATGGCCAAGCGCAATGTCGAGGTCATCAAGGGCCACGGCGCGTTCACAGGATCCAATACAATCCGCGTCGGAAGCCGGACACTCGAGGCCAGGCATATCGTGATTGCGACGGGATCGAAGCCGCGGCCGCTGCCAATTCCGGGAGCCGAGCTCATGATCACCTCGGACGAAATGCTGAGCGAGCGCGAACTGCCGGCTTCCGTGATCTTCATCGGTGGCGGCGTCATCTCGCTCGAGTTTGGCCATGTCTATGCGCGCGCCGGTGCTGCGGTCACTATCCTCGAGGCGCTGCCGCAGCTATTGCCTGCCATGGACGCCGACGCCGTCGCGCGCTTGCAGGCCGAGAGCGAGCGCATCGGCATTCGCATCAGAACTACAGTGAGCGTCAAGCAAATTGAAAAGGCGAAGGACCGCCTGCGCGTCGTCTTCAGCCATAACGGCGCCGAGCACGCAGCCGAAGCCGACCGTGTCGTCAACGGCGCCGGACGCGTCGCCAATGTCGATACGCTGGATCTCGCCGCGGGCCATGTCGAGCAAGCCGATGGCCGCGTCGCGCTCGACCGCCATCTGCGGTCGACCTCCAATCCCAACGTCTATGTCTGCGGCGACGCGGTGCCGACCTCGCCGCAACTGTCGCCGATCGCGACCTATGAGGGCGACATCGTCGGCCGAAACATCGTCGAAGGCGCTAAATACAGCCCGGACTACGCGAGCATGGCGACATCGGTCTACACGGTGCCGCCGCTCGCCTCGGTTGGCCTGACGGAAGCCGCCGCCAGGCAGAACGGTCTTGCGATCGACGTCCACGTCAATGACATGCTCGACTGGTTCTCCGCGAAAACCTATGCCGAAACAGTGGCGTGGTCGAAGGTGATCGTCGATCAATCTACCGACCGCATCCTAGGCGCGCATTTCGTCGGGCATGCCGGCCAGGAGCTCGTGAATATCTTCGGACTGGCGATGCGCTTCGGCATTACCGCGAGCCAGATCCGGGAAAATATCTACGCCTATCCGACGTTTTCCTCCGACATAAAGCACATGCTCGGCCACGGTTAGCCGCATAGCGCGACGCTATGGAGTCAAGAGCCAACCGGCATTTCCTCTCGTGAGCGGTTTCCTTGATGGTGATGACGTAGCCGGCCAGATCATTCGGGGCCACGGCAAAGATAGAAACAGAGGAGACCACGACATGTCCAAATCCAACGTCGCTTCATGCACAATCTGGCAAGGTCTCGCACTCGCCGGAATGGTTGCAGGTTCGGTTGCAACCACCTCGACCGCCATTGCGGGCGAATGCCCGGCCGGCAAGATGCAGCCAAACGTCCGCGCAATGGTCGACTACAAGCCTGTCGGCGTCACCGACGTCACCCTTGGCTCGATCAACCTCGAGAAACAGCCGGCCAACATCAGGAATCGCGAGCTGCGCTTCCGCAAGCTGACCATCGAGCCCGGCGGCATCGTGCCCTGGCACAGCCATGACGACCGGCCTGCGCTAATCTACGTCCAGCAGGGCGAGATCGTCGAATACGCCAGCAACTGCTCGGAGCCGATCGTGCACAAGGCCGGCGAGATCAGGCCGGAAGTCGCCGGCACCTCGCACTGGTGGAAGAATCTCGGCAAGGAGACCGTCATTCTCTATGTCGGCGACGTCCGTAAGGATCCGCATGACCACAATATGTAAGGAGCTGTAACGAGCGCCACCCGACGTCTCGTTGCCGGATGTGACTTCCTGGGGTCCCCGTGTCGCCCCACACGCCCAGGCGTCACATCCTTCTTTCTCGATAAGATATTGAGAAGCGCCATGACCGCCATGTCCGCGCCGATGAAATCCCAAGCGATGGAAATGCATGGTCACTCACCGGGCGTAGCGCTACGATCCCTGGTCATTGGCCTCACGGCGTTCCTGACCGTGGTGGATCTGTTCGCGACGCAGGCGATTCTTCCTTCGCTGACCCGGCACTACAATGTAACGCCGGCCGCCATGGGTATTGCAGTCAATGCCAGCACCATCGGCATGGCCGTCGCCGGCCTCGTTGTCGGCTTCCTGAGCCCGCATATCGATCGCCGGCTCGGCATTCTCGTCAGCCTGGTCGTGCTCGCGGTCCCCACCACGTTGCTGGCGATCGCGCCTGATCTCATGACGTTTACGGCGCTTCGCATCGCCCAGGGCCTCTGCATGGCCTCGGCGTTCGCGTTGACGCTGGCGCATCTCGGCGAGCAATGCAGTTCGATGGATGCGGGAGGCGCGTTCGCGGCCTATATCACCGGCAACGTCGCAAGCAATCTGATCGGCCGGCTGGTGTCGGCGGCGGTGGTCGACACGCTCGGGCTGGCCTCAAACTTCTATTTCTTCGCGCTGCTCAATCTCGCCGGCGCCGTGCTGGTTTATTTCACCATCCATCGTGTCAAGCCGATGCACGCGATGCCTTCGATGCAATCGCCGTTCGCGGCAACGCTCGGCCATTGGCGCAACCCGGCGCTGCGCGCTGCCTTTGCCATCGGCTTTTGCATCCTGTTCGCCTTTATCGGCACCTTCACCTTCGTCAATTTCGTGCTGGTGCGCGAACCGCTGGCGCTCGGACGGATGGACCTCGGCCTCGTCTATTTCGTCTTCGCGCCATCCGTGGTCACGACGCTGTTTGCCGGCGGGGCTGTCGTCCGGTTTGGCACGCGGCCAGCGATCTGGGGGGCGCTGGCGGTGGCAGCCATTGGATTGCCTTTGATGCTGTCTTCCCACCTGCCGCAAGTATTGGCCGGCATGGTACTGGTCGGCGTCGGGACCTTCTTTGCGCAGGCCTGCGCCACCGGCTTCGTCGGCCAGGCCGCCAGCGACCACCGCGGCATTGCCAGCGGAACCTATCTTGCCTGCTATTTCCTCGGTGGCCTCGTCGGCAGCGCCGTGCTGGGCCAGTTGTTCGACCGGTTCGGATGGAGCGCCTGCATCGCCGGCGTCGGCGCGTCGCTGGCCATCGCGGCGCTATTGACCGTCGGCCTCACGCTTAAACCTCAGTCCGCCGGGTCTCCGGCATGAACGCCCAGATCACCGTCAAGCCAAGGGCTGCGATCCCCGCCAGCCCGATGAACGCGACGCTGCTGCCAAAGATATCGCTGATATAGCCTGCCAATACCGTGCTCAGCGAAGCACCAATGCCGGTCGCGGTTCCGACGATCCCCTGCGCCAGATTGAAGTGGCCGCTGCCGTAGGCGACATCGGCCACGATCAGCGGCACCATCACGCTGAGCACGGCCGCGGTAATGCCGTCGAACACTTGCACCAGGACCAGAACATAGGGATCGCGAACCACCGCAAACAGCAAACCGCGGATCGCCAGCGCAGCGAACGCCAAGAGCAGCAGCGGTCGCCTCCCCCACGCTTGAGCCTTGCGCCCGACCGAGGGTGAGGTCAACGCGACGATCGCTTGAGGTACGATGATGCAGGCCGCAATAAGCACCGGCGCCCATTGAGCCGATCGCGTCGTGACCACGCCGGCCATCAGCGGCAGCATGGCGGCGTTGGCAAGTTGGAACAGCAATACGCCGCCGGCGAAGATCAGCAGCGGGCGCTGCCGAAGGAGATGAAGCACACTGGTCGCCTCCTTGTCGGCGGCCTTGGTATCATCGCCGTCCTCGCTCAAGGCACCGTGCGCCTGCGCCACGTTGATTTCCTGGCCGCGAATCCGGGCAAGCGCCAACAGGGTAGGGATTGCAAGAAAGAAGGTGACGAAGAAGACCGACTGGCTTGACAACAGATAGCCGGATGCGCCCATCAGCGCCGCCGCTGAACCATTACCCAGGGACGCGAAACGGGCATTGCGCCCGAGCCGTTCCCCGATCGCAAACGGCCCGACCAGGCCGAGGCTGATCGCGGCGATTGCCGGACCCAGCACGCAGCTCGCAAGCGCATGCAAGATGGCGGCCGCAGTCACTACCGGGAAGATCGGCCACAAAGCGTAGGCCAGCGCGCAGCAGCCGATGGTGGCGACAGCGAGCCCCGCCACCAGCCGCTCGGAACGGGCGGCATCGACAACGGCTCCGCCCGGCATCTGCCCGAGCAGGCCGACGATTCCGCCGATCGACAGCACGAAGCCAATCTCAACCTGCGTCCATTTCTGCGTGGTGAGGTAAACCGCGATAAACGGACCGAATCCGGTCTGCACGTCGGCGAGAAAGAAGATGAACCAGTCGAGACCGCGCTGGCTCTCGCGCGACGGTTTGGGCCGCTCGCTGGACGCGGGCGGCACCGGCACAACATTACCCCCGCCGGCGGATCGCCCATGGCGATCGTCGTTCATCGGATCGAGCGACTGGGACGGGCGCACGATCAGACCGTTTCTCCTTTATTTGTCGAAATCCCACGGCTGTAAGCGGCCGGCCGCACCGAGCACGATGACCGGCGCGTCCTGCTTGTATTCCGGCGCCGCTATCACCTGTTCCTTGGTCAGTTCGAGCGTGATGCTGTCACTCTTGTTGGCAACGCGGCCAAAACGCAGCGCACTCCAATCGACGACGATCTTTCGGCTGCCGACACCGAGAAAACCGCCAAAATCGATGACGGCGGCGCGCACAGTGCCCTCGCGGTCCACGATCACGTCGACGATGCGCCCCATATTTTCGTTGGCCGCACTGCGGACCTCGCGGCCCAGAATGCCGAGCGCGTCGCGGGCGCCGATCACAGTGACCGACGGCGGAGGCGCCGGTTCCTTTTTCGGGGGATCCTTCGCATCTTTCGCGGCATCGGCCGGAGCAGCACGGCTTCCCGGCGGTCCATTATCTTCTGCTGCCGAAACCGGGAGGCTCATCGCTAGCCCGGCGATCAGCGATATGATGACAATACCGGCGCGCATATGGCCTCCTGAACTCCGAAGACGCATGGCTAGGAATGCACGACCGCTAGTGCGTCAACACGATCGACACCTGAATCTGTCCGCGCGTGCGCAATACCTCGAGCGACACAACCTCGCCGTGGCGGCGGACCCTCAAGTCGACGCTGGAGGGCCCGATCCGCAGATCGCGCAATACCACCTCGTTGAGGAATTCCGGCAGGCGCGGATCACGAAGACGGATCTCGCCGCACGCAGCATCGAATTCGAGACCGAGCGTCGCCTCCAGCAGGGTAAAGGGCGTCGCGCTGGCCCAGGCCTGCGGCGCACAGGCTACCGGATAAAGCACCGGTCCGCGCCGCTTCTCCCGCCGGAATCCGCAGAACAATTCCGGCAGCCGCCGCAAGTCCATGTAGCTCGCAGCGTCGAACAGGCCCTTGAACAGATGCGCCGCCGAATGCTTCAGGCCGTAGCGCGCAAACCCGAGCGCGATCAGCGCGTTGTCGTGCGGCCAGATCGACCCGTCGTGATAGGACATCGGGTTGTAGCGAACTTCGCCGTAGGCAACGGTGCGGATGCCCCATCCCGAAAAGAATTTCTGGCTCATCAGATCGGCCGCAACAAGACGGGCACGATCGGTCCGAACGATTCCGGTGAAGAGAAGCTGGCCGGCATTGGATGTTCGGACCTTGCACGGACGCTTGGCGCCATCAAGCGCCAGTGCGTAGGTGCCGAGCTCCTCGCACCAGAACGCCTCCTCGAAGCGTTCGGCCAGCAGCAGGGCTGCGGATTCGAGTTCTGCTGCCTGCTCGATCAATCCCAACCGCCGGGCGCAGCGCGCCGCCAGCCGCTTGGCGGCAAATACATATCCCTGAACTTCCGCCAGCGCGATATAGCCCTCGGCGAGTTGTCCATCGGCGTGGAAGATCGCGTCGAAGGAATCCTTCCAGCCCTGGTTGGCAAGCCCCTGCTCGGTGGCGCGCTGGTACTCGACGAAGCCGTCGCGATCAGGGTCGCCGGGCCCGTCGATCCATCGCAACGCCGCCTCGATCGCGGGCCACAGTTCGGCCAGCGTTTCCTCGTCGCCGGTGCGCTCGACATAGAGGCCGGCCAGCAGCACGAACAGCGACGTCGAGTCGACGCTGCCGTAATATTGCGCGAACGGCACTTCGCGCAGCGCCGCCATCTCGCCGCCGCGCATTTCGTGCAGAATCTTGCCAGGTTCGGCATCGGCGAGCGGATCGACCTCCTTGGCTTGAAAATGAGCCAGCCGCCGCAGCACGCCCTTGGCAATGCGCGGATCGACCCACAACATCTGCAGCGCGGTGATCAGCCCGTCGCGGCCAAACGTCGTTGAATACCAGGGGATGCCGGCATAGGGGTATCTGCCCTGCGGCGTATCCGTCATCAGCATGTTGAGATCGGCCATCGCCTGGCACAGCACCTCGTTGAAGATATTGTTCGAGGTCTCGATGCTGGCTGCGCCGGCCGTCGACCGCCGCATCTCGCGGCGATGCGCCAGCAGGCCGCGATAGAACGGTACCGGCTTCTGCATGGCCGGCTTGTTGCAGGATACCGCGACGAACAATGCAATCACTTGCCTGGGCGCCAACTCGAAATGATAGGTTGCAGAATTGACCGCGAGCCGCGTCGGCCGCGGCTCGAAATGCAACGCTGTAATGCGGGCCTGACCGTCGAGCCCGCTGTATTCCAGCATGACATCGGCGGGACCGAGCAACCGGCTGGAACCTACGCCCCGGCGCGGCCGGCGCTCGCCGCGCACCTCGAACAAATCGGCGAAATCATTGTCGAACAGCAGCGTCAGGTCGAAGCTCGCCGGCCGGTCGCCGTGATTTTGCAGCGCGATGCGCTGGTAGGCGGTGCCGCGCCACAGGAAAATCGAGCGAACGATGTGTAGCGTGTCCTTCTGCAACGCCAGCCTGCCGTTGCGGTACACGTCGGAATTGGTGAGATCGACGGTCAGCGCCGAATTATCGTCGCGCAGATTGGAGCCGAGCAACAGCGGCTGGACTTCGTCGAGCACCATCTCCAGCCGGGCGAGGTAACGTGTATCGGCGTTGAACAGACCGTCGGGCCCGCCGGCGGAGGCGCCGATATCGCCATGGCTGTCCAGCACGATAAAGGTATCATCGTGCTTGAGCGAGCAGCGCGGCCGCGTCGCCGGGCCCGTCATCGGTATGTAGAATGGCGACTCCGCGACGTGTTCGGCAGCCTGAACGGTGATCAGTTGGGTGACTTCGGCTGTCATTTTGACCCCTCAAGCGATTTCCTTGCGTTGTGATGGACGCATCGGGACGCAAACGCTACTGCCGCAGATCAGGCCGCGTGGGTGGCGAGACGGCCCATTTCGCGCGCCACCAATTCGCGGTAAGGGCCCCTTCCCTGCAGGAGAATATCCGGTGGTCCGTCCTCGATGATCCGCCCGCCCTGCAATACCACAACACGATCAAAATTGCGCAAGGTGGCGAGACGGTGGGCGATGGCAATCACGGTGCGCCCTCGCATCAACCGCGACAACGCCTCGCGGATCGCCTCTTCGGATTCGCTGTCGAGCGCAGCGGTTGCCTCGTCCAGCAACAGGATCGGCGCGTCTTTCAGGAAGGCGCGCGCGATGGCGATCCGCTGCCGCTGCCCGCCGGAAACCTTGATGCCGCGATCGCCAACCATCGTCGCCATGCCTTCGGGGAGATTCTCGATGAAATCGCAGCGCGCCGCGATCGCTGCGCGCAGCACCTCGTCGTCGGTCGCGTTTGGACGTCCGTAGCGGATATTCTCCATGATCGAGCGGTGGAATAGCGAGATGTCCTGCGGCACGACCGAGATCGCCTCGCGCAGGCTTTGCTGCGTGACCCGTGAGATGTCCTGGCCGTCGATCATGATGCTGCCGTGCTGGACGTCGTAGAACCGCTGCAGCAACACAAACAGACTGGATTTCCCGCCGCCGGAATGGCCGACCAACCCGACCCGTTGTCCCGGCTGAATGCGCAAGGAGAACTTCTCGAACACCTGAACGCCGCCTGGATAGTGGAACGAGACGTTGTTGAAGGCGACGGCGGCGCCGCTGCGGATCAGCGGCTCGGCCTCGGGATGATCCTTCAATTCGTGCGGCAGCAGCAAGGTGGCGATCGCCTCCGTCAGGCGGGCGACATGCTGGGTCACGTCAACCAGCGCCACCGCAAGGTCGCGCGTCGCGCTCAGGATCGAGAGCCCGAGCGTACATACCAGCACGACATCGCCGGTGGTCGCCGCGCCTCGCTGCCAGAGCGTGATGACCCACGCCAGCAGCGCGATCGTCAGCAGAATGGTCACAACGGCGTGAAGCAGCCGCAGCTTCTCGAGATAGCGGAGGCTGCGCCCACGGGCGTCGAGTTCCCGTTCGACGGTGGCGTCGAAACGGTCGTGTTCGTAGCTGAGGCCGCAGAACGCACGGACCAGCGGCAGATTGCTGATGACGTCGACCATCTCACCATCCACCGCAGCCGCCTTGTCGGCAAAGTCATCATGCAGCGGCTTGCCCGCCGCGGCGAGGTGAAACATCGCCATCAGCATGATACCCGCGATGATGATCAAGCCCGCAGACATCGCAAGACTGACGGTTCCTATAAGGAGTATCGCCGAAACGGTCGCAATGCACGGCGGTAACACATTCCAGACGAACATGTTTTCGACGGTGAAGACGGCATTGGATGTTGCGGTGATACGGCTGGTCAGCATGCCCGGCAGCCGATCAGAGAAATAGCTGGGGGCGTGACCGGTCAGGTGGCGGAACATGTCACGGCGAAGATCGCCGGTAACGCCGACGAAGGTGAAGCTCGCCGTCCAGCTCGCGACCCGCCACAGCAGATTATCCGCCGCGATCAACGACATGAGAAAAGCGAATGCCAGCCATACGCTACTTGCGTGCGACGAACCGGCGGTCAGGCTGTCGACCAGACTCTTCACGCCATATTGCGTGCCCACCGAGCAGGCAACCGCTGCAACGACGGCAGACACGATGACCACATGGGCTCCGCGGCGCCTGCGCAGATAGCGCAAGACAAATGGAAGCGGTCGCCGCACATACCCTGAAAGATTGTCCATGTCGTCTGCAAACCTGTTGAGAGTGAAAGGGAATCCCTAACGCACATCGCGCACGAGGTCGTGAACGGTGCCGCTTCGGATTTGCTGGCGCGCAGCCATCACCACGCAACAATTCTGCAGCATCGAAGTCGCCTTAAATCTGTTGGTGTCAGATGGCATCAGCAAGACAGTCGTGTGGAAGAACCAAGATGCGCCAATGATGGGAACTTCGCAGATGCAAGAACGTTCCAGCTTCCGGCACGCCGGTGCCGATCTGCGGGCTGAGGGATTTATCCAACCAACATTCGAAACAGGAGACGAAAGATGCGCATCGCGCAGGTCGCCCCGCTGACGGAGGCTGTTCCCCCCAAACTGTACGGCGGCACCGAGCGGGTGGTGCACTGGCTGACCGAAGAACTGGTAACGTTAGGGCACGAAGTCACTTTGTTCGCCAGCGGGGATTCCCGCACCTCGGCGAAACTCGATGCGACATGGCCGAAGGCGTTGCGCCTCGACGGCTCCGTCCGCGACCCCAACGCGCTGCACATGGTGATGCTGGAACGCGTTCGGCAGAAATGCGACGATGAAGAGTTCGATTTTCTGCACTTTCATCTCGACTACTATCCGTTCTCGCTGTTCTACCGACAGCCGACGCCGTTCCTGACCACCCTGCACGGCAGGCTCGACCTGCCGGAGCATCAACCGGTATTCAATACCTTCTCCAAAGTCCCGGTGATCTCGATCTCCAACGCGCAGCGTCGGCCGGTGCCGCAGGCCAATTGGGTGCGCACCATTCACCACGGGCTACCGCAGCATCTGCTGACACCGCAGCCGGTGCAGCCGTCCTATTTGGCGGTGCTCGGGCGGATCGCGCCGGAAAAGGGCGTGGATCGCGCCATCAGCATCGCCACCCGATGCGGCATCCCGCTGAAAATCGCGGCCAAGGTCGATCGCGCCGACCAGGACTACTACGACGAGCTGATTTCCCCGCTGATCAAGGCCAATCCGCTGGTCGAATACATCGGTGAGATCACCGACCGCGAAAAGCCCGACTTCCTCAGCGGCGCCATCGGGCTGCTGGTGCCGATCGACTGGCCGGAGCCCTTCGGCCTTGTCATGATCGAGGCCATGGCCTGCGGCACACCGGTGGTCGCCTACAACCGTGGCTCGGTGGCGGAGATCATCGACCCCGGTCTCACAGGTTTCGTGGTGGAAGATGAAACCAGCGCGGTGGCCGTGGTCGATCGACTATCCATGCTGGATCGTGGCGCCATCCGCCGGCAGTTCGAAGCCCGTTTCACGGCGCGCCGCATGGCCCTCGACTATCTTGCTGCGTATCGCGGCCTGATGGAGGAAGAGCCGCGCATCAAGCTCGTGAGCAGCGCGGAGTAGCGAAACGATAACGCCTCCCCTTGTCGTCGCAAGACGACCGTAGGGTGGGCAAAGCGAAGCGTGCCCACCGTCAACGAGCGGTGCGTGTTGTGGCGGGCACGGCGCTGAAGCGCCTTTGCCCACCACAATCTACAAGGTCACGATCACGTCAGGAGACCGTCGTCCGTTTCGGTTCGACGATCTCGAACATCCGCGGGAATTCGTCCATCAGCATCATCAACTCGCCGAGCCGCACCGGATTTCCGCTGACCTTGATCTTGCCGGAGCCGACTGCTTCCGGGAATGTCGTCAGTTTGGCGATCACTTCGTCGAGCACGCTGCGCGGCAGCGTGAAGCTGGCGTCGGCGTCGGCGGCTTCTGCGCCGGCGACATAGGTCAACGCGCAGTTTTCCAGGTTGAGGATGAAGCTCTCCCTGGTATCGGTGAAATTCCAGTTCAGGACGATGCGCTTGCCTTCGGCCTTGGGACCGTCGAGGCGCACGCCGAGCACGTCCCAGAGCTGCTCGGTGCGGAGCGCGGCCAACGTTTCACGTGGCATCGCGGCGCGCGGCGGCGTCTTGGGCATGCCCTGCCGCAGTTCCTGCGCGCCGAACAGATAGGCATTGCGCCAGGTCGAACTTTCGGAGGCATAGCCGAGCTGTTCGAACGTATCGGCGAGCAACGCGCGCGCCGCCTGGTTGTCGGGATTGGCGAACACCAGATGGCTCACGGCTTGCGCGACGAAGCGGAATTGGCCCTTTGCAAAATCCTCGCGCGCGCGCGTCAGGACGGCGTCCGCGCCGCCCATATACTCGACATATTTTTTGCCCGCTTCGACCGGCGGCAGCGGATCGAGGTTGACGGGATTGGCATCGTACCAGCCGAGATACTTTTGGTAGATCGCCTTCACGTTATGCCTGATGTGGCCGTAATAGCCACGGCCATGCCAGGCGCCCTCAAGGCTCGCCGGCAGGCGGATGGTTTCGGCGATTTCGGCTGCGGTCAGCCCATGGTTCATCAGGCGGATGGTCTGGTCATGCGCGAATTTATAGAGGTCGCGCTGCTGACGGATCATGGTGTCGATCCGCTCCCGGCCCCAGACCGGCCAATGGTGCTGGCCGCACATCGCATCCGCCTTGCCGCCCCACATCTGTAAGGCCTCGCCGAGATATTTTGACCAGGCCAGAGCGTCGCGTACGTCGGCGCCGCGGAACGGCAGCAGGTTATGAAAATTATGCGTGCAGTTTTCCGCAAGGTTGAGAAGCTTGTAACGCGGTATGAAGAAATGCATCTCCGCCGGCGCTTCGCTGTTCGGAGCCATCTGGAATTCGAATTCGACCCCATCGATGGTCCGCCGGTCGCCGGTCGCCATGATCAGGTCGGTCGGACGGACGAGCGCGACCGCCCCCGCCGCCATGGTCTTGCCAAGTCCGCAATCGACCTGCCCGCGCACGCCTTTCGCAAGAAACGGCCCGAACTGATATTGCGCGCGCCGCAGCATGGCGGGGCCGGCAATGATGTTTTCCGAAACCGCATGCTCCATGAACAGATTGGGCGCAATGATCGGCACGCTGTCGCCGGTAGGTGTTGCATCGTCGAGTACGCCGCGCGCGCCGCCCCAATGGTCGGTGTGGGTATGGGTGAAGATCACGGCCGCAACGGGCCGCTTGCCGCGGTGTTGGAAGTAGAGCTCCATCGCCGCCCGCGCGCCCTCGATCGAGGTCAGCGTATCCACCACGATCACACCGCTATCGCCCTCGATCAGCGTCATGTTGGCGATGTCGAGCCCGCGCACCTGGTAGACGCCGGGCACCACCTCGAACAGGCCGTGATGCATGTTGAGCCGCGACTGCCGCCACAGGCTGGGATCGACCGTCGGCGGCGCTTCTTCCGCGGACAGGAAGCCGTAGGGCTCCAGGCTCCAGACCACCCTGCCCTGCGGCGACGTAATCTTCGCATTCTCGATCGTGCCGAGGAAGCCGCGCGCGGCGTCGTCGAAATCACGCGTGTCGGAGAACGGTAGCGCCTTCAGCGTCGCCGCATGCTGCGCGATGACGGAGGCGGACGCTTCCTTGGGAGGCTCCTTGCGCGCTTCGATCGTGGCTGGTTGGCTCATTGTTGTGTGCTCCCTACGCAGAAGAAACAGAAGGTCGAAATTCGAATAGCGTCAGCGACACTCGATTCCCTCGAACCGGCCGCCGTTACGTATCCGCCACTCAGGACGGATGTGCGGACAGATATGGCGAGTTGGCAATCGACCAGGGCGGCATCGGCTCCATGCGAAAGATCTGCCGCAGATGGACTTCATCGGGTCCGTCACCGATCCGCAGCAGGCGTCCCCAGGCCAGCGCCTGATGGATCGGCGCGTCGTCGGAGCCGCCCATGGCGCCGAACACCTGCATGGCGCGGTCGGCGATCTTCTGCAGCATCGCGGGCACTGCAACCTTGATCAAGGACACATCGCGCCAGGCGCCGTGATGGCCGGCCTGATCGAGGCGCCATGCGCAACGATAGGTCAACAGGCGTGCCTGCTCGAGCTCGACGCGGGATTCGGCGATCCAGCGCTGCACGGTGTCGTATTGCATCACGGTACGTCCGAACGCGGACCGTTCGGATGACCGCACCATCATCAATTCGATCAGCAGTTCGCACAGCCCGATCGAGCGCATGCAATGATGGATGCGTGCCGGCCCCAAACGAATCTGCGCGACCTTGAAGCCGTCGCCTTCCGCGCCAAGCAGGTTCGCGCGGGGCACGCGCACGTTATCGAACGAAAGCTCGCCGATCGGCGCGACGTGATCTTCACACCCCATCCAGCGCAGCCGGCGCACCAGCCGAACGCCTGGCGTATCCATCGGCACGATGATGCAGGAATGGCGCCGCGTCCGGTCAGCGTCGGAATCGGTCACGCCCATCACGATCAGGAAGCTGCATTTCGGATGTGCCGCGCCGGTGATGAACCATTTCCGCCCGTTGATGACGTAGTCATCGCCATCCCTGACCATGCGGGTGGCGATGTTGGTCGCATCGGATGAAGCCACGTCCGGCTCGGTCATGCCGAATGCCGAACGTGTCCTGGCTTCCAGCAGCGGCTGCAGCCAGCGCGCCTTCTGCTCGGGCGTCGCGCAATTCTGCAGCGCGATCATGTTGGGCACGTCGGGCGCCTGGCAATTGAACACTTCAGGCGCCCAGAACAGCCGGCCCATGATCTCAGCCAATGGCGCATATTCGAGGTTGGAAAGACGCGTGCCGGGCTCGTGTTCCCCAAGTTCGGGAAGCCCGAGATTCCATAGCCCCGCCGCACGCGCCTTCCGCTGCAGGTCCTCCATGAAGGGCGCGGGCTCGCCTTTGGCCGTGTGATCGAGCCAGCCGCGATGGCGCGGCAGTACTTCGCCGTCGAAAAACGCCTGAAGTTTCTTCCGCCAGTCTTCCGATCGCCCGGAAAGGTCGAAATCCATGCCGCCTCCCAATTTTTCGGGAAGCTAATCGTATATCGACACAATATGCAAATTCATTTCGATATATTGACAGACTTAGAGAACCATGGCCAACTTTCGGCCATGGCGATTTCCAGTATCGATCCCTCGATATCCCGGACTGCGGAGGATCAGGCCGATCCCTCCTTCGCGACCACGCTGGCGCATGGGCTCGACGTACTGGCGGCATTCCGCAACCGCGCGGGCTCGCTGTCGAACGCCGAGCTTGCGCTCCATACCGGGCTGTCGCGGCCGACGGTGTCGCGGCTGACCTACACACTGGCGCAACTCGGCTATCTCAAGCGCGATGCGAAGGGACGCTTCCAGCTCGGGCTCGGCATTCTGGCCGCGGCCTACCCGGTGCTGTCGGCGCTGAAGGTGCGGCAGTTGGCACGCCCGCTGATGCGCGATTTCGCAGCCTACACCGGCGGCACGGTTTCGATTGCGATGCCGTTCGGGCTCGACTTCATCTATGTCGAAACGCTGCGCACCACCGACGCCGTGGCGCATCTGCCGGATGTCGGCTTTGCCAGTTCGCTGGCGCCCACCGCCGTCGGCCGCGCCCTGCTCTCGCTCTTCACCGGGGAAGAACTCGACGCCTACGTGGCGAAGGTGAAGGCCGAGCGCCCGGAAGAAGCCGATTATGTCCAGAGGCGGACGCTGCCGGACATCGAGCTTTGCAAGGAGCGCGGCTTTGCGATTTCGCTCGGCGAATGGCGGCGCGAGATTTTTGGCGTCGCCGCGCCGCTATACCGCACGCCGTCGGGCGATTGCCTGTCGGTCAATTGCGGCATTCCCTCGTTTCGCTTCAACGCCGAACAGATCGAGCGTGAGTGCGGGCCGCGCATGCTGGGCTTGGCGCGCAGCATTCGCTCGCTGGTGGCCAACGACTGAATACCCCCATTAGAGGGGCACGGCGCATCGCGGGAACGATGCGGCAAACATGGGGAGGGAAGAATGAGCCGGATCAAAACCGTGCTGGGCTTTGCCGTGAATCCTGCCGTGATTATTGCCTTGGGTTTTGCTTTGGGCGCAATCATGCTGCTCGGCAACGCGGCGCAGGCGCAGAGCAATTATCCGAACCGTCCGATCCGCGTCATCGTGCCCTACCCCGCCGGCGGCATCGTCGACATCGTCGCGCGCGCGGTGACCGAGCAAGTCGGCCGCGACTGGAAACAGACCGTGGTCATCGAAGCAAGGCCGGGCGGCAATAGCAACATCGGCACCGCGTCAGTGGCGCGCAGCGAACCCGACGGTTACACCTGGCTGGTTACCGGCCCCGCAGCTTTGGTCAACCCGACGCTTTACAAGGACGCCGGCTGGGACGCGCTGAAGGATCTCAAGTGCGTCGGTCTCGCGGTCTGGAATCAGAGCGTCGCGCTGGTCCATCCGACGATGCCGGCCAGCACCATCAAGGAATTCGTCGAGATCGCGCGCAAGAAGCCGGGCGAACTCAATTTCGGCAATCCCGGCACCGGCTCCTCCATCGATCTGAGCGCGCAAAAGCTGTTTCAGGCCGCTGGTATCAAGCTGACCAATGTCGGCTACAAAGGCCAGCCGCAGGCTCTGATCGACCTGATGACGAACTTGATGCATTTCGAGATCGTCTCGCTCGAGCTCGCCTTGCCGCACATCAAGGCCGGCAGCGTGAAGCCGCTGGCCGTGATGACCGACAAACGCGTCGCCGATTTGCCCGACGTGCCGACGATCGCCGAAGCCGGATTTCCGGAAGCCGCATACCTGCCCTGGTACGGCATCTATGTTCAGGCCGGCACGCCGGATAACATCGTTGCCAAGATCAACGACGGCATCAACAAGGCGCTACAGAATCCGGGGGTACAGCGCCAACTCGCGGTTGCCAATATCCCGGGCAAGCCGATGCCGCTCGCCGATCTCGCCGCACTGATGAAGGCCGATCACGAGAAGCTGACGAAGGTAATCGCGACCGCAGGGATGGCGCTGCAGTGAGGCGGCGCCTGCTTCTTTCACGCTGTCATTGCGAGCGAAGCGAAGCAATCCACCTCTCCCCACGGAGATGAATGGAAGTACAGAGATTCGCAGCAATTTGCGGGAAGCCAAGACTGCTTCCGATTCTAAGCTTACTGAGAAGCCCCAAAGGATTCGGCGATCACATCGAACAGCTCGATGTTGGCCCGAACTCCCAGCACAAACTTGCTGGCTTCCCCACCTCCCCCGTACAATCGACTACCGTAAACAAGCTGATCAAACGGCTCATTCCCTCCCAACTCAAACGCAAATTCGGGATCGTCCGCGTGGAATATCCGAAACATCAATGGCATCTGGGTACAATAGGGACTCCCCCCGAGATCAGTGCTGACCTCGAAGACAAGGCCGCAGCTCAGATTTTTATGCCAGAGGTTACGACGGCGCTTGAATGCATGCGCTGAGCAAAACTTATCAATGAAGGGAAGGACGTCCCGCTTCTTTCCTGTCCAACCCGCGGTCTGAATTTCTAAACGCTCGCTCTCCTGCTTCTTCTGCATCCCTATGAAGGCTGCTTCGCTATTTCCAAACTCTGCATCAAACCAGGTTTTCTTGAGATGCTCAAACAAGCATCTGATGAGCGGGGGAGCTTGAAAAGGAGGCTCAAGAAAATCCCTGGCCGCGAAGAGCTCGTCCAAAAATGCAGAACGGTATTTTGGTTCAATGCCAAAATACCGCATCTCGGAACGCACCTTTCCCGCACACCGCATTGTCTCCAACGCGACTTCATCCCAGTATCGATTGAGCAAGTCCACTTGGTGTTCGCCGCAGAACTCAATCATTCGATTCTGCCATGCCTTGTGGACCGAAAAGCCGCGCGCCTCAAAGGCAAGCTGTGTCGAAACACGGCCTGGCCAGTTCGCCAGCACGTTCAGAAGAGGGTGATCTACCATCGTAACATCTCACTGCATCGGGATGGTCCAGGACGGCGGCGGTGGCGCAAAATAGCCATTTGCACGCGGCAGCCCCTCCTTGTCTGAGGAGGAGGCTTGCTCGGTGATTGTCATCCGGGGCGCCTTTCGGGAGTGGCGAACGTGCCCATCACTAGCACAGCTCGGGACGACTGGCTCACCGTCATTGCGAGCGAAGCGAAGCAATCCACCTATCCGCGCGGGGATAGATGGATTGCCTCGTCGCTTTGCTCCTCGCAATGACGGCGGAGGCCCGCCTACCTCTTGACCTTACTCGCATCCATCTTGATCGCCTGATCCAGCATCTTGACCGAAAACGCCGTGTTCACATCAAACGGCTTTTCCATACCGAGATAGGTCTGCACCAGTTCGTAGTCCTTCTTCATCCGCTCGGCATCGATCCAGCCGAGCGCCTTGGTCGTCGTGAATTCGTCTGTCATCAGGAACTTGATGCGCTCCCACTGCCGCTGCTGGTTTTCCTTGTCGAGACCTGAGGCCTGGTCGAGCAGCGCCTTGAGGCAGGGCGCGACGTCGGCGACGCAGGCGGCGTAGGCCTTCTGGCTGATCTTGACGAACTCCTCGACCAGCTTCGGGTTCTTCGCAAGATACGCGCCGTTGACGATCAGCGAATTGCCGTAAGGGTTCAGCCCGATATCCTTCCAGTTGACGTAACCGAGATCGGCGCCGAACTCGATCACCTTCAGGTCGTGCTCGTTGTAGAAGTCGCTGATGATATCGACGGTATGGCTCTTCAGCGCCGCGATCTTGGCGGTCGGGCCGACATTGACGAAGCTTACTGAATCTGGCGCGATGCCCGCCGCCTTGGCAAAGGCCGGCCACATCACCCGTGACGCGTCGCCCGGCGGATTGCCGATCTTGTGGTTCGGAAAGTCCTTCGGCCCATTCACGCCATAGCTCTTCAGCCAATAGAAGGTCTGTCCGGTGTTGGCGTAGATGCTCATCAGCGCCACCACGTCGGCGCCCTTGCTCTTGGCCACCAGCGCTGTCGCGAGATCCGCGATGCCGAACGGCGAGCCGCCGGAGCCGACCTTCAGCGAGGAGACGCCGGAGCCCTTGCCGACCTCGATCGTGAGATCGATGCCGGCCTTCTCGTACCAGCCTTGAGACTTGGCGTAATAGAACGGCGAATGATCGGCCGTCGGCGTCCAGTTCAGGATCAGGTTAACCGACTCGGCGGCCACACAGGGCGCAGCCGGCACGACAAGCGCAAGCGCCAATCCTGCAATTCGCAAAGCCTTCATCGCACCCTCCTCGTTCTGTAACCGATCTTGTCGTCGCGCATTCCTGACGCTACCAATGCAACAAGGGACCAGACGACTTGTCAACTATTTGGTTGGAAATGCCCAAAAAACGTTCTGACGATACCAGGCCGCAGCGGCGCGATCCGGCCGCGACCCGCAAAAAATTGCTGACGGCGGCGCGGCGCGAATTCGCCAGCAGCGGCCTCGCCGGGGCCAGGGTCGACGAGATCGCCGCGCGGGCGGGCGTCAACAAGCAACTCGTCTATCACTATTTCGGCGACAAGGACGCGCTGTATCTGGCGGTGCTGGAATGGGTCTATGAGGAGATCCGCGCCCAGGAGCGCAAGCTCAATCTCGAGGGGCTGCCGCCCGAGCAGGCAATCAAAAAGCTGATCGAGAGTTCCTTCGATCACCTCGCCGCGCATCCGGACTTCATCGTGCTGCTGAACGATGAAAACCGCGGCGGCGCCCGGCATGTGCGCGGATCGCGAAAACTGGAAGCGATGCATTCGCCGCTGGTCAGCCTCGTCTCGACCATTCTCGGCGAGGGCGTAAAAGCCGGCATATTCCGTAAAGGTATCAACCCCGTGCACCTCTATATCTCGATTGCCGGGCTCAGCTACTTCTACTTTTCGAACACGCCGACCCTGTCGGCGATCTTCGGCAGGGACCTGTCGAGCCGGGCCGCGCGGCAGGCGCGCCGCAGGCACGTGGTCGACCTGGTGATGCATTCGCTGCGCCCATAATCAACCAGATGGTTGATTACTGGCAGGGGCCGCGGTAGATTGCCGCCACGCGGCGGGGAACCGGCCGCGCATCAAAAGGGAGCGCACGGTGTTCAGCGGTGACGGCGGATCGGCACGGTCTTTCGCGATCATCCTGATCGTGCATCTGGCTGTGATCGTGCTCTGGCAGGTTCTGGTCGACGCCTTCCAGGTGCCGAAATTCATTCTGCCCTCGCCACTCGCGACCGTCGCGACGCTGGGTTCTCCCAGCTATGCCTGGCCCTCCAATCTCGCGGTGACGGCCATCGAGATTCTCGGCGGGTTCTGCCTCGGCGCGCTGGTCGGCATCATGCTGGCCGTGCTGTTCACCTGGTCGCCGCTGGTCAGCCTTCTGCTGCTACCGCTGTTCGTGACGCTGAACATGATCCCGAAAGTGGCACTGGGACCGCTGTTCATCGTCTGGTTTTCCTACGGCATCTTTCCGAACATCCTGATCGCGTTTTCCATTTGCTTCTTTCCGATCCTGCTCACCACTGCGCGCGGATTGAGTGAGGTGGAACCGGACCTGCTGGACCTCGTGAAGTCGCTGCGCGGTTCGCGGTGGACGCTGTTTCGAAAGATCCAGTTGCCGGGTGCGTTGCCTTACGTGTTTTCCGGAATGAAAGTCGGCGCCATCCTGGCGGTGGCCGGCGCGATTGTCGGTGAGTTCATCGCCTCCGAGCGGGGGCTCGGCTACCTCATGATCCAGGTGCAGTCTTCGCTCGACACGCCAGCGATGGTAATGGCGGTGGTGCTCCTGACATTGCTCGGTGTGGCGCTGTATGGGCTCGTGCTCGGCTTAGAGCGGATGTTCGTCGTCCGTGACATCCGGCTGCAATAAGACAGGGAATGAAGATGCTGCTGACGCGCGAGAACCTGCCGCAGACGATCGCCGATATCACCGCACTCGACGAGCTGCTGTGCCGCCCGAGCCAAGCATTGATCGACGATCTACGCAAGGTCGACGGCGACATCATGATCCTGGGTGTTGCCGGCAAGATGGGGCCGACGCTGGCCGGCCTTGCCAAGGCGGCCGCGCCGGAGCGCCGCGTGATCGGCGTGGCCCGCTTCAGCGATCCCGCCGTCAAGGACTGGCTGCAGGCGCGCGGCGTCGAGACCATCAACTGCGACCTGCTCGACGAAAGTGCCATCAAGGCGCTCCCGAAAATTCCGAATATCGTCTTCATGGCCGGACGCAAGTTCGGCGCCGAGGGCGACCTCTCGCTGACCTGGGCGATGAATTCGCACGTCCCTGCCCTGGTCGCGCAGGCCTTTGCGACCTCGCGTATCGTCGCGTTCTCGACCGGCTGCGTTTATCCGTTCGTGCCGGTTAACGGCAAGGGCTCGGCTGAGGATATGGCGCCCGATCCGCCGGGCGAATATGCGCAATCCTGCGTCGGGCGCGAGCGCATGTTCGAGTATTTCTCACGTAAGCATGGAACGCCCGGACGGCTGTTTCGGCTGAACTACGCGATCGACATGCGTTACGGCGTGCTGCACGATATCGCGAGCAAGGTGTTGCAGGGCCAGCCGATCGACGTCAGCCTCGGCCATGTCAATTTCATCTGGCAGGGCGACGCTTCCTCGCAGGCGCTGCGCTGTCTCGCGCATTGCGAGACGCCGACCTCGCCGATCAATGTCAGTGGCCACGAGATCCTGGCGGTGCGCGATCTTGCCGCAAAATTCGGCCAGCGCTTCGGCCGCGCGCCCGTGATTGTCGGCAAAGAGGAGCCGACGGCGTGGCTCACCAACACGTCGCAGGCGGTGAAACTATTCGGCTTGCCGATCGTCGACACCGAGCAGCTCATCAGTTGGACCGCCGATTGGGTGTCGCGTTCGATGCCGAGCCTCGGCAAACCCACCAAATACGAGGTGCGCGATGGCCGCTATTGAGCCCATCGACATCGTCGAACTCGATGTCAGCGATGCGAAGGCCGGGCTCGTGCTGTCGACCGAAGCCGGCTGGAACCAGAACGAAGCCGACTGGTGCTTTTTCCTGAGCCATGGGATCGTATTCGGCGCGCGCGGCGGCGACCGGTTGGTGGCATCAGCGGCGCTCCTGCCCTACTCGGCGGGCAATGCCTGGATCAGCATGGTGCTGGTGACCGCCAATTTTCGTCGGCGCGGCCTTGCGACCAGGCTTGTCGATACGTGCCTGGAAGCGGCCGCGCGGCGCCGGCTCACAATCTGGCTTGATGCCACGCCGGCTGGCGCGACCGTCTATGGTCCGCTCGGCTTTGCGCCAACGCTGCAATTACGGCGGTTGCGGTTGGAAAAGCCGCAAGGCACCACAGCGACAAGGCCGCTAGCGGCCGGCAGCCTCGAAGCCCTGGCCGCGCGCGATGGCGGCGCCATGGGATTCGACCGCAGCACATTGCTGTCGGAATTTGCCGCGCGCCCGGGTTCTCGCATCGTGTCGGATGCTCGAGCCATGGCCCTGATCCGCGATGGACGCACCGCACGGCACATCGGTCCAGTCCTGGCGGACCACGCCGATCAGGCGCTGGCATTGGTCGACGCCATCACTAGCTCCGAGGCCGGCCCCTGGCTGATCGACGCCGTTCATTCTCAGGATGCGTTTCTGAACGGCCTCGTTCGCTCGGGCTGGAATATCGAGCGGCCATTTCAGCGCATGCGCTTTGGCTCCTCGATCGCCTCGCCCGCGCAACCGCCGTTCGCCGTCGCCGGCCCGGAATTCGGATAGGAATAGCCGCCATGCATCATAGCGAAATCAAGGCCGAGGTTCGAAAGCTGATCGCCGACGGCACCGTGCTTCCGGCGCATCCGCTCGCGCTCGACGCCAACCGCGCACTCGATGTACGGCATCAGCGGGCGCTGACGCGTTATTACCTCGATGCTGGCGCCGGAGGATTGGCCGTGGGCGTGCACACCACGCAATTCGCGATCCGCGACGTCGGCATGTACCGTCCGGTGCTGGAGCTGGCGGCCGAGACCGCCGCTTCATGGACCAAGCGGCCGGTCGCGATGGTCGCAGGCCTGGCCGGTCCGACCCAGCAGGCTGTTGCAGAGGCGCAAACGGCACGCAGCATCGGCTATCACGCCGGCCTGCTCAGCCTGGCTGCGATGAAATCGGCATCCGAGGACGAGATCATCGCGCATTGCGAGGCAGTGGCACGCGAGATCCCGCTGGTCGGCTTCTATTTGCAGCCGGCCGTCGGCGGCGTGATCCTCAGCGCCGATTTCTGGAAGCGCTTTGCGGCCATTGATAACGTCATTGCGATCAAGATCGCGCCGTTCAATCGCTATCGGACACTGGACGTTCTGCGCGGCGTCGCGGCAGCGGGCGCACTCGACCGCGTTGCGCTCTATACCGGCAACGACGATCACATCCTGCTGGACCTCACTTTGCCGTTCGACCTGCGCGACAAGGGCGTCACCACGCGAGCGTACTTCAAGGGCGGCCTGCTCGGGCACTGGTCGGTATGGACCGCGAGCGCGATCAGGCAGTTCGAGATGTGCAAGGCGGCACGCGGCAAGGACGCCGTGCCAGCCGATCTCTTGGCGCTCGACGCGCGTATCACCGATTGCAACAGCGCGTTCTTCGACGTTGCCAATAATTTTCACGGCTGCATCGCCGGTTGCCACGAAATCCTGCGGCGGCAGGGATTGATGCAAGGTCTCTGGTGTCTCGATCCGGCCGAAGGGCTGAGCCCCGGCCAGATGCAGGAGATCGACCGCGTCTGCCGCGAGCATGCCGATCTCTCCGACGACGCCTTCGTGCAGGCGAACCTGCAGAAATGGCTGGCATGACGGCGGACGAGCCCTTCATCAGCCTGCGCAACGTCCGCAAGGTTTACCGGTCCAAGGGCGCGGAATTCCTCGCCGTCTCCGACGTCACCATGGACGTGAAGGAAGGCGAACTGGTTTCGCTGGTCGGCCCGTCCGGCTGCGGCAAGACCACCGTGCTCAAGATCCTGGCCGGATTGCATGATGCCGATGGCGGCACGATCAAGATCGGCAATGCGAACACATCGTTCGACCCCGCTCGCGACATCGGCATGGTGTTCCAGCAGGCCCTGCTGCTGAAATGGCGAACCATTTTGGATAACGTGCTGCTGCCGGCTGAAATCGTCGGCCTGCCGATGAAGGCTGCGCGGAGCCGCGCCCGCGATCTGCTCAACCTGGTGGGCCTGGCTGGCTACGAGGATAAATACCCGCAGCAATTGTCCGGCGGCATGCAGCAGCGCACTGCGATTGCGCGCGCCTTCATCCACGATCCCAAGCTGATCCTGATGGACGAGCCGTTTGGCGCGCTCGATGCGCTGACCCGCGAGCAGATGAACCTCGAAATGCTGCGGATCTGGCGCGAAAGCGGCAAGACCATCCTGTTCGTGACGCACTCGATCCAGGAAGCGGTGTTCCTCGCCTCGCATTGCGCCGTGCTCACCGCAGGTCCGGCGCGAATGGCGGAATATTTCCCGATCGAGCTGCCGTTTCCCCGCGCATTGCCGATCAAGACCACAGATGAGTTCGGCGCCTATGCGCGGCGAATCTACGCGCGGCTGGGGTTGAGCCCGGGCACGTAAGACCTATCAGCCGCTATTCATATGCCGTCGGTCCCGTATCGCGATAGGCCCAGCAACTCTCCCGCGGCAGTGAAACCCGGGTCTCGACGCCGACCTGATGGCGAGCCGCGGTGCCGAGCTCGACCACCTCCAGCCGCCGGCCGAACAGTTCGATGCCGTAGGCCGTCTGCGTGCCCTGATAGCGGCGGTCGAGAACGCGGGCGGGAAAAATGTTGGCGCCGTCATGTTGGCCGATCGTGATGTTCTCCGGCCGCAGCGCAATACGCACCTTCTCGTCCGGGCCGAGCGAATGCAGCAAAGCCACCTCGCCCCGCCGCCCCTCGCCGAAATCGACGATGCCGAACTGGCCGTTGCGCGACACCAGCGTGCCGGCGAGCTCGTTGGTCGCGCCGGTGAAGTTGGCAACGAACAAATCCGCCGGGCGGTTATAGATCGCATCCGGCGTATCCATCTGCAGCAATTTGCCGTCGCGCATCACGCCGATGCGGTCGCCGAGCACGACGGCTTCGGCCTGGTCATGAGTGACATAGAGCGCAGTCATCCCGGTTTGCTTGAGAATCACGCGCAGATCATCGCGCAGCCGCAGGCGCAGCTTGGCGTCGAGGTTCGACAGGGGCTCGTCGAGCAGCAGTAGTTGCGGCCGGTACACGATGCTGCGCGCCAGCGCCACGCGCTGCATCTGGCCGCCTGATAATGCGACGACCGCTCGATCAGCGTATTCCGACAGACCGACCAGTTCGAGCACTTCATCGACCTTGCGGCGGGCGTCGCTGCGCGAAAGCTTCCGGTGCTTGAGTGGATAGACCACGTTCTGTCGTACCGTCATATGCGGCCACACCGCATACGACTGAAACACCATGCCGAGATCGCGCAGACGTGGCGGCACCAAAACACCACGCTCGGGTGACGAGACGACTTTGCCGGCAATGCTGATTTCACCTGACGTCGGGTGTTCCAGCCCCGCGACGCAGCGCAGCGTCGTGGTCTTGCCGCAGCCAGAGGGGCCGAGCAAAACCACGATCTCGCCGGCCGGCACGCCAAAACTGACGCCATCGATCGCCGGCCGGCCGATCGCAAACTGCTTGCGCAGGTCGGTGACTTCCAGGGTTGCCGTCATCGGTTCGATAATTTCTCTGCTATGACGATCATTGCCCGTAGCCGTAGGCCTTGTTCCAGTCGGCTACCCAGGCCGCGTGCAACTTCACATACTCGTCGAACTTCGGGAACCAGACCTTGACCACTTTTGGATCAAAGCCTTCCGGGTATGCCGGCGGCACCTTCAGTGACGTGAGGTTGCCGAGCTCCTTGATCATGAATGTCTGCCCCTCTTTCGACAGGCACCAGTTGAGAAACAGTTTTGCAGCATTCGGGTGCGCGGCGGTCTTCGGAATGCCCGTGGCATAAGGATTGACCGGCGCGCCTTCCGGCGGAAAGAAGATCTGGATCGGCGCGCCGTCCTTCTGCTTCGGATAAATTGCATTGTAGAGCAAAGGCCCCATCGCGATTTCGCCGCGCACCAGCGAATCTGACATCGGCGCGCCCGATGGATACAACACCGGCTTGGTCGCAGCCTGCTTGGCCCAATAGTCCTCGCCGAGCACCTGGCGCTCGAACATCACCCGGGTCCACGTGGTGCCGCCCGACGGAGCGACCACCTGTCCGGTCAATTTGTTGTATTCGGGCTTGGTGAGGTCCATCCAGTTGTTGGGCGGGTTCTTTACCAATTCCGTGTTGTAGGCGATCGCCCACACCAGCGTGACACGCGGCCAGAGCTGCGGTGCGATCTGCGCCTCGGGATTGTAGTCCGCGGCATTCGGCGGCGCGTAATCCTGGAACATATCCGCCAGAGGCTGCATGAGCGCGCGGTCGGAATGATCGACCACGTCGGCGATCAATTTGCCGGCCGCGGCCTCGGTCTTCACGCGGGTGATGAGCTGGCCGCCGGGCGCGCGCACCATCTCGATCCTAATTTCGGGGAAACGCTTGTTGAACGCCTTGATGACCTGCTGCTCGACCTCGGCGAAATTCGCGGTGTAGTAAATCAGCTTGCCCTCGGCCTTCGCCGCGGCAATCAATTCGGGCGAGCCGAACTCCTGCGCCTGCGCCGCTGCGCTCCATGTCAGCGCAAGACCGGCGATGCCGGCGATTGCAGCAAGCTTGGTGAAGATCCTTCCAGTCATAGCCAATCCTCCCCTTCGTTTTGTTATCCGGTTCGGGCGACACTGCTCTGCGCCGCACCGCGCGACAGCCAATTGGCGCCGCCGATGAGAACGCCGAGCAGAACGGTTTGCACCAGGCTGAATGCGGCGGTCTTTCCGAGGTTGCCGCCTTCGTAGTAGTCGAGCAACAGCACCGACATCACCATGGTGTTGCTGGTATAGAGGAACAGCGACGAGCCGAGTTCACGGATTGCCAGCACAAACAACAGCGTCATCGACGCGATCACCCCCGGCCGCGCCAGCGGCAGCACGATCGTTCTGATGGTGCCGAGCACGCCCTTGCCGCAGACCCAGGCGGCTTCCTCGAGCTCGCGATGGATCTGCAGGAACGAGGTCGACAGCGACTTGACCGTGTCCGGCATGAAGCGCGCGATGAACGCCAGCGCCAGTATCCAGATCGTGCCGTAAAGCCCTGCGGGAATGCCGATCCAGGCCCAGAGGTAGGCGACACCGACCACGAGGCCTGGGATTGCGACCGGCAAGGTCGAGATCACGTCGATCCAGCGGCGGCCCATCACCTGGGTGCGGTGAATGGTGTAGCCGATCGCAAATGCCA
This sequence comes from Bradyrhizobium sp. AZCC 1719, assembly GCF_036924525.1. Taxonomy (NCBI): domain Bacteria; kingdom Pseudomonadati; phylum Pseudomonadota; class Alphaproteobacteria; order Hyphomicrobiales; family Nitrobacteraceae; genus Bradyrhizobium; species Bradyrhizobium sp. AZCC 1719. The sequence continues at coordinate 3,748,549 of NZ_JAZHRU010000001.1, read as the reverse complement.
GCGCACCGCCAACCACCGCTGTGATCAGCCCGACTTCGACCGCGTTGTAGATCGAGCGCATGGTCAGCGGATTGTCGAAGATGCTTTCAAAATGCATCAGGGAATACTGCCTGGCATCGAACAGGCTCGAGACGTCGCGTATGAACATGAACTTGCGGAACGCGGCAACGATCAGCGCGAACAACGGCAGCACCACGACGACCAGGAGATAGACGATGCCGAGACCGAAGGTGAACCAGCGCCAGCGCCCCAGATCGAGGCTACGCGGACGGAACGCCTTGCCGGCGACGGTGGTGTAGCTGCGGCCGCTCAGCACCTTGTGCTGCAGGAATACGAGCAGGCCCGTGACGACCATCAGGATGATCGCCACCGCTGCGGCGGTGTTGTAGAGCGGCGGTGACCAGTTGGTGAGCTTGAAAATATAGGTGGTCAGCACGGCAAGGTTGGTCGGCGCGCCCAACACCGCCGGAATGCCGTAGATGCCGAGCATCACGATGAACGACAGCAGCATGCCCGAGATGATCGCCGGCATGATCAGCGGAAACGTCACCGAGAACAGCGTCGCGAAGGCGCTGGCGCCGGAAATCTCGGCGGCCTCCTCCAGGCTCGGATCCATGTTGCGCAGCGCCGAAGAGGTGAACATGTAGACATACGGCGCGTAGTAGATGCCGAACACGAACACCAATCCCCACATCGAATAGAAGTCGACGCGCCAATCCAGCCCCACCCATTTGAACATGGTGTTGATCAGGCCGGTCTTCGGCGAGCCGAGGATCGCCCATGCGACGCCCGCGACCAGCGGCGGCGCGAACAATGGCAGGATGCTGGCGGCCGCGATAAAACCCTTGCACGGCGTATTGGTGCGGACAACGATCCAGGAAAACAGCAATCCGACTGCCACCGCGATCAGCGTGCCGCCGCCACAGGCAATCAGCGTGTTGGCGAGCGCTTCGGCGACATTCGGGTTCGCCAGCACGGTGAGAAAGTTGGTCACCGAGAGATGACTGAGGCTGATGCCGTCGACCACCGGATTGGTATCGGTAAGCGCGCCGAGCAGCAGCATCAGGATCGGATAGATGACGAGAAAGCCAAGGATCGCCAGCAGGAGGGAAACCCACAGGCCGGCCCCTACGCGCCCACGCCTGCCCCCGCTTACGCTACGCATGGCTTCGCTGCGCCGGCTCGCCAGTCCGTTCAAAGCGTTTCCTCTCGCCGTGACCGTCTTTTTATGAAATTGCGGTCGCTGTGCGTCTCAAGCCTAGTCGATCGCTTGGCGGGCGGGAAGGTATCCGAAGGTCGGCGCGCGGATTTGGCGCGGATGGGGCTTTTTCCGAGGCCGACGGTCAGTTCGCATATGCATCATGCAACGACGCGCCTGTGGTCCGTGCTGCGTCCGTAGTACACGCCGCAGAGGGCGCGACCGCCCCGGCGTGGAGAGCCCGAGAGAATGTCACTGGATACAACCGCAAAGTCGCCCGCCCCCACGCCCATCGACGGCTTGCCGCCGGAACTCAGGCGTTGGGCAGTGGCGGCGATCTTCACCGCGCTGGCGCTGGCCTCGCTGGATACGGCGATCGCCAATATCGCGCTCCCCGCCATCGCGGCCGACCTACATGTCAGCCCGGCCGACGTGGTCTGGGTCGTCAATATCTACCAGATCGCGCTGGTCGCGACGCTGCTGCCGCTCGGTGCACTCGGCGAAATCGTCGGTCATCAGCGCATCTATATCGGCGGCCTCGTTCTGTTCACGCTGGCCTCGCTTGGTTGCGCCTTGGCATGGTCGCTGCCGAGCCTGACGGCGGCGCGGGCGCTGCAGGGGCTGGGCGCCAGCGGCATCATGAGCGTGAATGCGGCGCTGGTTCGTTTCGTCTATCCGACGCGCATGCTGGGGCGCGGGTTCGGCCATAACGCGCTCGTGGTCGGAACGGCATTCACCTTCGGTCCGACCATTGCGTCCGCGATCCTTGCGATCGGAACATGGCCGTGGCTGTTCGCGATCAACCTTCCGTTCGGGCTGATCGCAATCTGGATCGGCCTGAAGACCTTGCCCAAAACGCCGCGCGCGAAACACGCGTTCGATTTTGCGAGTGCAGCGCTGACGGCAGGCTGTCTCGGGCTGTTCATCATCGGCATCGGCAGCGCGGCACATCAGGCGCCGCCCGTCCTGGTCGGGCTGGCGCTTGGCGCAGCATTGCTGCTCGGTTGGATCATGACCCGCCGAGATGCGGACCATCCGGCGCCGATGTTGCCGATCGACCTGTTCCGGCGGCCGATGTTCGCGCTGTCGGCCGCCACGTCGGTCTGCACATTCGCGGTGCAGGGACTGGCCTTCGTTTCGCTGCCCTTTTACTTCGAAGACGTACTGCACCGCTCCCAGGTCGAGACCGGCTTCTTCATGACGCCCTGGCCATTGGTGGTGGCGATCATGGCGCCGATCGGGGGCCGGCTCTCCGATCGCTATCCTGTCGGCATTCTCGGCGGCATCGGGCTGGTATTGCTCGGCATCGGCATGGCGCTGCTGGCAACGCTGCCTTCGGATCCTAGCGTTGCCAACATCGTCTGGCGCACGGTGATTTGCGGAATCGGATTCGGCTTCTTTCAAACGCCGAATTTGCGGGCGCTGATGTCGAGCGCGCCGCCGCACCGCAGTGGCAGCGCGAGCGGCATCGTAGCAACCGCTCGTCTCACCGGGCAGACACTCGGCGCCGCGCTCGCGGCCCTTTGCTTTGGGCTGGCCGGTCACGACGGTGCGACGGTCGCACTGATGCTGGGGGCCGGATTTGCCGCGCTCGGAAGCCTGATGAGTTTTCTGCGTCTGGCGGTGGGCACCGAAAAGACATGATGCAACGCGGGGACACACCCCGGTTCGCTGCGCCTAGAGCCTGGTTCTGATTGAATCAGAACCAGCTCTAGATTCTTGTTTTGACGCGTTTTCTTGACGCGAACCGGTGTCCACCCCGGATCAAGTCCGGGGCAGGCTTTCGCTTGAAAACGCTCTAATTGAGCGCCCAAAGATAAGCCAGCGTTGCCGCGATCCCGAGCCCCGTTCTGACCGCGTGCAACCCTCCCCACTTCACGATCAGCGCACGTGACTGCGGGCCGGCGTCATTCTCGTCGATAGCGTTCAGCAGGCGGTTGGTCGGCATGATGCCGATCAGTGTATAGGGCCAGTTGGCGAGAATGAGCACCGCGCCGACGATCCAGCGCCAATCCCGCGTCAGCCAGGCAGCGGTCAGGCCGAGCACGCCGGAAATGACGGCGCAGCTCGCCTGCATCATAAAGCCGCGCGCGTAGCTGGGCTTCCACTGCCTCAAGAGGCCCCGGTCATCGAGGCCGAGACGCGCCGGCTGTTCGGCGAAGTTGATGAAGAAGGCGGCACCGGCGAACGCCGCCGCGACGACCATTGCAAGCTGTCCTGCAAACATTAATCACTCCACACTCGTTTTGCTAATTGACAATATATTGTCATCTTGGATATTAATTGTCAAATGACGACGAAACGACACACGGCCCGGCGGTCAGGCTTTGACCGAGCTGGTTCTCGCCGTGTTCCGCCTCAATGGACGCCTGCTCGCGGCCGGTGACCGGCTTGTTTCGGACCTCGGCCTCACCAGCGCGCGCTGGCAGGTGCTGGGCGCAATCGCGCTTGCGCCAAGTCCGCAACCGGTGGCCTGGCTTGCGCGCAGCATGGGACTCAATCGACAGGGAGTTCAGCGCATTGTGAACGAGATGGCAGAGGATGGCCTCGTGGAGCTGCGGCCCAATCCGAATCACCGTCGGGCGCACCTCGTCGCGCTAACCAGGCGTGGGCAGGATACCTTCGAAACCGCCAGCACGCTCCAGGTTCCGTGGGCAAACGCCCTCGCGAAGGGGCTTAGTCCCGAAGAGCTCGCCGCGATGACCCGTATCGCGAAGCTGCTGAGCGAGCGCCTTGATAAGTCCGTCTAGCCTCTATCCCCCGAACGAAGGACACCCGATCGGCCAGGTTGCGGAAACCTGGCGTAACACCGGCGAATCGACTTTCTTCCCGTTCGTCAAGTGCGCGTTTTCTTGATTTGAACTGTTCTATTTTCTCGGATCACATCGCGCCCGGTTCAATTGGCGAATTGGACTCAAAAAGGGACATGCGATGGCAAACCTCACAATCAACGGCAAAACAATCAATGTGGACGTCGAAGACGACACGCCACTGCTCTGGGCTATCCGGGAGAATGTCGGGCTGACCGGCACCAAATATGGCTGCGGCATTGCACTATGCGGCGCCTGCACCGTTCACGTCGACGGGGTCGCGATGCGCTCCTGCGGCATGACGGTCAGCGAGGCCGTCGGCAAGCAGATCACCACCATCGAAGGTCTCGCCTCAGAAGGCGCGTTGCACAAGGTGCAGCAGGCATGGGTAGCTAACGACGTCCCGCAATGCGGCTTTTGCCAGAGCGGCATGATCATGGCGGTCGCAGCCCTTCTCAAGGAAAAGCCGAAGCCGACCGACCAGGATATTAACGAGGCCATCACCAATATCTGCCGATGCGGGACCTTCCAGCAGGTCCGCGAGGCGATCCACGCCGCCGCGAACGCTTGAGGGGGACGCCATGAACAAGCACGTCACGCCCAAACTCAATCGCCGCAGCTTTGTGATCGGCACGGCTGCCGCCGGCGCCGGCCTCGCACTCGGTCTTGATATTCCCTTCGGCGGGCCGAATGTGGTTCGCGCCGCCGACGGCTCGCCCGAGATCAATGCCTGGGTGGTGATCCGCCCCGATGACACTGTCGTGATCCGCATCGCCCGCTCGGAGATGGGACAGGGCTCACTCACCGGCCTCGCGCAACTCGTCGCGGAAGAGCTTGAATGCGACTGGTCGAAGGTCACCACCGAATATCCTACGCCGGGTCAAAGTGTCGCACGCAAGCGCACCTGGGGCGACTTCTCGACCGGCGGCAGCCGCGGCATCCGCGCCAGTCATGAATATGTCCGAAAGGGCGGCGCCACCGCGCGCATGATGCTGGTGCAGGCCGCCGCGAACGAATGGAAGGTGCCGGCCTCGGAATGCACGGCCGCCAACAGCATCATTACCCACACGCCGTCGGGCAGAACCACGACCTATGGCAAGGTGGTGGAAGCGGCAGCCAAGCTCGAGCCGCCGGCTGACGTGAAGCTGAAAGATCCCAAGGACTGGAAGCTCGCCGGCAAGTCCCTGAAGCGGCTTGATACGGTGGAGAAGACCACCGGCGCGATGATCTACAGCATCGATGTCAAGCTGCCGGGCATGCTCAACGCCACGATCAAGGATTGTCCCGTCTTCGGCGGCAAGCTGAAGAGCTACGACGAAGCCAAGGTCGCGGGCATGAAGGGTGTCAAAAAGGTCGTCCGTGTCGGCGACACCGCAGTCGCCGTCATTGCCGATACCTGGTGGCACGCCAAGACCGCGCTCGACGCGTTGCCGGTCGTCTGGGACGAAGGCGAGAACGCCAAAGTCTCCAGTGAGTCGATCGCCAAATGGCTGGCCGAAGGCCTCGACAACGCCCAGCCGGCTTACATCGGCAACCAGAACGGCGACGCCAAGGGCGCGATTGCCTCTGCCGCCAAGAAGATCGAGGCGGTCTACAACTATCCCTACCAGAACCACGCCACGATGGAGCCGCTCAATGCCACGGCGATCTATACGCCTGACAAGTGCGAGGTCTGGTGCGGTACGCAGAACGGCGAAGCGGCATTAGCTGCTGTGCTGGAAGCATCGGGATTGCCGGCCGAAAAATGCGATGTGCACAAGCATATGGTCGGCGGCGGCTTCGGCCGCCGTGGCATGACCGATTATGTCCGGCAGGCGGTTCTGATTGCCAAGCAGATGCCGGGCACACCGGTCAAGCTGTTGTGGTCGCGCGAAGAGGACATGCTGCATGGCAAATATCATCCGGTCACGCAATGCAAACTCACCGGGGCCTTCGACGCCGATAACAATCTGACGGCGCTGCATGTCAGAGTGTCAGGACAGTCGATCCTGTCCTCGGCGCGTCCGGCAGCGCTGGAAAACGGCAAGGACCCGGTGGTGTTCCAAGGGCTCAATGCCACAGGCGAGGCAGCGATCGGCTACAGCGTACCGAACTTGCTGATCGAGCACTCGATGCGCAATCCGCACGTCCCGCCCGGATTCTGGCGCGGCGTCAATCTCAATCACAACGCGATCTACCTGGAATGCTTCATGGATGAACTCGCCAATGCAGTGGGCCAGGATCCCCTTGAATTCCGCCGCAAGCTGATGAGCAAGCATCCCAAGCACCTCGCCGTGCTCAATGCGGTGGCCGAGAAGATCGGCTGGGGCAAACCCGCGCCGCAAGGCGTCCATCGCGGCATCGCGCAGGTGATGGGCTTTGGCAGCTATGTCGCAGGTGCCGCGGAAATCTCGGTCACCGACGACGGCAAGATCAAGGTGCATCGCATCGTCGCCTCGACCGATCCGGGCTACATCGTCAACCCGGCGCAGGTCGAGCGGCAGATTGCCGGCTCCTTCGTCTATGGCCTGTCCGCCCTGTTCTACGGCGGCTGCACGGTGAAGGACGGCAAGATCGAGCAGACCAACTTCGACACCTACGATTCAATGCGCATTGCCGCGATGCCGAAGGTGGAAAGCGTCATGGTGCCGAGCGGCGGCTTCTGGGGCGGCGTCGGCGAGCCGACCATCGGCGTCGCCGCACCCGCGGTGCTCAACGCCTACTTCGCGGCAACCGGCAAGCGGATCCGTTCGGTCCCGCTGAAAGACCAGAACATCACGTTTGCCTGAGAGTAACGGGCGGCGGCCTCTCCGGCCGCCACTCGCTTATCGAGAGATTTCTGATGAAAGCCTTGTGTGTCGTCATCGGGCTGGCAACGGTCATGGCGTCGAGCCTGCCGGTGCTTGCGGCTTCCGATCCCCCGCCCGGCGCGGCGTCCTGCTCCGGCTGCCACTCCGGTGGGGCGACCGGTTCGTCCGTTTCGCGGCTGAACGGCCGCGACGCCGGCGAGATCGCGACCGCGATGGCTGGATTTCGCGACGGCTCGCTTCCCGCTACGGTGATGAACCGCATCGCCAAGGGCTTTTCCGACGATGAGTTGCGCGCGATGGCGGCGTGGCTCGCTGCACAAAAGTAAGGGGCCGCCAGCATGGGCGTAAGCCGTCGCATGAGCCGCCGGAAGTTCTGTAGCGCCAGCGCGGCCGCCGCAGTGACGGCCTTGGTGTCTCCGCTGCCCGCGTTGGCGCAATCCGCGGCGCGCATCGTCGTGATCGGCGGCGGTTTCGGCGGTGCGAGTTGTGCGCGCGCGCTGAAACAGATCGATCCGAAATTGCAGGTCACGCTGGTCGAGCCGAACCGGACCTTCATCGCCTGCCCGTTCAGCAACAATGTTGTTGCCGGCCTGCGTTCGCTCGAGCAACAAAAATTCGGTTATGACAAGGTCGCCGCCAGCGGCATCACCGTGGTGGCGCTGGAAGCAACGACCATCAATGCAGCGGCGCGGACCGTGGGGCTCGCCGACGGCACCTCGCTCGCCTACGACCGCCTGGTGCTGTCTCCCGGAATCGAACTGCGTTTCGACGCCCTGTCGGGCTACGACGAAGCCGCCGCGGCGAAGATGCCGCATGCCTGGAAAGCAGGCGAGCAGACGCTGTTGCTGCGCAAGCAACTCGAGGCCATGGACGATGGCGGCCTGGTGGTGATCGCAGCTCCCGCCAACCCTTTCCGTTGTCCGCCGGGACCTTACGAACGGGCCTGCCTGATTGCGCATTATCTGAAGACCAGGAAGCCGCGTTCGAAGCTGATCATCCTTGACGCAAAAGACACCTTCTCCAAGCAGCGTCTGTTTCAGAACGCCTGGAAGGAGCTTTACCCGGGGATGATCGAATGGATATCGCTATCGCAGGGCGGCAAGGTGAATGCCGTCGATCCGGCGACCAACACTCTGATCACGGATTTCGGCAATCACACCGCCCAGGTGGCCAACGTTATTCCGCCGCAACGGGCCGGCCGCATCGCGGCGATCGCGGGCGCGACCGATAACACCGGCTGGTGCGCGATCGATCCTGTCACTTTCGAATCCAGATCGGCGCCGAACATCCATGTCATCGGCGATGCCTGTCTCGCCGGCGCGATGCCAAAATCCGCGTTCTCGGCGAATGCGCAGGCCAAGACTTGCGCAAACGCGATAGCCACACTGGTCGCCGGCGGATCGCCAGCCGCGCCGAAACTGATCAATACGTGCTACAGTCTGGCAGCACCCGACTATGGCATCTCGATTGCCGGTGTATACCATCCGAAGAATGGATCGCTTGCCGACGTTGAAGGCGCCGGCGGCGTTAGTCCGCTGGAGGCGTCACGCGATTTCCGCGCCCGCGAGGCCGACTATGCGCAATCCTGGTTCGCGACCATTACGGCGGAAGTCTTTGGCTAGACGCACCTATCGCATGTTGGATCCGATTCTTGCTGGAGCTCTCCTCGTGCTGCCCGGCTGCGCCGCCGCAACGGAACTGCGCAGCTATGCCGTCATTGACGATGCCATTCCGCAGTCACTGACGGGCACGGCCGGCGATGCGACGCGCGGCCGCGCCCTCGTCGTCGAACGTTCCAGCACTTGCATCCTGTGCCACAACGGCCCATTTCCCGAACAGAAATTCCAGGGCGACCTGGCGCCTGACCTTTCTGGTTCCGGCAGCCGCTGGTCCGAAGGTCAGCTTCGGCTTCGGTTGGTGGATGCCTCTCGTCTCAATGCCGAGACGATCATGCCGTCCTATTACCGCGTTGACGGCCTCACTCGCGTCGGGACGCTGTGGCGCGGCAAGCCGATCCTGTCGGCCGAACAGATCGAGGATATCGTGGCGTATCTCGCAAGCTTACGCGAATAGGAAGGTCCGATGCATTCACCACCGAATTCGACACGCCGCCAGTTTCTCGGCCTCGCCGGAGCGGCAGCCGTGCTTGGCACGGCCCCCGTCGTCACGCTTCGACCTGCCGAGGCGACGCCCGAGATGCTCGCTTCCGCCATCCGCAATGTCACCGGCGGGGCTGCGGTGAAAACCGGCAAGGTCAAGCTCGACGTGCCGCCCTTGGTCGAGAACGGCAATACCGTGCCGCTGACGGTGAGTGTCGCTCACCCGATGGCGCCGGAGGACCACGTCAGCAGCATCCACGTGTTCAACGAGAAAAATCCGCAGCCGAACGTCGCCAACTTCCACCTCGGCCCCCATGCCGGCCGCGCGCAGGTTTCGACCCGCATTCGCCTCACCGACAGCCAGAAGGTGGTCGCGATCGCCAAACTCTCGGACGGGTCGTTCTGGTCGGCCAGCGTCGACGTTGTGGTGACACTGGCGGCCTGCACCGAGGAGGTGATCTGATGGCTTCCGCGCTGATCAACGTTCCGGCCAAAGCCAAACGCGGCGACATCATCGAGATCAAGACGCTGATGTCGCACATCATGGAGTCGGGCTTTCGCCATAGGGCGTCAGGTGAAGCTGTGCCGCGCGACATCATCACGAGCTTTACGTGCCGCTTTAATGGCACTGAAATCTTCCGCGCCGATTTGTTCCCGGCGATTGCCGCCAACCCGTTCTTCTCCTTCTTCACGACCGTGACCGAAAGCGGCAACTTCGAGTTCGAATGGATTGGCGACAAGGGTTTTTCCGAAACCGCTTCCGCCTCGATCTCGGTCGAATGAGATTTTTGGGCGCCATAGCCGCCGCATTGCTGCTGGTGGTGGGCGCCGTCGCAGCTGCCGAGATCCCGCAAGCCGACCGCCGTTCCGGCTACAGCTTCATGAAGCCGGACACAAAAACGATGCAGGACGACGACACCGCCAATCCCGGCATGCTCTGGGTGCTCAATGGCGAGACACTGTGGAACCGCAAGACGGGCGCCGCCGACAAAGCGTGCGCCGATTGCCATGGCAATGCACGCGCAAGCATGAAGGGCGTGGCCGCCCGCCACCCCGCGTTCGACAAGGCAACCAGCCGCCCCATCGATCTGGAACAGCGCATCAATTCGTGCCGCAGCAACCACCAACAGGCGACGCCGCTGCCGTTCGAGAGCCGCGAGCTGCTGGCGCTGACAGCCTTTGTCGCGCGGCAATCACAGGGGGCTCCGATCGAAACCGGAGCCGACCTGCAGCTCGCGCCGTTCGTCGCCAAAGGACGCGAGCTCTACATGCAGCGGCAGGGCCAGCTCAACCTCGGCTGCACCAATTGCCATGACGACAATTGGGACAAGCGGCTCGCCGGCGCCGCGATCACACAAGGACATCCGACCGGCTACCCGCTCTACCGGCTGGAATGGCAATCGCTTGGCTCGCTGCAGCGCCGGCTGCGCGCCTGCATCACCGGCATCCGCGCGCAGGCCTATGATTACGGCGCGCCGGAACTGGTTGAACTGGAATTATACCTGATGTCGCGGGCGCGCGGGATGCCGATGGAAGCGCCGGCGGTGCGGCCTTAGCTCTACCTCCTCTTGGTGAGGAGCGCGTAGCGGGTCCCCTCACCATGGGCCCGGACTCAAAATTGCGAAAACAACCCCATGCAAAGTAGAATGGGCCGCCGCTGGGCAGCACGCGCGCTGCTTGCCGGGATACGAGATGGTCTGTCGTCCCGGCGCCTTACCGCTCCGCGAACGCCTTCTCGACCACGAACTGGGCCGGCTCGCCGTGGTTGCCCTCGACAAAGCCACGGCCGCCCAGCAGCGCGCGGGTATCCGTCACCAGCGCCGGGCTGCCGCAGATCATGACGCGGTCATGGGCCGGATCGAGCGTGGCCAGCCCGATGTCGGCGAACAGCTTGCCGGAAGTGATCAAGTCGGTGATGCGGCCGCGGTTGCGGAAGGGATCGCGGGTCACGGTCGGGTAGTAGATCAACTGGTTGCGGATGTAGTCGCCGATCAGCTCGTCGTTCGGCAGCTTTTCGGTAATCATCTCGCCATAGGCGAGCTCGGCAACGCGGCGGCAGCCGTGCAGCAGCACCACTTTCTCGAACCGCTCATAGGTCTCGGGATCCTTGATCACCGAGAGGAACGGGGCCAGCCCGGTGCCGGTGCCGATCAGATAGAGGTTGCGGCCGTCTTCGAGGTTGTCGATGACCAGCGTGCCGGTCGCCTTGCGGCTGACGATGATCTCGTCGCCCTGCTTTAAATGCTGGAGCCGCGAGGTGAGCGGGCCATCCGGTACCTTGATCGAGAAGAATTCGAGCCGGTCCTCGTAATTGGCGCTGGCGACCGAGTAGGCGCGAAGCAGCGGCTTCTCGCCGACCTTCAAGCCGATCATCGTGAATTCGCCATTGCGGAAACGGAACGAGGGATCGCGGGTGGTGGTGAAGCTGAACAGCGTATCGGTCCAGTGATGGACGCTCAGCACGCTTTCCTGGTTGAAATTGCTCATCGCACCGTTCCCTGACCTGCAAGACTGATTGACCGGTCCAATCATTCGTATACGATCATTCGTATACAAACAAATAATCCAGCTTGATCCGATCGTCAAGCCGGGCAGAATGTCCGGCGAAGGCATTGAAGCAAAAGGAAAAACCATGGCCCACGACGCACCGCAGGCGACCGGTCCGAGCAAGCTGGTGATCCGCAATATCGGGCTCGTGCTATCGGGGGCGTTGGAAAAGCCGATCCTGGATGCCGACACGATCGTGGCTGAGAACGGCAAGATCACAGCCATCGGCCGCTTCAAGGACTGCAATACCGAGGGCGCCACCACGACAGTCGATGCCAACGGCACCACCGTCGCGCCCGGATTGATCGACAGCCACGTCCATCCCGTCGCCGGCGACTGGACGCCGCGGCAGAACCAGATCAACTGGATCGACAGCTATCTCCATGGCGGCGTCACCACCATGATCTCGGCGGGCGAGGTCCACATGCCCGGCCGCCCGCGCGACGTCGTGGGCCTGAAGGCGATGGCGATCTTTGCGCAGCGCGCGTTTTGGACGCTGCGGCCAGGCGGGGTGAAGGTGCATGCCGGCGCGCCGGTCATCGAGTGCGAGATGGTCGAGGACGATTTCAAGGAAATGGCCGCGGCCGGCGTCAAGCTGCTCGGCGAGGTCGGCCTTGGCGGCGTCAAGGACGGCCCGACCGCGCGCAAGATGGTCGGCTGGGCCCGCAAATACGGCATTCAGAGCACGATTCACACTGGCGGACCTTCAATTCCCGGCTCCGGCCTGATCGACAAGGACGTGGTGCTGGAAGCCGACACCGACGTGGTGGGTCACATCAACGGCGGCCATACCGCGCTGCCCGACGACCAGATCCGCTGCATCTGCGAGGGCTGCAAGCGCGGATTGGAGCTGGTTCACAACGGCAACGAGCGCTCGGCGCTGTTCACGTTGCGCACCGCGCGCGAGATGGGTGACCTCCATCGCGTCATCCTCGGCACCGACGCGCCGGCTGGGTCCGGCGTGCAGCCGCTCGGCATTTTGCGAATGGTCTCGATGCTGTCGTCACTCGGCGAACTGCCGGCCGAACTCGCCTTCTGCCTTGCGACCGGCAATACCGCGCGCATGCGCGAACTCGATTGCGGGATCATCGAAATCGGCCGCTCCGCGGACTTCGTCCTGATGGACAAGGCCCAGCATTCCCCCGGCAAGAACATTCTGGAGAGCGTGCAACTCGGCGACCTCCCCGGCATCGGCATGACCATCATCGATGGCATCGTCCGCACCCAGCGCAGCCGCAACACGCCGCCCGCCGGCAAGGTGCCGGAGATCGTCAGCGGGCATTGATGCCGGTCGCCCTGCGAGTGCGCCGGGCGACTATGCCCTCGAACGCGATGACCAAATTGCCGGTCAGGCCTCATTTTTTGTGAGCTCACTCACACTTAGCCCTTACGAACCGCGTGGAACCCGCGCACGGCTGCTTGCGGCGAACAGCCACCATGGTACGCTGCAGGTGCTGGAAAGATTGCTTGCCTCATACTGTATTTGTATTTGACAGTTGGGAGCCAATCCAAGCCATGGCCCAAATTCGAGACATCAAGTCAGGCCGAACTGGTGAGCCCTCGCCAGAGCCAATGCCACGCCGCCTCGCGGCCATCGTGGCAGGCGACATCTCCGGTTACAGCCGTCTAATGCAGATCGACGAGGAAGGGACGCACAATCGCGTCAAGAGGATCGAGCGCGATCTCATCGAACCCAGCATCAGAGAGCATCACGGCAGGCTGGTCAAAACCACGGGCGATGGCTTCATCGCCATTTTCGACAGCCCGGTCGAAGCCGTCCGATCCAGCATCGTGATCCAGCAAAATCTGGTTGGCCGCAATGCATCGCTGCCCAAGCATCATTGGATCGAATATCGGATTGGCGTCAATCTTGGCGACGTGATTATCGAGACCGACGACGTCTATGGCGACGGCGTCAATATTGCCACGCGGCTTGAGGGCATAGCCCATCCCGGCGAAGTCTATATCTCCGGCGGCATTTATGAGCAGATAAAGCACAAGCTGGTTTGCGGATACGAGTCGCTCGGTGATCGAAAAGTCAAGAACATCACCGATCCCGTTCGGGTCTACCGCGTGCTTCCCGACCCCTCCGCCCTTAACGCATATCGGAACCGGCGCGAACGCGTTCTGATCCTCTTGCTCGGCATTGCGATGCTGACCATTGCGATCGGCTCTCTCTGGTACATGTTCGCACAGCCTCGCAAGGCGATAAATCAGGCGTCGGCTCCCGTTTCATCTCCGACGGAAGCGCCGAAGGCGCCTGCGCCAGCCGCGAAACAACGAGCGCCGGCGCCCCAACCTTCTCCTTCACCAACTCAACAACAGGCGGCGCCGCTACCGCCGCCGGCGCCTCCCGCACCCGAGACTCCGCCGACGAAGCAAGCGGCTGCGCCGGTTCGAGAACCCGAGATGATTTCGCTTCGGGGTGGCAGCTTCGCCATGGGCAGCAACGAAGACGTTTCGGAAAGGCCGGTCCGTCAGGTAACGGTCAAGCCATTTGCGATGGGGAAATTTCCCGTCACCGTGCAGGAATGGAACGCATGCGCCGCCGCAAAGGCATGCGAATTCACGGCAGCCGGAAAGGACGATGCGCCTGTTACAAACATAAGCTGGAGCGATGCCAAGCAATATGTCGCGTGGCTCGCGGAAACCACCGGAAAACCATATCGACTGCCGAGCGAAGCCGAATGGGAATATGCGGCGCGCGGCGGCACGCAGACCCGATACTGGTGGGGCGATCAGTTTCAACCCGGCATGGTCAATTGCAAGAACTGCAGCGACATTCCAGCGGCCGACCAGCCGGTGAAGGTCGGCAGCCTCAAGCAAAATCCTTTTGGGCTGTTTGATATGGGCGGCGGCGTCGATCAATGGGTCGAAGATTGCTGGCACAGAAATTATCAGGGCGCGCCAGGAGACGGGTCAGCATGGGTCGAGAATGCCTGTTCCTCGCATGTCATCCGCTCCGGCTCCTGGAGGAAGGACTCAGACTATGCCCGCGTATCAAACCGCGGCAGCTATGACACCAACGTGCGATATCCCACCCACGGGTTCCGCATCGCGCTGTCTCCCAAGTAGTCTTAAGAGGGCGGTCATGAAGTTCACGCAGTGGATCGCTCTCTCAGCGGCGCTCACTTGCCTGCCGTTCGCCGCGTATGCTCAAGGGAAGCCCTCACACAAGGAGGCCCTTCTCTATTTCGTGTGGCCGCAGAACGGCGCCGTCATCAAGGGCGGATTTTGGTGCCGCTTTGGTCTGCGCAACATGGGCGTAACCCACGCGGGCGACAACTACCCAAACAGCGGCCACCATCACCTGCTGATCGATGTGAATGAACCGCTCAATCCCAATGAAGAGATTCCGCAGGACAAATCGCACCTTCATTTTGGCGCGGGCCAGACCGAAGCCCGGATCGAGCTTCCGCCCGGCAAGCACACGCTTCAGCTCGTGCTGGGCGACGCCGGCCACTATCCGCACAATCCTCCGGTAGTCTCGAAGAAAATTACCATCACGGTCAAATAAAGCGGAGCCCCCTCCGCCGACTTTAATCATTCTTGGAATCCGTCCAGACAAACAGGGAGGAGTACGATGAACATTCGGCCCGATCCCACGTTTCACGCTTCGCCAAAGCTTGCCATGGAAGCTCCGCCAGAGAGCTTCGCCTATACCGTGCTGCTCAGCCCGGATGCTTCAAAGCCGGACGCCCTCGCCGTGATCGACGTCAAGCCAGGCTCCTCGACCTACGGCCAGATCGTTCACACCGTGACGATGCCCAACAAGGGCGACGAGTTTCATCATTTCGGCTGGAACGCCTGCTCGTCGGCGCTATCGCCGCTCACCGGGCATGCCTTCCTCGAGCGCCGCTATCTCATCATTCCCGGCATGCGGTCGTCCCGCATCTATATCGTCGACACCAAGCCCGACCCCACCAAGGCGGCGATACACAAGATCATCGAGCCTGAAGAGATCTTCAGGAAGACCGGATATTCGCGGCCCCACACCGTTCATTGCGGGCCTGAAGGCATTTACGTCTCTACGCTCGGCGGCAGCGGCAAGGACGGCACCGATGGACCGCCCGGCGTCTTTATCATGGACTGCGAGACCTTCGAGGTCCTCGGACGGTGGGAGATCGATCGCGGCCCTCAGACAATGCACTATGATTTCTGGTGGAATCTGCCACGCGACTACATGGTGACGAGCGAGTGGGGGTTGCCGCCGCAGTTCGAGAACGGAATCGTGCCGGAGGATCTGCTCTCGAACAAGTACGGTCACCATATTCACTTCTGGGATCTGCGGGCCCGGCGAAACGTGCAGACGATCGATCTCGGGGCCAATCACCAGATGGGGCTGGAAGTGCGTCCCGCGCATGATCCAGTTCGCGAATACGGCTTTCTGGGCACCGTGGTCGACACCACTAACCTCGAAGGCTCGATCTGGACCTGGTGGCGCGAGGGCGGCAAGTTTCACGTCGAGAAGACGGCGACGATTCCACCCGAGCCGGCGGCGAAGGAACAATTGCCGCCGCTGCTGCAGGGCTTTGGCGCCGTGCCGCCGCTGGTGACTGACATCGACTTGTCGATGGATGACAAATTCCTCTATGTCGCCTGCTGGGGCACCGGCGAGATGCGTCAATATGATGTCCGCGAGCCGCGAAAGCCGAAGCTTGCCGGCTCGGTGCACATCGGCGGCATCGCGCGCCGCACGCCGCACCCGAACGGCAAGGCATTTGCAGGCGGCCCGCAGATGGTCGAGATCAGCCGCGACGGCAGGCGGGTGTACTGGACCAACTCGCTGTACTCGACATGGGACGACCAGTTTTATCCCGATGGCGTCCCGGGAGCCATGGTGATGGCCAATGCGAAGCCGGACGGTGGTCTCGAACTGGCGAGCAATTACTGGGTCAACTTCCCCGACGGTTACCGCGCGCATCAGATCCGGCTCGACGGCGGCGACTGTTCGACGGATTCGTTCTGCTATCCGTCGGTTTGAAATTTGAGTGCAGCCGACTGGACACCGGCCTGGCTCTGGTTGGCTGTCATCGCGAGCGGCCTTTACCACGGCGTCAACCCGGGCATGGGCTGGCCGCTCGCCGTTTCGGCTGGACTGATGGAGCGGAGCCCGCGTGCGCTGGTGGCCGCACTTGGGCCGCTCACGGCCGGCCATCTGCTCGCTATGCTGCTCGTACTCCTTCCCTTCGCGCTGCTCGTTGCCATCGTCGAGTGGCAGCGCACGATCCAGATCGGCGCCAGCGTCCTTGTTATCGCCTTCGGCCTGTTCCGGTTGGCCAACCGGCGCCATCCAAAAGTCCTCGCGCGGATATCGCCGGCGCAACTGGGGCTTTGGTCTTTTGCCGTGGCGCTGGCACATGGCGCCGCGCTGATGCTGGTGCCGATCTATCTCGGGCTCTGCCGGCAAGCCGAGCTCGACGGCGGCCACGCGGCCGCCGGCACTCTCATCAACGCCAATCTCGGCATGGCCGTGCTGGTTGCCACCGTCCACGCCATCGCGATGGTCGCCGCCGGCGGAGTTTGCGCGTGGATCGCCTACCGCTATCTCGGCCTCCAGTTCATATCGCAGAGCTGGTTCAACCTGGATACATCCTGGGCATTGAGCCTCATTCTGGTGGGCGCCATAGCGCTGGTGCTGGCCCTGATCTAGCGCACGGTGATTTTTGGTTAGATCGATTTGGCCGCAGACGCGCTTCACCTCTCCCGCTTGCGGGGGAGGTCGGCGCGAAGCGCCGGGTGGGGGCTCTCTCCACGCGGGCAGTGTCCCCTGCGGAGACACCCCCACCCCAGCCCTCCCCCGCAAGCGGGAGAGGGAGCGCACCTTCTTCGTGGTCGCAATCAAACCCAATTTCATCAAGCTCTAGCGCGGATCTTTCACCGCAGCTTGTCGAGCAGCGCGATCAGCGTCTCGCGCTCTTTTGCGTCGAGCGGCGCCAGCGTCTCGCGGCTGATAGCCAGCGCATTCGGCGCGGCCTTCTCGGCCAGTTGCTGGCCGGCGCGTGTCAGACTCACGAGCAGGCGGCGGCCGTCCTCGGGATCCGGGCTGGTCTCGGTCAGGCCGCGCGCGGTGAGGCGGTCGATCACGCCCTTGATGGTCGCCACATCCATCGCCGTCAGCCGCCCGAGCAGGTTCTGCGAGCATGGTCCGGTCTCGGTCAACTTGGCGAGCGCTGCCCATTGTGTCGGCGTCAGGTTGATGCCGATCTCGCGGGCGAAGATGGTGGCATGGCGCTGCCAGACCTGACGCAGGATGAAGCCGATCTGTTCGTCGAGAATGTAGGACGGGCGCGGCGGCTTGACGCTCCGTTTCGGCGAAACACTCCTTCCCATCTGCGTTCCCCGCCCTTCCCCTCGCCGATCACAGCGACAGATGCGCGTCCCGGACGTCCGGCCGCGCGTCGAGTTCGGCCATCGTGCCGCCGAAGCAAATCTTGCCACGCTCGATGATGTAGGCGCGGTCCGAAATCAGCCGCGCGAAATGCAGGTTCTGCTCCGAGACCACGATGCTGACGCCTTCCTTCTTCATCGCCAGGATGGCATCGACCATCTGTTCGACAATTTTCGGCGACAGCCCTTCCGACGGCTCGTCGAGCAGCACCAGCGTGGGATTGCCCATCAGGGTCCGCGCAATCGTCAGCATCTGCTGCTCGCCGCCGCTCATCCGCCCGCCCGGCCGATTACGCATCTCGCCGAGGTTCGGAAACAGCGTGAACAGCTTTTCGCGCGTCCAGTGCGGTGCGTTCGGCCGTTTTGGCTGGCGGCCGACTTCGAGATTTTCCTCAACCGTAAGATCAGTGAAGATGCGCCGCTCTTCCGGCACATAGCCGAGCCCGCTGCGCACGATCGCATGCGTCGGCTCGCGAGAGACATCCTTGCCCTCGAAGACGATCCGTCCCGAACGGCTCTCGACCAGGCCGACGATGGAGCGGAAGGTGGTCGACTTGCCGGCGCCGTTGCGGCCGAGCAAAGCCACTACTTCACCCTCGCCGACTTCGAGCGCGATATCGAACAGGATATGCGCCGGGCCGTAAAAGCTGTTGAGATCGGCGACCTGCAGCTTCATGCGCCGGCTCCCTCGCGATGACGCGCGTCGTAGACCAGTCCCTCGCCGAGATAGATCGCGCGCACCTGCGGATTGCCACGGACTTCCTCGGGCGAGCCTTCGGCGATCAGGCTGCCGCGGTTGAGCACCAGGATGCGGTCGGCATGTTCGAACACCACATCCATGTCGTGCTCGGTGAAGAGCACGCCGATTGCCTGTTCGCGGGCGATGCTTGCGGTCAGCCGCATCAGCTCGATCCGTTCGCGCGGCGCCATGCCAGCGGTGGGCTCATCCATCAGCAGCAGCCTGGGCTGGTTGGCGAGCGCGATCGCAAGCTCCAGTCGCTTGAGGTCGCCATAGGCAAGCTCACCGCACGGACGCTCGGCATAGGCGCCCATGCCGACGAGGTCGAGCAGCCGGCCCGCCTCCTCGCGGGCGTAAGCCGCGGTCGAGCCCCAGAGGTTGAACAATTGCCTGCCATACGACACGAGTGCGACCTGCACGTTCTCGCGCACGGTCATGGTCGGAAACGTCGCCGTGATCTGGAACGTGCGTCCGACGCCGAGCCGCCAGATCGCGCGCGGCTTGCGGCCGACCGTATCCTCGCCGAGCAGATGGATCCGCCCGCTGTCCGGCATGTTCTGGCCGTTGAGCATGTCGAAGCAGGTGCTTTTTCCCGCACCGTTGGGCCCGATCAGCGCCAGAATTTCGCCCGCACGCAGCTCGAACGACACGCTGCGCACCGCGTGCACGCCGCCATAGGATTTGCTTAAGGCCTCGACTGACAGCAATGTTGGGACCATGCTCATTCGGCAACCTCGATCCGGGAGGTGACCAGCGCAGATTTTTTGGCTTCGGAGGATCGCCGGCGATTCCGGATCGTCTCCAGCGTCCCGACGATCCCCTTGGGGAACGCCACCACCATCAGCACGATGAAGCCGCCCAGCACCAGTTTTGAGAGATCGGTCTGGCTGACCAGCCAGATGTTGGCCGCCTTGAACACGATGGCGCCGATCACCGCGCCGGAAACCGTCTCGACGCCGCCGAGCAGAACCATGACCAGCGCATCCACAGAGAGCGAGATGCCGACGCTGTCCGGGAAGACGCTTCCCTTCAGATAGGCGAACAATGCGCCGCCGATGCCCGCCACCGTTCCTGATATGACGAAAGCCGTCCACTGCACGCGCTTGCCATTGATGCCGATCGCCTCGCTACGCAGCGGCGAGTCCCGCGTTGCGCGCAGCGCAAAGCCAAACGGTGAGAACACCATCACCCGGAGCACAGTGACCACGAGCGCCGTGATGCCGAGCGACAACCAATAGAAATTAGCGGGGCTCGCCGCCCATCTCTCTGGCCACACACCCAAGATGCCGTTGTCGCCGCCGGTCACCTCGACCCACTGGAACGCGATCGACCAGACGATCTGCGCAAAGGCCAGCGTCAGCATCGCGAAATAGACGCCGGAGAGTTGCACGGCGAAGAAGCCGAATACCGCAGCACCCAGCAGCCCCAGCACCGGGCCGAGCAGCAGCGAAACGATCATCGGCAATCCCGCCGCCTTGGCGAGGAATGCGACGCCATAGGCGCCAAGCCCGAAATAGGCGGCATGGCCGAACGAGGCGAGCCCGCCGACCGACATCAGGAAATGCAGGCTGGCGGCGAAGATGACGAAGATCGCGATTTCCGATCCGACTGTCAGCGCGTAGTTGCCGGCAAACAACGGCATCGTGGCCGCAAGGACCAGTGCGCCCAGTGACATCAACCGTTCACCCGAGGTGAGCGGCCGCCACGGATTGACGGTCAGGCCCGGCGTGCGGCGCGCGATGGCTTCCGGCTTGCCGAACAGTCCCCACGGCCGCACGATCAGCACGACCGCCATCACCAGGAACACCAGGATGATGGAGATCTTCGGGAAAATGAGAATGCCGAAGGCGTTGAGTTCGGACACCAGGACGGCGGCGACGAAGGCACCGATGATGCTGCCGAGCCCGCCGATCACAACGACGACGAACACTTCGACGATGATGCGAAGGTCGAGCGCGTGATGCACCGCATCGCGCGGGATCTGCAACGCGCCGCCGAGCGCGGCCAAAAAGACGCCGAGCGCGAACACGCTGGTGAACAGCCATTTCTGATTAACCCCGAGCGCCGCCACCATGTCGCGATCCTGCGTCGCCGCGCGCACCAAGACGCCCCAGCGCGTGCGCTGGAACAGAAGCCACAGCACACCGAGCACGATCGGGCTGAGCGCGATCAGGAACAGGTCGTAGCTCGGAATGTTCTGGCCGAAAAAATCGACCGCGCCCTTGAAGCCGGGTGCGCGACGGCCGAGCAGATCGTCCGGGCCCCAGATCATCACGACGATGTCCTGAACCATCAAGGTGAGGCCGAATGTCGCCAGCAACTGGAATAGCTCCGGCGCATGATAGATCCGCCGCAGCAGCACCATCTCGACCAGCACGCCGATGATGGCAACGATCAGCGCCGCAACGACGATGCCGCCCCAGAAGCCGAGCGCGCCGGAAAACCGCTCGGTCAGCGTGAACGCGACATAGGCGCCGAGCATATAGAACGCGCCATGGGCAAAGTTCACGATCCGCGTCACGCCGAAGATGATCGACAGCCCCGACGCGACCAGAAACAGCGACGCCGCGCTGGCGAGACCGGTCAGGAACTGAACGAAGTAGAAAGCCATTGGCGGTCCGGGTTAGGGCAATCGTCAGAGCAGGACCCTCATCCTTCGAGACGGCGCTTCGCGCCTCCTCAGGATGAGGTCATAGATCGAGAGGTCCTCTTAGACCCTCATGGTGAGCAGCGCGGCATCGCCGCGCGGCTCGAACTATGAAGGCCCCCGACCTCAGCCAAAGCTCACTGCTTCGGGCGGAGCTTCTCCACTTCCGCATCGCTCGGGAGATAATCCGCGCCCTTGCGATAGACCGAGTTCACCATCACGCCCTTGCCGTCCTTCAGCGCGGTCTTGCCGACATAGGCCCCGAGCGTCGACTGGTGATCGATCTTGCGGAAGGTGATTTCGCCGAACGGGGACGGCATCGACAGGCCTTCGGTCGCGGCGATCAGCTTCTCCGGATCGGTTGAATTGGCTTTCGCAAGGATCGCCGCTGCCGCCTTGATGGTCTGGTAACCGACGATCGAGCCGAGGCGCGGATAGTCCTTGTACTTGGCCTGATAGGCTTTCAGGAACTTGTCGTGATCCGGCGTCTTGATGTCGTACCAGGGATAGCCCGTGACGATCCAACCCTCCGGCGTCTCATCCTTCAGCGGATCGAGATATTCCGGCTCGCCGGTGAGGAAGGACACTACCGAACGTCCCTTGAACAGGCCGCGGGTATTGCCTTCGCGCACGAGCTTCACCAGGTCGGCGCCAAAGGTGACGTTGAGGATCGCCTCGGGATTGGCCGCGGCGACCGCCTGCACCACCGGACCTGCATCGATCTTGCCCTGCGGCGGCCACTGCTCGTCGACCCACTGGATATCGGGCCGCTTCTCCGACATCAGCTTCTTGAACACCGCGACCGCCGACTGGCCGTATTCATAGTTCGGCGCAATCGTCGCCCAGCGCTTGGCCGGCAGCTTGGCGGCTTCCTCCACCAGCATCGCGGCCTGCATGTAGTTGGAGGGACGCAGGCGGAAGGTGTAGCGGTTGCCCTTCGACCAGGTGATGGCGTCGGTCAAAGGTTCTGCCGCGAGGAAGAACACCTTCTTCTGGTTGGCGAAGTCGGAGACGGCGAGACCAATGTTGGACAGGAACGTGCCGGCCAGCATCGCGACGTTCTCGCTCGAGACCAGCTCGTTGGCTGCGGTCTGCGCATCCGCCGGCTTGCCGCCGTCGTCCTTGGAAATGACGACCAGCTTCTTGCCGTTGATGCCGCCCGCGGCATTGATTTCCTCGACTGCGAGCTGCCAGCCCTTGCGGTAGGGTTCGGTGAAGGCCGGCAACAGCGAATAGCTGTTGATCTCGCCGATCTTGACTTCCTTGATCTCGCTCTGCGCCATGGCGCTGCCAGCCATGCCGGCGACCGCGATCGCCAATCCTGCTCCCAGCAAATGTCTCCGTCGCATCCCTACCTCCAATGTTGATCTCATTATCTCAAGCCGTCTTCGCCTTTGACTTCCGCAACCGTCAGCCCGCCGACACGCGGCAATGGCCTGCCGCTATCGGTGACGGCGACCGCGACCATGATCTCGTTGGCGCGGGGAGCATCGTTGATCTGCACTTCCATGCCGTCGAAATGACTGCGCACGAAAGCCGCGTCCTTGTGGCCGAGCGGAATATCCAGCGTCGTCCCTGGGCCGCTTCGTTTCTTCGACGACGGAATCAGCGCCGCGCCCTTGCCCAATACTTTCCGCACCGGTGCGCCCATTTTGGGATGCAAGATCGCTGCCGCATGCTCGAGTTCGCCGTTTTCTCCGACCGCAGCCGCTTTGCCGTAGCTGTGCGCCTTGCCGCCCTCAATGCCGAGCGCGGCAACTGCTCTCTTCGAGAGCAATTCGCCAAGCTCCTCGCCGATTTCGATCAAGGGCGAGAGATCCTCGACATACCGGCCTGCAAACGGATTGTCGATCACAGCGATCGCCGCGGCCCGCCGCGTCGGCGGTGCAATCTTCTGTCCCATCTCAAGATGGGTTTCCTCGACCACCGTGACAATCTTGCGAATAATCGCGCTCATCTGTCAGCCTCGCTCCCGATCAAACATGCGCTGTTCTTTCTGGTGCGTTTCCATGAAACGTTGGCAACGCGCCCGCCTTGATCCCTGTTGCACCCACCACGGCCGTCTCGCCTAGTAGACGCAAGGCCGCACCTTCGATCAATCCCGCCGCAAGCAATTGTTGTGCCCGGCTTACCCCTGCCCTTAACGCATCGTCGATCTCGCTTTCCCGGAGCACGCCGACGTCGCGGGTGACGAGGCGCGCGCCGAGGTCGCTGTCGGGCTGCAATTCATTGGCCGGACAGCGGATGATGGCGGGATGACCGGGCAGATCGACAGCATTGGCGATGATGGTCGCTGCGGCATCGGCTTGCGCCGCCGTTCGAGCCAGCACGGTAACGGCATCGGCAATCCCGAGCGAGAAACTACGGCCATGCCGCCCGCTGGTCGCGATGCCGCGTGCCGGATCATCGGCTTCGATAGTGATGGTTTGCATCACGCCACGATGGTTCGGTCGGTCCATCAGTCCCACCATGAACTGCTCGCCACCGGTCAAATGCAATGCGATGTCGCCGCCATTGTTGACGTAGGCACGATCGAGCCGCGCCGTGCCCAGCATCGCGCCAAGAATCTCCTCCGCGACGCTGCCCGCCACCGCCGCCATCGGCGTGATGAAGTGCGCGCCCGCAAACGGCGCCACCGCCGCATGCATGCGGCGCGCAACGACACCGTTCAGCGCGCTTCGCGCCGGATCGGCGGCTTTTCGAAGTTCGATCAACTCCTCGCAGAGTTCATCGAGCAGGCCGGTGAAGCGCCGCGCGGCGGCCTCATAAGCGGCGCGCACGTTGCCTTCACTTCCCTTCGCCTCGATGATCAGGTCGATCGGACCGTCCTGCAAATGCAGCCGCTTGCCGTCAGGAAGAAGCGCGATTTGCGGGAGCCGTTTCATGCGCGCCGTCCCGGCATGTTGGGCATCGGGCGGAACCCGCTGTTCTCCCGCAACGATGCCAGCGGGCGTACATGATCCATGTGGCCGCCGAGCGCCGCGTAATCGGACAGTTTCAGCGTGAACTCGATCGGCGCCACCAGCGCCGGCGTCGGCACATAGCCGAACGCGCCGGCCGGCATTTGCGTGACGTCGACCATGAAGGTGATGCCGCCGCCGGGCCAGACATAGACCGGCGCGCCGCCGCTGGTGACCCGCGTCAGCGCGTCCTTGACCGACCGCGTCAGCCGCACCGGATTGTCGGTAACGCCGGCGCGCAGCGAGCCGCCGGCGCCGCCCATGAACAGCACCGTGCACAGCGCCGGCTCGCAATTTTCCTGGATGCGCTCGACCGAGAACTGGAGGTCGGCCGGCATCTGCTTTTCGATCGGCCGCAACGCCTCGTCGAGTTGGTAATAGGCCGCGTGCTCGCCAGTGGTCGAGACCATCAGCATGGTGAGCCCAGGCCGCGCCTCCTTCGGATTGAACGGTCCCAGCACCGACAGCGGGTCGGAAATATTGGTGCCGCCCCACCCCGTCCCGGGATCGGCGACCTGGAAGTAACGGCCGGGCGTCGAGCGCCGGCCCTTCATCTTGATCCCGGTATCGGGAATATCGAGCAGCTTGCCAGCCTGGTGTTCCGAGAGCACGCCGGTGATGTGGTCGTCCACGACTACGACTTCGTCGACCTTGCCGTGCCATTGCTTGGCGAACATGCCGATGGTCGCCGAGCCGCAGCCTACCCGCATGCGCTCTTCGGCAACACCGTTGACGATCGGCGGATGGCCGGCCTGCACCACCACCGTGGCGCCGCCGTCGATCGTCAGTTCCACCGGCTTGCAGTTGGAAAGGTCCATCAGCGCGTCGCAGGTAACGCGGCCCTCCTTCTTGGAACCGCCGGTCAGATGATGCACGCCGCCGAGCGAAAGCATCTGCGAGCCATATTCGCTGGTCGTCACATGGCCGATCGCCTCGCCTTCCGCGCGGACGGTCGCCGTCTCGGGGCCGAGATAACGGTCGGTGTCGATCTTCACCTTGACGCCGCAATAGCTGAAAATGCCTTCGGTCACGACCGTGACCATGTCGACGCCGTCGATCTCCGATGACACGATGAAGGGCGCCGGCTTGTAATCGGGATAGGTTGTTCCGGCGCCGATCGCGGTGACGAACACGTTGGGCTCGTGGACGAGTTTGCCGTCCCAGTCGCCACCGGCCTGAAACGGCACCAGCCGCCCGCCGTGCGACACCGTTCGCTCCAGCACGATATGCGGATCGACGCGCACCAGCTCGCCATTATGGTTGGCATAGCGATCGCACGCACCTGCCGCGCCCGGCTTGATGTAGCACATCACCGGACAGGCATCGCAGCGGATCTTGTCGCCAGTGGCAACGGTCTCGTCAGTCATGAACAAGCCTGCAGTCGGGAAGGCGCCGATCATACCCCGTTTCTTCGCGGGTCCGACCATTTGTTCGTATACGAATGATGTTGCGCGCGGACTGGAACACTGTCAAGCCGCTCCCGCTGCGAAACGCCCCGCTTGCCGCATAATACCTCATTTGCCTCGCCGCTCTGTTCATAAAGCGAGCAGCGCGCTGCAGCGCGGGATCGCGCGGCTTGCACGTTTGTACACAAACGGTATCTTTCGCGAAGCATCCAGTGCGGTTTTTGCAGCGCAACGAGGACTTCGGGAGAGCATGATGCGCCTGACCGTCAACGGCAAGGTTCACGACGTTGACGCCGCGCTCGACACTGCATTGCTTTACGTGCTCCGCAACGACCTCGAACTGAACGGACCGAAATACGGCTGCGGGCTCGGCGAATGCGGCGCCTGCGCCGTGCTGATCGACGGCGTCGCCGCGCGTTCCTGCGTGATCCCGATCGAGGGCTGCGTCGGGCGCGACATCGTGACGCTCGAAGGCCTCGGCACGCGCGAGCATCCCGATCCCGTGCAGCAAGCGTTTATCAGCGAACAAGCGGCGCAATGCGGCTATTGCCTCAACGGCATGATCATTACCACCAAGGCGCTGTTGCTGCGCTCCCCTCACCCATCGGAAGACGACGTACTGGAAGCACTGCGCCATCATCTGTGCCGCTGCGGCGCGCATGTCGAAATCATGCGCGCGGCAATGCGCGCCGCAGGCCGTCTCGTTGAGGCGCAGACGCGATGACGGTCCCTGACACGGTTGAGAATCGCGAGCGGTTGCAAGGCACGCTGTCCGTCGTGCGTCGGGCATCGCCGGTCGAGGCCGTCGAGTTCGAGACCTTCATCAAGGTCACGGCAGATGGATCGGTCACCGCCTATAACGGCCACGTCGATCTCGGCACCGGCATCCGCACCGCGCTCGGGCAGATCGTCGCCGAAGAGCTCGACGTATCCTTTGCCCGCGTTGTGGTCGTGCTCGGCGACACAGCTCTCGTTCCCAATCAGGGCGCGACGATTGCGAGCGAAACAATTCAGATTACGGCCGTACCGTTGCGCAAGGCTGCCGCGCAGGCGCGGCAGTTTCTGCTCGCGCGTGCCGCCGAGCGGCTGGAGCTTTCGGCCGAGGACCTCGTCATTGAAGACGGCCTCGTCCGCGGCAAGGACAATCGCAGCGTCAGTTACGGCGAACTGATTGCGGGCGAGACCATTCGCCTTGAACTCGCCGACGACGTTCCAGTGAAGTCCGTCGACGCCTATAGCATCGTTGGCCGATCGGTGCCGCGCGTCGATCTTCCGGCGAAGGCGACCGGTGAATTGGTCTACGTGCACGACATGCGCGTGCCCGGCATGCTGCATGGCCGCGTCGTTCGCCCGCCCTATGCCGGCGTCGATGTCGGCGACTTCATCGGTAACAGCCTGATCGCGGTCGACGAGGGCTCCGTGCGCGACATCCCCGGGCTTGTCGCGGTCGTTCGCATCGGCGACTTCGTCGGCGTCGTCGCCGAGCGCGAGGAGAATGCAATCAAGGCGGCGGCGCAGCTCAAGGTGAGCTGGAAGCCGGTGCCGACGCTGCCCGACCTCAAGGACATCGCGACCGCGCTGCGCGCCAATCCATCGACGCCACGCAAGCTGATCGACAAGGGTGACGTCGATGCGGCAATCGCCGGCGCCACCAAGCCGATGCCGCGAACCTACATCTGGCCCTACCAGATGCACGCTTCGATCGGCCCGTCCTGCGCGGTTGCGGATTTTCAGGAGGATGTGACGCGAGTCTGGTCCGGCACGCAGAACCCGCATCATCTGCGCACCGATCTGGCGCGGCTGATCCACCGGCGCGAAGCCGAGATCGAGGTGATCCGGCTGGAGGCCGCCGGCTGCTATGGCCGCAACTGCGCCGATGATGTTTCCGCCGACGCGGTGCTGCTGTCGCGCGCCGTCGGCCGGCCCGTCCGCGTGCAATTGACGCGCGAGCAGGAGCACACCTGGGAGCCGAAGGGCACCGCGCAATTGATGGATGTCAACGGCGGATTGAATGCCGATGGCAGCGTTGCCGGCTATGATTTTGCGACACGCTATCCATCGAACGGCGCTCCGACGCTTGCCCTGCTGCTGACCGGCGCCGTACCGCATACACCCGCTGTCTTCGAGATGGGCGATCGCACCGCGATCCCGCCCTATGATTACGAGAATCTGCGCGTGGTAGCGAATGACATGCCGCCGATCGTGCGCGCCTCCTGGCTGCGCGGCGTTTCGGCGCTGCCGAACACCTTTGCGCATGAATCCTGGATCGACGAATGCGCCAGCGAGGCTGGTGTTGATCCGATCGAGTACCGTCTGCGCTATTTGAAGGATCCGCGCGCGATCGATCTCGTCAATGCGGTGGCCGAACGCGGCGGCTGGAAACCGCGGCCGGTGCGCGAGGAGAAGCAGGCCGAAGGCGATATCGTGCGTGGGCGCGGCTTTGCCTATGCGCTCTATGTGCACAGCAAGTTTCCCGGCTATGGCGCAGCGTGGTCGGCGTGGATCGCCGACGTCGCGGTGAACAAGGCGACCGGCGATGTCAGCGTGACGCGGGTCGTGGCAGGCCAGGACTCCGGCCTGATGATCAATCCAGACGGCGTGCGCCACCAGATCCACGGCAACGTCATCCAGTCGACCAGCCGCGCGCTGATGGAGGAAGTGTCGTTCGATCGTAGCTCCGTGACGGCGCGCGAATGGGGCGCCTACCCCATCATCAAGTTTCCCGAGGTGCCTGAGATCGACGTGCTGATGCTGCCGCGACAGGATCAGCCGCCGCTCGGTGTCGGCGAGTCCGCCTCCGTCCCCAGCGCAGCCGCCATCGCCAACGCGATCTATGATGCGACCGGCGTGCGCTTTCGCGAATTGCCGTTCACCCCGGAACGCATCTTGCAGGGGCTGTGCGGCGAAGAGCCGGCGGCAGCCGAGGCGTTGCCTGCGCCAGCATCCGCGCCGCAGCCTGATCTCAATCGATGGCACAATCCGTTCGCCGGACGGCGCGGTGTGTTCGCCACCGCCGCAGCCCTGTGCGCGGCGTTGGTCGGCATCGGCGCCGCCGTGTTGCCGTGGCGAGCGATCGCGCCAATCGCGCGGCCCGACGCCTCGGTCTATTCGGCCGCGACCATCGCCCGCGGCGAGCAACTTGCCGCGCTCGGCGATTGTGCGGTGTGCCACACCGCTGCGAATGGCGTGCTCAACGCCGGCGGCCGGCCGCTGCCGACACCGTTCGGCACAATCTATTCGACCAACATCACGCCCGATGTCGAAACCGGAATCGGCGCATGGTCCTATCCCGCCTTCGAGCGCGCAATGCGCGAGGGCATCCATCGCGACGGGCGGCATCTCTATCCGGCATTCCCCTATCCGCATTTCGCCAGGACCACCGATGCCGACATGCAGGCGCTCTATGCCTATCTGATGGCGCAGTCGCCGGTGCGCGCGGAGACGCCGGCCAATGCGCTGGCATTCCCGTTCAACCTGCGCCCGCTGATGGCCGGATGGAATGCGCTGTTCCACACACCCGCCGTGTTCCAGCCAGATCCCGCAAAATCCGAGATCTGGAATCGCGGCGCTTATCTCGTCGAAGGCCTCGGCCATTGCGGCGCCTGCCATTCGCCGCGCAATGCGCTCGGCGCGGAGAAGGCGAACGCCTATCTCGCCGGCGGATTTGCGGAAGGTTGGGAAGCGCCGGCGCTGACCTCGTTGTCGCAGGCGCCGATCCCGTGGAACGAGGACGAACTGTACGCGTATTTGCGAACCGGCGAGTCGCGCTTTCACGGCGTCGCCGCGGGGCCAATGGCGCCGGTGGTGAAGGAACTCGCGGCGTTGCCTGATGCCGACATCCGCGCCATGGCGGTCTATCTCGCCTCGTTCAACGAGACCGCGATCGATCGCCCGGCGCAGCAAGCGCTTGCCGTCAGGCTCGAAGTCTCGACGGGCACGCGAACGCTTGCGGCCTCCAGCGTCGGCGCGCGGCTCTATCAGGGCGCCTGCGCGGTCTGCCATGAGGTCGGCGGCGCGCCGCTGTTCGGCAGCCGGCCATCGCTGGCGCTCAACAGCAATCTGCACAGCACCGTGCCCGACAATCTGATCCAGGTCATCCTGCACGGCATCGCCAAACCGGCGACGACCGACCTCGGCTATATGCCGGCCTTCAAGGACAGCCTGAGCGACGGCCAAATCGCTGAGCTGGTCGCCTATCTGAGGCAACAATTTGCCCCCGATAAGCCGGTCTGGAAGGATATTCCTGCTGCGATCGGCCGTATCCGGCAGGAATAGCGCGCTGAGCTGCCATGCCGCCGGCAAAACCCACTGGTTGGGCGGCCCGCGGCACGGTAAAGTTCCGCCATGGCAGTTACCGATATTGCATCCCGGACCTATAACCATGGCTGGCGGCTCGACCCGATCGTGCGCAGCCTGCTCGATACCGATTTTTACAAGCTTTTGATGCTGCAGATGATCCGGGAATTTTACCCGGAACAGCGCGTCACCTTTTCGGTCATCAACCGCACCCGGCAGGTTCGCCTCGCCGAGATCGTCGATGAGGGCGAACTGCGCGCACAGCTCGACCACGCGCGCACCATCCGCTTCACCAAGAAGGAGCTGATCTGGCTCGCCGGTAACACGTTCTACGGCAAGACCCAGATGTTCTCGCCGGACTTCATCCACTGGCTCGCCAACTTCCGCCTGCCCGAATACGAGCTCAACAAGGTCGACGGCCAGTACGAGTTGCACTTCCACGGGCCGTGGACCCACACCACGATGTGGGAAATCCCGGCGCTTGCGATCATGAATGAGCTGCGCTCGCGGCAGGCGACCAAGGGTCAGGGACGCTTCGTGCTCGACGTGCTCTATGCCCGCGCCAAGGCCAAGCTGTGGTCCAAGGTCGAGCGGCTGCGCAAGCTCGAGGGCCTCCGGCTGTCGGACTTCGGCACGCGCCGGCGCCACGGCCATCTGTGGCAGCGCTGGTGCGTCGAGGCCGTCAAGGAGGGGCTCGGCCCCTCTTTCACCGGCACCTCCAACGTGTTGCTGGCGATGGACAACGATCTCGAAGCGATCGGCACCAATGCGCATGAATTGCCGATGGTCGCGGCCGCGCTTGCCAATTCCGACGAGGAGCTGCGCTGGGCGCCCTATCGCATCCTCGATCAGTGGCGACACACCTACGGCGGCAACCTCTTGATCGCCCTGCCCGACGCCTTCGGCACCAAAACATTCCTGCGCGATGCGCCGGACTGGGTCGCCGACTGGACCGGCTTCCGCCCGGACAGCGCGCCGCCGATCACGGCAGGCGAAGACATCATCAAGTGGTGGAAGCAGAAGGGCCGCGAGCCTAAGGAGAAGCTGCTGGTGTTCTCCGACGGCATGGATGTCGATTCGATCGAGGAGACCTATCGTCACTTCGCCGGACGCGTCCGCATCTCGTTCGGCTGGGGCACCAACCTCACCAATGATTTCGTCGGCTGCGCGCCGGACGGATCCGCCGATCTCGATCCGATCTCGCTGGTCTGCAAGGTAACGTCGGTCGATGGGCGGCCGGCGGTCAAGCTGTCGGATAATCCCGAGAAGGCCACCGGCACGCCGTCCGAGATCGAACGTTATTTGCGCGTGTTCGGCAACGCCGGCCGCGTCCGCACCGCCGTGCACGTCTGAGCCATCACATACTTTCCCGCCACCACTTGATCTGACGAGCCCCGCATGCCCGCACCCAAACCGCCTGCCTTCGAGACCCTGAGCCTGCATGCTGGCCAGCGCCCCGATCCCGCAACCGGCGCCCGTGCCGTTCCGATCTATCAGACCACCTCCTACGTGTTCCAGGACTCCGACCACGCTGCGGCGCTGTTCAACCTGGAGCGCGCCGGGCATATCTATACTCGCATCTCCAATCCGACGACCGCGGTGCTCGAGGAACGGCTCGCCGCGCTCGAATCCGGCGTCGGCGCGATCTGCACGGCGAGCGGCATGGCCGCGATGCATCTGGCGATCGCAACAATCCTCAATGCCGGCGACCACATCGTCGCGTCCGCCTCGCTCTATGGCGGCACCATCAATTTGCTGGCGCACACGCTGCCGCGCTTCGGCATCACGACAACGTTCGTCAAACCGCGCGCGCTCGATGAATTCCGCGCTGCGATCAAGCCAAACACGCGGCTGGTGATCGGCGAGACCATCGGCAATCCCGGGCTTGAAGTGCTGGATATTCCGGCGGTCGCGCAGATCGCGCATGACGCCAGGATTCCCCTCCTGATCGACAACACCTTTGCGACGCCGTTCCTCAGCCGCCCGATCGAGCTCGGCGCCGATATCGTGATGAACTCGGCGACCAAATGGATCGGCGGCCACGGCATTGCGATCGGCGGCGTCATCGTCGATGGCGGCCGGTTCGACTGGCACGGCTCGGGCAAGTTCCCCCAGCTCACCGAGCCCTATGCCGGCTATCACGGCATCGTCTTCGACGAGCAGTTCGGCCAGGCCGCCTTCATCATGCGCGCCCGTACCGAGGGCCTGCGCGACTTCGGCGCCTGCCTGTCGCCGACCAACGCCTTTCAACTGCTGCAGGGCGTCGAGACGCTCGGCGTGCGGATGGAGCGCCACATGAGCAACACGCTTGCGGTGCTCGAGGCGCTGAGCGCCAACAAGGCGGTCGAGTGGGTGCTGCATCCGGCGCTGGAAAATCATCCCGACCATCAGCTCGCGAAGCGGCTGTTGCCGCGCGGCGCCGGATCGATCGTCTCTTTCGGCATCAAGGGTGGCCGCGCAGCGGGCAAGAAATTCATCGAGTCGTTGCGGATGATCAGCCATCTCGCCAATGTCGGCGATGCCAAGACGCTGGTCATTCACCCCGCCAGCACCACGCATCAGCAGATGGATGCCGCGCAGTTGAAGGCCGCCGGGGTCGGCGAGGAGCTGGTGCGGCTGTCGATCGGAATTGAGGCCGTTTCCGACATCATCGACGATCTCGGCCAGGCGCTTCGCGCATCGCAGAAGGTTTGACCCCATGCAGCTTTCCGTCAACGGTGCTGATACGTTTGTTGCGACCGGCGGCCGCCCGTTCGATCCGTCGCTGCCTGCGGTGGTGATG
Organism: Bradyrhizobium sp. AZCC 1719; assembly: GCF_036924525.1. Lineage (NCBI taxonomy): Bacteria > Pseudomonadati > Pseudomonadota > Alphaproteobacteria > Hyphomicrobiales > Nitrobacteraceae > Bradyrhizobium > Bradyrhizobium sp. AZCC 1719. The sequence goes on along the minus strand of NZ_JAZHRU010000001.1, from coordinate 3,715,886 downwards.
CTGCACGGTGCGGGGTTCGATCATTCGACCTGGGCGCTGCACAGCCGCTGGTTCGCCCATCACGGCTACTCCGTGCTGGCGCCCGATTTGCCCGGCCATGGCCGTTCGGGAGGCAGCCCGCTGCCGACCATCGCCGACATGGCCGACTGGACCGCTGCGCTGCTCGACGCGGCCGGTGCGCCGAAGGCGAAGCTCATCGGCCATTCGATGGGCTCGCTGATCGCGCTGGAGACGTCCGCGCGACATCCCCACAAGGTGTCCGGCCTCAGCCTGATCGGCACCGCTGCTGCGATGACGGTCGGGCCAGATCTGCTCAAGGCCGCCGAGGTCAACAACCCTGATGCCATCGACATGGTCTCGATCTGGGGCCTCGGCTTCAAGGCCGAGCTCGGCGGCAGCCTCGCGCCGGGACTGTGGATGCATCAGGGCGCGCAGCGCGTGCTGCAGCAGACGCGACCGGGCGTGCTCTACAGCGATCTCAATGCCTGCAATTCCTATCAGAACGCGCTCGCTGCGGCCGCGCAGGTCAAGGTGCCCGTCACCTTCATTCTCGGCGAGCGCGACATGATGACGCCAGCCAAGGGTGGCAAGGCGCTGGCGGCGGCGACGCCGAATGCGCGGATCGTCGTCGTTCCCGGCGCCGGCCACATGATCATGGCCGAAGCGCCGGATGATTTGCTGGCAGCGTTGCAGCAGTAGCGGCGACACACACCGGTCTCTTCACCCGCCCCTTGAGGGGGCGGGTCGGCTCGCATGAAGCGCAGCGCAATGCGAGACGGGGCGGGGTGACGGTCTATCCACGCGTGCACCGTTGGATGTGGAGAGACTGTCACCCCGCCCCGCCGCGCGCTATGCGCGCGTCGACCCGCCCCCTCGAGGGGCGGGTAAAGCAGCGCGCACGTCACTGCCTCGCCCGCTTCCGCTCGACCGGATGAATATCGATCCCGCGCAGCCGTCCCATTCGCAATACATCCATCGCGAGCGTCCGCCCGATGCGGTCGCGGTCGAGGGCGCGGATCAGATCGTCGACGCCGTTGATCTCGACGCCGTCGAGCTTGATCACGACATCGCCCGGCAACAATCCCGCCTTCGCGGCCGGGCTGTCCGGCTCGATCTGCGCCAGCAGCGCGCCCATCTTGTTGTCGACGCCGGCAACCACCGCATGCCGCCGCGGGATCGGCGCGGTCTGGCCTGCGACGCCGATATAGGCGCGGCGGACATAGCCGTGGCGGATGATCTCGGACAGCACGAACTGCGCGGTGTTGCTGGCGACCGCAAAGCAGATGCCCTGCGCGCCGCTGATGATCGCAGTGTTGATGCCGATCACCTCCGCCGCCGACGACACCAGCGGCCCGCCGGAATTGCCGGGATTGAGCGCCGCGTCGGTCTGGATCACGTCCTCGATGGTCCGGCCGCTCACCGAGCGGATCGAGCGGCCAAGCGCCGACACCACGCCGGCGGTCACAGTCGATTCGAACCCAAGCGGATTGCCGATCGCGACCACCAACTGGCCGCGCCGCAGCGTCTTCGAATTGCCGAGCGAGGCGTAGCGCAGATCGCGCGCGCCGTCGGCCCGCAGCAAGGCAAGGTCAGTGTCGGGATCGACGCCGAGCACGTGGGCATCGGTGACGAAGCCTTCGATGTCGCGCAGCCGGATCTCCTTGGACGATCCGACCACATGGCTGTTGGTCAGCACGAGACCGTCGGGCGAGATGACGATGCCGGAGCCAAGTCCGCCGCGCTCACGCACACTGCGCACCTTCGGCCCGGTTTCGACGCGCACGACTGCGGGACCGACCCGGTCGGTCACATCGATTACGGCATTGGAATAGGCATCGAGCAAAACCCGGTCATTGTCCCGGGCAGGCTCGGCCGTTCGCGATGACAGTCCGTCATCGGCGATATCTGAGGTAATATCCAACATGGTGAGATTCCTTCGGTTTCCTCAAATGGTGGCCGGGAACCGGATGCGCAAGAGCCGCGGCGCGTGCGCAGGCCTGCTCCGCCTCCGCTTCAGGAAACCCGCAGCTTGCCGCCTCGCGCCCTGACCGGATCGAGCAGCGACCAATCGCCCTCGGGCAGTACATGCCCCTTCGGGAACGGGGCACGCAACTCGAGCCCGAGCGAGCGCAGCACGCGGTCATCGCGGTAGTAGCATTGCAGCACGACGCGAACGAGCGTCGCGGCCGCAACGCCGCCGGTAGCGCGGAACTCCTGCGCGACGGCATCGCGCCGCGCCGCGTCAAGTTCGGCCAACGGCTGGCCGGCCAGACGCGCCAGATGATCGAGCGCCTGCGCCACCTGCGCAGTATCGCGGCCGAGCGTCGCCAGCATGTCGGCCTGAACAGCGGGATCGTCGGCGCCGGGCACCTTATACTCATCGCTGGCGGGAATGATCATCGCAGCGACGGTGCGGAGGTCGTCGCGTTGGGCTGCGGTCAGTTCATTGGCTGCGGACATCGCGGTCTCAATCGAAGAGGTTGGCAAGGCGTTGCTTCATCTGGTCGGCGACATAGAGCGCGATCGCCTGGATGGTCGAGGTCGGGTTCACGCCGCCCGACGTGACGAACACGCTACCGTCGACGATGAAGAGATTCTTCACGTCGTGCGACCTGCCCCATTCGTTGACGACGGAGCGCGCAGGATCGGTGCCCATCCGCGCGGTGCCGAGCAAATGCCAGCCGCCCCAGGGAATCGGGTTGTTGATGCAGATGTCGGTGGCGCCGGCGGTCTCGAGAATTTCCCGGCCGCGCGCCAATCCATGCTCCATCATCTTCCGGCTGTTTTCGCTGATCGTATAGTCGATCTTCGGCGCGGGGATGCCGTGGCCGTCCTTCAGCACGGGATCGAGCGTGACGCGGTTGTGCTCCTCGGGCAGATCCTCGCAGATCGCAGACACCGCGAGCCGATGGCCGTTGAGCTTCCGGAACACGCGGTGATGGTCCGCGCCCCATGGCAAAATGCCCTTCTGCTCGCTCGCGACAGCTTCGAACACCGGCCCCGCGCCGCGGCCGAACTGGATGCCGTAGCCGCGCACGAACCCGCGCGAGAGATCGGTGTCGTAAAACTCCTTGCTCCAGAGGCAGGTCGGCGGTGCACGGTTAGAGTCGGTCGGCTCCTTCACGAAACCGTAGATCTGCGCATAGGGATGGAACATCAGGTTCTTGCCGACCAGGCCGGATGAATTCGCCAGGCCATTCGGGAAGCGGCCGGAGACCGAATTCAAGAGCAGCCGCGGCGTGCCGACGCCGTTGCAGGCGATGATGACGACCTCGGCCGGCTGGAATTGCTCGACGCCATCCTTGTCGTAATAGACGACGCCCGAGGCCATGCCATGCTCGTTGGTCAGGATCTCGCGCACGCGGCAATGAGTCTTGAGCTCGACGCCGGCGCGGATCGCCTGCGGCCAATAGGTGATGTCGGTCGAGGCTTTGGCGCCTTGCGCGCAGGCCGGCGTACAATGGCCGAGGTTGATGCAGCGCGCCCGGCCCTCGTAATCCATCGTCGCGACCGTCGTGTCCGACGGCCACCAATGCCAGCCGAGCTTGTTCATGGCCTTGCCGATCAGCGGGCCGGAAAGTCCGAGCGGCTGCGGCGGCATCGGCGGGTGCGTCAGCGGCGACAACGGATCGCCCGAGAGACCCGAGACGCCCATCATCCGATCGTTCTCCTCGAAGAACGGCACCAGCGTGTCGTAATCGATCGGCCAGTCATCGGCGACGCCGTCCAGCGTCTTCACCTTGAAATCGGAGGGATGCAGCCGCGGCCAATGCGCAGTGTACATCACCGTCGAGCCGCCGACGCCGTTGAAGTTCACGACCTTGATCGGCGAGTTGTCGTCGTTGATCGGATAGTCCTCGGGACGGCCGCGGATGTTCGGACTGGTCGACCAGTCGCCATAAAACTTCGCCTCCCAGTCGCGCCCCGTGCTCGGATATTCCGATGGCTTCATCCAGCCGCCCTGGTCGAGGCAGAGGATATGCATCCTGGTGTCAGCCAGGCTCCACGCCACCGCCGCGCCGGACGCGCCAGCACCGATGATGAGGACGTCAACGGGATCGTGCTTCATTCTTGTTCCTTGGGCTTTCTCTCTCCGTCATTCCGGGGCGTCGCGCAGCGATGAACCCGGAATCTCGAGATTCCGGGTTCGATGCTCCGCATCGCCCCGGAATGACGACGTATATCATCAACTCACAATGCTGATTGGCAGTATGCGCGCCTTCCCCCATCTACCGTCGCCGCTTGCCGGGCGATCTGAGCCCCGACGATAGGGGCAGATGCGGTTGCGAGTAAAGTCGACCAGCCGACGACAAACCTGCAACCCTGCCACGCGTCGATGCGGGGTTTGTCTGCGGGTATCGGAGCGGATAGGCTTCAGCCCAAATACAAGCATGGAGGCGACGCCGATTCCGGACTACGACGCCATCATTATCGGCGCGGGCATGTCGGGGCTGTACCAGCTCTACCGGCTGCGCGAGCAGGGTTTTCGCGTGCGCGTGTTCGAAGCCGCGACCGATGTCGGCGGGACCTGGTACTGGAACCGCTATCCCGGCGCGCGCTTCGATTCCGAGAGCTATTCGTACGGCTACTCGTTCTCGAAGGAGTTGCTGGAGGAATGGGACTGGTCGGAGCATTTTGCCGGCCAGCCGGAGACGCTGCGCTATCTTAATTATGTCGCCGATAAATTCGACCTGCGTCGCGATATCCAGTTTCGGAGCCGGGTCACGGCGGCCGTCTACGACGAAGACACGCGAAGCTGGACCGTTACGCTCGAGGACGGCAGCCGCTTCAGTACGCGCTTCGTTATCACCGCGATCGGGCCGTTGTCGACGCCTACCCTGCCGAGGATCGAGGGCCGCGAGGATTTCAAGGGCGCCTCCTTTCACACCGCGCGATGGCCGAAGGAGCCGGTGGATTTTACCGGCAAGCGCGTCGCCGTGATCGGTACCGGCGCCACCGGCGTGCAGACCATCCAGACCATTGCGGGGCAAGTCGGCCATCTCACCGTATTCCAGCGCACGCCGAACTGGTGCGCGCCGCTGCACAACGGCAAGATCGACGCCGAAACCCAGAAGAAGATCAAGGCCGGCTATCCCGAGATCTTCGCCCGTTGCCAGGAAACCTTCGCCTGCTTCCTGCACACGCCGGACCCGCGCGGCGCGCTCGAGGTATCCGACGAGGAGCGCGAGGCGTTTTATGAAAAGCTCTATGGCGAGCGTGGCTTCGGCATCTGGCAGGGCAATTTTCGCGACATACTGATTGACCGCAAGGCGAACGCCACGATCTCCGATTTCGTCGCGCGCAAGATCCGGCAGCGCGTGAAGAATTCGGCGGTCGCGGAAAAGCTGATTCCGAAAAATCACGGCTTCGGTACGCGACGCCTGCCGCTCGAGACCTTCTATTACGAGGTCTACAACCAGGACAATGTCGAGCTGGTCGACATCAACGAGACGCCGATCGAGCGGATCACGCCTGAGGGCATCAGGACAAGCGAACGGGATTACGAATTCGACATCATCATCTATGCGACCGGCTTCGATGCCATCACCGGCAGTTTCGACAAGATCGATTTTCGTGGGGTTGGCGGCGCGCGGTTGAAAGACAAGTGGCGACAAGGCCCGGAGACCTATCTCGGCATCATGGTGCATGAATTTCCGAACATGCTGATGCTGATGGGGCCGCACACCGCGCTCGGCAACATCCCGCGCAGCATCGAATACAGCGTCGATTGGGTGACCGGGCTGCTTCGGTTTGCGATGAAGAACAAGCTTACGCGGCTGGAGGCAACGCCGGAGGGCGTGAAATCCTGGACCGATCACGTCAAGGCACTCGGCGAAGGCTTGCTGTCCAACGAAGTCAATTCCTGGATGACCGGCATCAATTCCAACGTCGAAGGCAAACAGAGGCGCATCGTCGCCCGCTACAGCGGCAGCGCGCCGGCGTATCGCGCGCGGTGCGATGCGGTAGCGGCGAAGGGATATGATGAGTTGAGGCTGGGGTAGCACCCTCCCCTGGAGGGTAAGCGCTCACAGCGAAACGCGCTCGGTGCTGAATGGTGGGCACGTCGCTATCGCGCCTTTGCCCACCCTACGGATCACCGCTACCACGCATCGATACACGGCCGCTTCTTGGTCGCGCGTACCTCCGGCTTTGGCACCGAGCGCAGGCCGGACATGATCCAGTGCCTTGTGTCGGCGGGATCGATGACTTCGTCGATCTCGAGCACCGAGGCGATCGAAACCGCCTTGCCGTTGGCGTAGAGCTCGGCGACCTTGGCCTTGTAGTAGTCCTCGCGCTCGTCCAGGTCCTCGATCGCTTCCATCTCCTTGCGGAAGCCGAGCCGCACATAGCCTTCCAGCCCCATGCCGCCGAACTCGCCGGTCGGCCAGGCCACCGTGAAGAACGAGGCGTGGAAGCCGCCGCCGATCATCGATTGCGCCCCCAGGCCATAGCCCTTGCGCAGGACGATGCCGAACAGCGGCACGGTGAGGCTGGCGCCGGTCACGAACATCCGCGCGACGTGGCGCACGATCGCGGTTTTCTCCGCTTCGGGGCCGACCATGAAGCCCGGCGTATCGCAGAGCGATATAATGGGAATGTCGAAGGCGTCGCAGAGCTGCATGAAGCGCGCGGCCTTGTCGCCGGCCGGCGCGTCGATCGCGCCGCCGAGATGTTTTGGATTGTTGGCGATCAGGCCGAACGGTTTTCCCTCGATACGGACATAGGCGGTGATCATGCCGACGCCGAAATCGCGGCGGATTTCGAGCACCGATCCTTCATCAGCGAGAAGATCGATGACGCTGCGGATGTCGTAGACCCGCAGCCGATTCTCCGGGATCGCCCGCCGCAGCAGGCGCTGGTCCGGCGCTTTCCAGTCGGCGACCGCGCCCTGGAAGTAGGACAGATATTTCTGCGCCGCGGATGTCGCCTCCGCTTCATCCTCGACCAGAATATCGATCACGCCGTTCGGCGACTGAAACGACACCGGCCCCACTTCTGCCGGATGGTAGACGCCGAGCCCGCCGCCCTCGATCATCGCCGGTCCGCCCATGCCGATCGAGGCATTCTCCGTCGCGATGATGACGTCGCAACAGCCGAGCATCGCAGCGTTGCCGGCAAAGCAATAGCCGGAGACGACGCCGATCACCGGCACCAGGCCCGAGAGTTTTGCGAACTGCACGAAGGACGGCCCGTCGAGGCCGGTCATGCCGAGCCTGTCCGTATCGCCGGGGCGGCCGCCGCCGCCTTCGGCGTAAAACACCAGCGGCAGCCGCCATTGCTCGGCCAAGCCCAGCATGCGGTCGATCTTCTTGTGGTTCATGTGGCCTTGGGTGCCGGCGAGCACGGTGTAATCGTAGGCGATCACCATGCAGCGGGCGGCGTCCGCGCCGAATTTTTCCGCATTGACCGTGGCGACGCCCGAGATCAGGCCGTCGGCCGGCGTGTTGCGGATCAGGTCGTCGACCGTGCGCCGTCTTCGCTGGGCAGCGATGGCGAGCGAACCATATTCGACGAAGGAGCCTTCATCGACGAGGTGCGCGATATTCTCGCGCGCCGTGCGCTGGTTGGTCTTGCGCCGCCGTTCGACCGAGGCCGGGCGGCTTTCATCCAGCGTGATGGCGTGGCGTTCGATCAACTCGGCGAGGTCGGGGCGAACGTGGTCGAGATCGATATCGTCCTCCTCGGTGACATCATGGGCGTCGATCTCAGCAGGCTCCAGATAGAGGATCGGCTCGTCCTGCATCAGCGTCACGCCTGAGCCGGCTGCGATCTGCGTCACCCGGCCGCCCTGCGGCGCCGTGACCAGATGCTCCATCTTCATGGATTCGAGCACGGCGATCTGCTGACCGGGGCGAACCAGGTCTCCCTCCTCGACGTCAACAGCGACGATCGTGCCTTGCAGCGGCGCTGGCACGGCGACCGAACCTGCCGGGCCGGTTGCAGATGCCGCGACCGCGATCGCGAGCGTCTCGTCATCGGCGGCGCTGCCGGATTCGACCAGTTCCGTCTCCGCCGTCGTGTTGGTTTCGCCAACCAGATCGGCGACATGCTTGTCGATAAAACCGGTGCTGAGACGGTTCTCGACGAAATCCGGATGCGCCAAAATCGCCGCGAGGAAGGGAACGTTGGTGGCGACACCGCCAATGCGAAATTCACGCAGCGTCCGCGAGGCCTTATGCACCACGTCGGTCCAGTTGCCGCCCGGCGAATGCACGATGACCTTTGCGAGCAGCGAGTCGAAGGCGGCGCTGGTCCGGTAGCCTGAATAGCCGAACGTATCGACGCGCACGCCGGGGCCGGACGGCAGGTCGAACACGGCCAGCGTGCCGCCGGTCGGCCTGGTGGCGCCGGTCTCGTCCATCACCTCCATGTTGACGCGGAGTTGGATCGCAAAGCCGCGCGGCCTCGGGATATAGCCCTGCGCAAGCCCAAGCGAGCCCAGGGTCGCGCCAGCCGCGACCGCAAGCTGCGACTGCACGAGATCGAGGCCGAGCACCTCCTCGGTAACGGTATGCTCGACCTGCAGCCGCGGATTGGCCTCGATAAAGGCAAACGCCCTGTCGCTGGTCCTGGCGTCGTTGTCGACGAGGAATTCGAAAGTGCCGAGATTGTCGTAGTTCGCCGCGGCCGCAAGTTCCTTGGCGGCATCGATGATGCGCGTGCGCAAGGCGTCGTTCAGCGACGGGCTCGGCGCGACCTCGATGAGTTTCTGATTGCGGCGCTGGATCGTGCATTCGCGCTCCCACAGATGGCTGATTGCGCCGTGGTGGTCGCAGATGACCTGCACCTCGATGTGGCGGGCATTGCGAATCAGGCGCTCGACATAGACGCCACCGCTGCCGAAGGCCGCCATCGCCTCTGATTGGCAGCGCGCATAGGCCTCCTCCAGCCCGCCCGCGTCGTCGACGATGCGCATGCCGCGGCCGCCGCCGCCCGCGATGGCCTTGATCATGATGGCGCCGCCTGCGCCGAGCGATTCCAGGAAGGCCTTGGCCTCATCGAGGCTGGTCGGCCCGCTGGTGCCCTCGATAACAGGGACGCCGCATTTTTTTGCCAGCGCCTTGGCCTGCGCCTTGTCGCCGAACAGATCGAGCACTTCCGGCGACGGGCCGACGAAGACGATGCTTTCTTCGATGCAGCGGCGGGCGAGCGCGGCATTCTCGCTGAGGAAGCCATAGCCGGGATGCACGGCGTCGCATTCGGTCGCCTTGGCGGCTGCGATCACCGCCTCGATATCGAGATAGGCCCGCGCGCCGCGCCCGGGGATTTCATGGGCGGCGTCGGCGGCGCGGACATGCAGCGATTGCGCGTCGTCAGCGGAGTAGATTGCGACCGTCGCAAGGCCAGCATCGCCCGCGGCGCGCGCGATGCGGATGGCAATCTCGCCGCGGTTGGCAATCAGCAATTTATGGAAGGACATGAACGGTTCCGTCTGGACAGCAGAGCGAAATGATGCGGCGATCGGCTCACCTCGCCCCGCTTGCTTCCCATACCGCAATCAGCAGCGCGAGGCGGCTACCGGCAGTTTCTTGTTGCTCGACATGAACCGTTGCCGAGATTCTGCGCAAGTGGAATTTCGTTCCACATGACGGAATTCACACAGCAAACTGAGGCGCTTAGCGATCTACCGGCAATCGAGCTGGGCTTCGAACCAGCCCTGCAGCGACGCTGCGAGCGGCGGCCAGGCCCGCTGAAATGGCGAGAGTTCTCTTGCATGGGCGCGATAGATTCCGCGCAGCTCCCGCTCGATTGCGGGAAGATCGACACCGGTGCAACGGCCTTCGCTGACGATCAGCCGTCCGTCCACCACGACGTCGCGCAAGAAGGACGCGTTGCCGCGCGCGAACAGGAGATCGATGGGGTCGACCGGCATGATCCGGTCGCGGTCAAGCCGATCGAGATCTATGGTGACGAAATCGGCCGGTGCGCCTGATATGAGCGCGCCCGTTCCGGGCGCACCGGTCGCCTTGCGGCCATTGGCGATCGCGAGCGCGAGGAATTCGGAAGCGGTCCAGGTTCGCTCAAAGCCGAGGCCGCCGTGCATCATCTGCACCAGCCGCATCTCGCGCAGCACGTCGTCGTCTTCGTCGAGCGCGAGACCATCGACGCCGACCGCGATAGAGCAGCCACATCGGTGCGCTGCGGCGATCGGGGCGAGGCCGGAGCGCAAGTGCAAATTGGAGGAGAAGTTGGTGACGATACGCGCGCCGGACGCGGCGATCATCTCGATCTCGTCGGAGCGGGCATGGATGCAATGCGCCAGCGTCAGCCGCTCCGACAGGAAGCCGATATCGCGGAGATAGCGGACGACGCCATCCGGAAAATGCCGGTCTGCCCAGGCCCGCTGATAGATTGTCTCCAGGAGATGCATGTGGATGCGTCGCCCGGTGTGCGCCGAATTCTCTGCCACCGCCTCGAGCAGTGGTTTTGAGCACCATTGCACGCCGGCCGGGCCGAGCTGCACATCGACCTTGGGACCTGCGATGGCCGAGGCGATGGCATCCGTGAGTTCGATGTAGGCCTTTGGCGACATCGGCGCGCGGACGAACAATTGCTCAATAGCTTTGCGATCCTCGCTTCTGAGCTGCGACAGCACTGGTTCGCCGTCGCCATAGACCACCGGATTCTGGTCGCGCACCGCGAGCGCAAACGCGATGCGGACGCCGACGTCGGACGCCGCCCGCGCAATCGCCTGTGCCTCCTCGACCAGCGGCATGGTGCCGCTTGGCCGGGTGTAGTGCACCATCATCGCCGCGCAGCCCGCCCTCGCCGAACGGGCCAATGCCGAGGCCGCAGTCAGATAGGGATCGACCGGCGTGCCCAACGCGGAGCGCAGGATCCAGCCTTCCAGCGGCATGCCGAGCGCGCCGAACGAGGACGCGGTCGGCCGCGCGTGATCATGGGCGTTGACGAAGGCGGGAAGGATGAGGGAGCGCGGGCTGGTTGTGGGCGACGTCGCTGGCGAGATGGACGTGATGAGGCCGTTGTCGTGGCGAAGTACGACGTCCTCGACGAGGCCGCGATCAGGACCGGAGAAAAGGCTGTGTGCGGCGATTTCCATAGTCATGACGCGCCCTCTCCGTCATTGCGAGCCACCCGGTCGGCGCAAAGCGCCGCCGGATGACAGGCTCCGCGAAGCAATCCATCCCGCCGCGGATAGAAAGACTGGATTGCTTCGTCGCTTCGCTCCTCGCAATGACGGTCTTAAGCACCTGACTCAATTCGCCGTATACACCAACTCCCGCTCGGCGCGCGGCGGCAGAAACTCGCGGGAGAAAATCTCCGCGGGCGCCGGCGCGCGGGCGAGCTGGTAGCCTTCCACGATGATACCGATGGCGCGGGCCATGCGGTCGTCCTTGACATCGCCGACGCCGATCTCCTTCATCTCGGGCGAGACGATCAGCTTGTCGAAGGAAAACTGCAGGCGCCGCTTCTCGACCTCGGCGTTGATCAGATTGTCGTAATTCAGCGCTGCCTTCATTCCGGCATTCTGGTCCTTGGCGATCGCGATCACGGCCTTGTTGACGGCGCGGACGAGGCCGGCGACGGCCTTCGGATTGGACGCCAGCAGCTTGCGCGACACCATCATGCCGTTGGAATAAAGATCGAGGCCGTAATCGCCGAACGAGAACCATTTGTAGTCCTTGTCGGGATCCTGGCGGTTCAGCACCAGGTTGAAGTAGCTCGTAATGTTGAACACCAGAGCCGCGTCGATATCGCCCTTGATCAGCATCGGCTCCTGCAGATTCGGCGCCATGTTGGAGATCTTGATCTTCTCGCCCTCGAGCTTGTTCTTGTTGGCAAACACCGGCAACAACCGCGTCGTCGGCGTGCCCTGCGCGCCGCCGAGCGTGCGGCCCTCAAAGTCCTTGATGGTGTTGATGCCGCTGGTCTTCTTGGTGACGATGGCGAACGGCGGCTGGTTCCAGATCATGTAGACCATCACAGGCGCGTCCTGCGGCTTGGTCGAGGCGTTCTGGATGATGGCGTTGACGTCGCCGAAGCCGGCGTCATAGGCGCCCGACATGATGCGCGTCACTGTCGCGCCGGAGCCCTCGCCCTGGTCGATCACGACGTTGAGACCTTCCTCTTTGAAGAAGCCGTTGTCCTTGGCATAGAAGAACGCGGCATCCGACCCTTGCGTCTTCCAACCCAGCGTAAACTTGATCGTGGTTTCCTGGGCGCCGGCGGCACCGGCGAACAAGGCAACTCCCAACAGCGCGGCGCTTACTCTGGCTAACATCGTATTCTCCTCGACGGGTTTGGATGGCGGTTGGCGAAAAACTTTTCATGTCGCGATCATGTCGTTCTTGCGGGTGGCCCAGCCGGTGACGCGCCCCTCGATCACCGAGAAAGCGACGTAGAGCGCAACGCCGAGGCCGGCGAGCACGAACAGGCCGGCGAACACCAGCGGCACATTGAAATTCGAGGACGCGGTCATCATCACGTTGCCAATGCCGCGGTTGGACGCCACGGTCTCCGACAGCACCGCGCCGACGAAGGCATAGGAGATCGCGACCTTAAGCGAGGCAAAGAAGAACGGCATGGTGCGAGGCAAGCCGACGTTCCAGAGGATGTCGAACTTGCTGGCGCCGAGTGCTTTCAGCACGTCTTCGAGTTCAGGTTCGGTCGTCGCCAGCCCCGTCGCGATGTTGACCACGATCGGGAAGAAGCAGATCGAGAGCGCGGTCAGCACCGCCGGCACCGAGCCGGAGCCGAACCACAGCACGAAGATCGGCACGACGGCGACCTTCGGGATCGAGGAAAAGCCGACGAGCAGCGGATAGGCCGTATCGTAGGCGGTTTTCGAGACGCCGATCACCGCGCCCAATACGACGCCGAGGCCGAGCCGACGCCAAGGACAAAACCGATCATCGTTGTCGCCAGCGTCTGCAGGATGTGCGGCCACAGGATGGGGAATTTTTCGACGAGGGTGACGAATACTTGCGAGGGGCGCGGCAACACCAGGTCGGACATGCCTGATATCAGGCAGAACAATTCCCAGGCGACGAAGAACAGCACGATCAGTGCCGCCGACCAGGCTTTTTGGCGATAATCGAGCTCGGGCATATCAGGCTGCTCCCTGCGCGGAAGCCGTTCGGGCATCGACGATGAAGGCGCGCAGCTTCTGGTTCAGCGCCACGAAATCCGGCTCGAACGTCATCGCAACCGTGCGTGGCCGGGTGAAGTCGACCCGGCTGTCGTCGAGGATGCGGCCGGGCCGCGCGCTCATCACGCAGATGCGGCCGCCGAGAAATGCGGCCTCGCGCAGGTCATGCGTCACCAAGAGCACGGTCGGCTTGTGCGCGATCCAGAGATCCTGAAGGATCGACCACAGCTCTTCCCGCGTGAACTGGTCGAGCGCGCCGAAGGGCTCGTCGAGCAGCAGCATACGCGGCTCGTGGATCAGCGCGCGGCACAGATTGGCGCGTTGAAGCATGCCGCCGGAGAGTTGCCAGGGGTAGCGGTTGCCGAACCCCTTGAGGCCGACCTGCTCCAAAAGCGCATTGGCCTTGTCGCGGAATTCGGTCTTGCGCAGCTTTCGGAATTGCGAGCGAAACGGCTCGACGATCTTGAGCGGCAGCATGATGTTCCGCTCGATCGACATCCACGGCAGCATGGTCGGATTCTGGAACGCCATGCCGACGCGCAAGGCGCGGGCGGCGACTTCGCGGCCGCCGACGATGACGACGCCCGATGTCGGCTGCACCAGGCCGCTCACCAGCCGCAGGATGGTCGACTTGCCGCAGCCAGAGGGGCCGACCAACGCGACGAACTCGCCATCGGCGATCCGCAAGCTTGTCGTGGAGAGGGCCGGCACCGCGCGGGGGCCGCGGCCGAAGGTGACGGAAGCCTCCGACAGTTCGATCGAGATCGGAGCGGCGGGGCCCGGAACCGGCGCGCCCTGAAATTCGGAATGTGGTTGCATGCGCATCATGGCTGGAAGTGCATGCAAGCCGGATGCCAGCCAAACTTGCCTGTGAAATCAAGGGGCCCGCGGTTTGTCGCCCGATCCGCCGGATTCCTTTTGTGCAATTCCACCTTCAAAGTGCATGCAATTGAGGCGCACAGTCAGGCGGCAATTGTGATAAGAGGACCCATTCGAAGCACCCGTCAGGATTCGCCGATGGCGCCCCGCCCCGCCAGCAAAACCGTTGTCCCATCCGACAAGGTCGGCGTGATCTGCCGCGCGCTGCGCCGCGCCATCATCGAGCAGGCGCTGGCGCCCGGCGCGAAATTGCCGGAGGATTCGCTCGGCGAGCGTTTCGGCGTCAGCCGCACCATTGCTCGGCATGCGCTCGGCCAATTGGCCGCGGAAGGCCTCGTCGAGCTGCGCCGCAACCGGATTGCGGTGGTGGCGACCCCAAGCTGGCAGGAAGCGCGCGATGCCTTCGATATCCGGATCGAACTCGAGCGCCTGGTGGTGCGGCAACTCGCCGGCAAGCTGACCAAGAACCAGATTGCCGAGCTCAACGCCCATGTCGATGCCGAGGACCGCGCGCGCGACGGCTCGGATGCGGTGTCGATTCGGCTGGCGACGGAATTCCACATCCTGCTCGCCAACATGACGAACAGTCCGATCCTGGTGCGTTACGTCAGCGAGGTCGCCTATCGCTGCTGCCTGACGCTATCGCTCTACAGCCGTCCGCATTCGTCGGAATGCGCGATCAACGAGCACCGCGCGATCATCGCCGCCTTGGTCAAAGGCGACGAGGCCAAGGTGATGAGCCTGATGCACAGCCATCTGGATTCCGTGGCCAGCCGCGCCCTGGTGGCCCCCGCCCCGCCGCGCGGCCGCGATTTGCTGGATATTTTGGCGCCGTATGCCGAGGAAGGCGAAAGTGAGCGGGTGGTGAAGCTGCCGAAGGTGGTGCGGGCGAGGTAGGGCTATCGCCCGCAGCAATCGCCGGTGGCCTCGTGGTTCGAGACGCGCGGCGTTGCCGCGCTCCTCACCATGAGGGTGCAAGACCTCATCTTGAAAGTCTAGGACCTCATCCTGAGGAGCGCGCTTAGCGCGCGTCTCGAAGGATGAAAGCCCGAACCTCACGCCTCAATCCCCATCTGCACCAAAATCCGCTCGGCGCTGTCGTTCCAGACGTCCATCTTCACGATCTGCCCGCCCCTGACCACGAAACGATCGACGTAGCGATTGCCTTCGAACGGCGCGCCATCGAGCCATTCACCATACAGCGTGCCGATGCTGTAGACGACGGTCTCCTCGGCGCCTGGGCAGACGTCGAAGCGGTCCATCTTCTTCTTGACCCAGCGATAGCGTTTCGCGTTGAAGCCGGTCGGCCCGCGCGGATGATCGAACTCGCGTCCGCCGGTGAAGGTGATGATCGTGCCCGGCTTCATGTAGGCCGCGGCCGCATCGGGATCCGGGATCATCGATGCCGTGAGATAGGCCTCGACCACCGCGGCATCAGACATTCCCTTCAGTTCGGCTTTCGCGGCGACGGACATGGCGGCTTCTCCTGATGCCGGGGATACTACAGTCCAGCCCGCAAACTGCATGCACATATTTTGAACAGTTTGGCCTTCCAATTGCACACAATCTGGAGCTGCCCGGCGCCCCCGCTTCCGATAGGGTGCGACCTTCTCCAGCCCGACGCCGATGAACACGAAAACCGCCCTTGACCTGATCTTCCGCAACGCCAGGACGCGAACCTCGGCGACGCCTGTCGATATCGGCATCGCCGGCGGGCGTATCGTGGCCATCGAACCCCGGCTTGCCTGCGAAGCGGCTGAGATCGAGGTCGACGGCAGATTGGCCCTGCCCGGCTTCGTCGACACGCATATTCATCTCGACAAGGCCTGCCTGCTCGGCCGCTGCGGGCATAACCACGGCAGCGTCAGCGAGGCGATTGCCGCGGTCGCCGCGATGAAGCGCGATTTCACGGTGGAAGACGTCTACGCCCGCGGCGCGCGGGTGATCGAACGCGCCATCGTGCACGGCACCACGCGGATGCGAACCCATGTCGAAATCGATCCGCGGATCGGCTTGCGCGGTTTTGAGGCGGTGAAAGCGCTCAAGCGCGATTATGCCTGGGCGCTCGATCTTTCGATCTGCGTGTTTCCGCAGGAGGGCCTGACCAACGATCCCGGCGCCGAGGAGTTGCTCATTGCGGCCTTGCGCGACGGCGGTGAGGTGATCGGTGGCTGTCCCTATATGGACACCGATCCGAACGCGCATCTCGAAAAGATTTTCGACCTCGCGCAGCAATTCGATGTCGACGTCGATCTGCACCTCGACTTCGATCTCGATCCGTCCTGGTGGCATCTCGACGAGGTCTGCCAGCAGACCGAGCGGCGCAATTACCACGGCCGCGTCGCGATCGGTCACGCCACCAAATTATCGGCGCTGCCGCCGGACCGGCTGAAGGCCGCAACCGCGCGGCTGGCCAAATCCGGCGTCGCCGTCACCGTGCTACCCGCGACCGATCTCTATCTGATGGGCCGCGATGCCACGCACAATGCACCACGCGGGCTGACGGTGGCGCACAAGTTGGTTGAAGATGGCGTTCTCTGTTCGGTCGCGACCAACAATGTGCTCAATCCCTTCACGCCGTTCGGTGACGCCTCACTGCTGCGGATGGCGAATTTCTACGCCAATGTCGCGCATGCCGGGATCGGCGATTTCGACGCCTGCCTCGATCTCGTGACTGAGCTTCCGGCGCGGCTGATGAATTTGAGGGACTATGGCATCGCGTTAGGCAATCCGGCGGACCTGATCATTCTCGATACCGACAGCGGGACGAACGCTATTGCGGAATTGCCCGATGCGCTGATGGGATTCAAGAACGGGCGGCAGGTGTTCGAGCGGCGAAAGCCGACGTTGTTTGCTCCGACGGCCTAGCTCGGCTTCATCCTTCGAGACGGCGCTACGCGCCTCCTCAGGATGAGGTCTAAAAATCTCGCGTTGAGAAGAATTTTAGACCCTCATGGTGAGGAGCGCGGCAACGCCGCGCGTCTCGAACCATGCAGGCCGTGCTCTGCCTTATGCGCTGCCCTGCGATTGACCTCCCCGCCGATCCATTGTTGTTATCGGCCCAACTACAACAACAAGCCCGGGGCAGGAAATCATGAAAAAAGCCACCACCGTTAGAAGCGTCGAAACGCTGGCCTGCGACGCCGGATGGCGGAACTACCACTTCGTCAAGATCATGACCGAGGACGGCATCGTCGGCTGGAGCGAGTACGACGAGGGTTTTGGCGCGCCCGGCGTGACGGCGGCGATCGAGCGGCTTGGCGCGCGCGTCGTCGGCAAGAACGCGTTCCAGCGCGAGCGGATTTACGCGGAGCTGTTTGCGGCGACGCGACCGGCCGCCGGCGGCGTGGTGGCGCTGGCGCTTGGGGCTCTCGAGAACGCGCTGCTCGACGTCAAGGCCAAGGCGCTCGGCGTGCCCTGCTACGAACTGCTCGGCGGCAAGATCCGCGACTGCATCCGGGTCTACTGGTCGCACTGTGCGACCTGGCGCATCAACCATCCCGATTGGTTCAAGCCCGCGATTACCGATCTCGACGGCGTGAAATCGATCGGCCGCGAGGTGCGCGAAAAAGGCTTTACGGCGATGAAGACCAACATCTTCGTCTACACTGACGGCAAACCGCAGGGCTGGCGGCCGGGCTTTGGTTCGCCGTTCGAACCCGAGATCAATGTCGATCGCAAGGTGCTGCGCAATCTCTGCATGCATCTGGAAGCAATCCGCGACGGCGCCGGCCCCGATGTCGATCTGCTGCTCGACCTCAACTTCAATGCCAAGACCGAGGGCTACCTCAAGATACTGCGCGCCATCAAGGACATGGATCTGTTCTGGGTGGAGATCGACACCTTCAACCCGCAGGCGCTGGGCTACATCCGCCGCCAGAGCCCGCATCCGGTCTCATCCTGCGAGACGCTGCTGGGCCTGCGCGAGTTCCTGCCCTATTTCAACGAACAGGCGATGGACGTCGCCATCGTCGACACGCCCTGGAACGGGGTGTGGCAATCGATGAAGATCGCCGCCGCCGCCGAGCATTTCGAGGTCAACGTCGCTCCGCATAATTTCTACGGCCACCTCTGCACCATGATGAACGCGCATTTCTCCGCCGCGGTGCCGAATTTGCGCATCATGGAAACCGATATCGACCGCCTGGCGTGGGACCATGAACTGTTCACCCCCGTGCCCGAGATCGTCGACGGCCATCTGGTGATGCCGGACCGTCCGGGCTGGGGCACCGAGCCCAACGAGGAAGGCCTGCGCGCCCATCCGCCGAAGAGCAAGGGCGGGCTGCTGAATTACGGCCAGAAGAGGTAGGCGTGCGCTCCGCACTCGCGATGCCGTAGGGTGGGCAAAGCGAAGCGTGCCCACCATTCCTGACGACGCGCGTGGATAGATGGTGGGGCACGGCGCAAATGCGCCTTTGCCCACCCTACATTCCGCTCAATTATCACTCGGCACGCCCAAGAACGCGCTCTCGATCACATCGCCAATCGGCTGCCAGGAATTGCCGTCGAACTGCACCAGCCGCATCTGTTCGATCGGATGGAAGTCGGTCGGCCCGGTGTTTATCGTTATTCCCGGAAATGCGACCGCGCTCTGATAGTTCCGCAACGACGCCGCCTGCCGCATGATGTTCTCGCGCGACAGGTCGTCCCCGCACTGGGTCAACACCTGGACCAACGTCTCGGCCGCTGCGTAGCCGAAGATGGCATTGCCATCCTCCTTGTCGCCGTCAGGATAATACTTGTCCATGAACGCCAGCCACTCCTTGATCGCAGGGTCATCCTTCCAGGTGGTGTCGCTGGCATCTTTGAGGAACGAGGTGGAGATCACACCGACGGAATTCTGAAGGCCTGCCGGCCTCAGCGCGTTTGCGATCGAAGCTGCCGCATTGACCAGCAACAACACAGGATGCCAGCCCAGTTCAACCGCTCTTCGAATGGCACGCGCCGAGATCGGCGGTGCGCAGTTGAGCACGAGCACTTCAGCGCCCGAGTTCTTGAGGATGTCGACCTGGGTATCGATCGACATGTCAGCATCAATGGCGATATCCGCAACGATCATGTTGGCGGTGATGCCGAGCCCCTCCTGCAATCCCCGGAACAGATCGCGGCCGAACTGATCGTTCTGCCAGAGCACGGCGATCTTCCGGCTCGGATAGGCGGCTTGAATGTAGTTGGCGTAGATCCGGCCTTCGGAGCGGAATGTCGGCTGCCAGCCCATCGTCCAGGGAAACCGCTTCGGATGCGCCCACTCTTCGTCGCCGGAGGCAACGAAGAGCTGCGGGATATTCCGCTCGTTGAGATAGGTTCGCGTCGCCAGATTGGTCGGCGTGCCGAACGACCCGAACATCAGGTGCACGCGCTCCTGTTCGACCAGCTCTCGGGTCTGCTCGACCGCCGTTCTCGGATTTGAGCTGTCGTCGCGGGAGATGAACCTGATCTTGCGCCCGTTGATGCCGCCGCGCTCGTTAATCATATCGAAATAGGCGGCTTCCGCCCTGCCGATCGAAGCGAACGCGGCCAGCGGCCCGGTATAGGGCATGATGTTGCCGATGCGGATTTCGGTGTCGGTGACGCCGGCAGCCCGGGCCGGCTGCAGGGCGGCCAGTATCGATGCCAAGAACAATGCGAAGAAGGCTGGTGACAGCCATTTTATTCTTGTTTTCATCAACGCGGCCCTCGAACGCGAGCTGTCCAGAGCTCGTGACGCCACCCAGCGATGGCGATGATAGCGCGGGAGTTCAGGTTGTTAAAATGAAATGTTGGCGTCGCGGCATTGCCACGCCAAATGGGTCGCCAGTCTTCATAAAATGAGACGTTGCGGTTCAGGCGTGTTTGATGTCCGATATGCCCTCAGCAGCGGCACGAGTGCGAACATCGCTGGATATCCAAGTTGCGTCTAAGCAGTGTGTGGCAAGGAGGTCGAGGCATGAGGATAACGATCGTAGCTTTGGGAATGGCCTTGGTCCTGAGTAACCAGGGCACGTTTGGTACCGCAGCGCATGCGCAGACGGCCCAAGTCGTTCGTGAACCACGGGAAAGGCCCATCATCAGGGTGCCCGTCGTAAGGCCAGCTCCCTATTGGGATTACAATATCGTTCCACGATATCGTTATCGCCCTGAGGACGACCGGGTCGATCCATGCGGCGGGCCCGTAGTGCCGGTGATACGCGAGGGGCCTCAAGAGGCAACGGTTCCATTGTGGCTGGCGAACGAGTTGGGTCTTGGCCGTATACATGGTCGAGATTGGCCGTGTAGGGGCCGCAACCGGTAAATGCACCGATTTGAGCAGCAACGTAGCCCGCATGAGCGAAGCGATATGCGGGAGCTATGACCCCGGACCCCGCTACGCTCACCGGGCTACATGTCAGGCTCGCAACGATGAATGGTGGGCACGCTTCGCGCACCGTACACGGCTATCAGCTCAATCGCTGGCGTCTCGGCGTACTGGATCGCCCGCCTTCGCGGGCGATGACGACTGAGATTGCAGACTGCCAAGGCGGGTCACGACGTCCTTGCGTGACTTCCTTTCCAGTTTCGCTATATGCTTGTACAACCTCTGCAGTTCATGCACCGCATCGACGCAGCCTTGCTCGATCGCATGCTTGTACCAACGGACCGCTTCCTTAAGGTTCGGCTCTACTTCGAGCGCTCCCATCACATAGATGCGCGCGAGAGCTAGCGTATGTATGGGGCCAGCGCCGAGTTCGACCGCTCTGAGATGATGATTGAAACGTCGGCGGGCCTTCTCATCGTAAGGAAAGTCTCCCAGGCCGATATCGTACGCACCTCTCAGCTGCAGATGCGTTTCAATATCCTGCGGGTCCATGCTGGACTCGATATCGACAATCAACGCGTCAACTTCCGATCGCGACAGGCCAGCCTCGTCTCCCATTTTCGCAAGCATGACCCGGGCCGACATATCGCCTTCCGCGATGGCTTGGCGTATCAGAACGCGCGCCTCCTCATTCCGCTTTGCCAGTCTTAGCTCTGCTACCTGGAGACGCCATCCTTCTTCCATGCTCACTCCTCCGTCAGCCCGTAGCCCGCATGAGCGCGGCGATATGCGGGAGCCGTCCAAAAACGGATGGCGCTTCGCTCATCCGGGTTACTCTCGCTTGAAGTGTCACGGACAGGCAGTCTTCTCATCGCAATAAGGCTGGAATTTTCCTCCGCCGTCCCTAGCACGGATCAGCCATGATTCGACTCTGAAAGGGAAATAGACAACCATAGTCGCGATCTGGTCGCCGTTCGATTGGCTTACCCAAACAAATCCATACGTTCTCTTTGGTGATTTTATTGGCGTTGGTCCCGTGAATTCATTTGGATTCAGGTTACTTCGCGCACATTCTCTCAAGAATTCTTGCCTGGCTTGATCCCGCGCGCTCACCTCGGTACTTGTTGAAAAAGTCACGATCTCTTGTGCCACTAGAGCGAGCGTAACGGCCAACACCACCCCGACAATCCAAAACAATATCCGGAAAAATCCTTGCTTAAAGCGCCGCATCTCATTTTCCGATTCAGCAGCGCTTGTAGGGTGGGCAAAGGCGCTTAGCGCCGTGCCCACCACCGGCCCCCAAGGATGAAATGGTGGGCACGCCTTGCTTTGCCCACCCTACACGCCCATCGCATCAGCGCAACAAAACATCGAGCCAGCCCAACGGATTGACCGTAACGCGGTCGCCGGTATCGACCACAACGGTCGTAGTCTCGGCCTCGATGATGGCAGGCCCGGCCAAAGTGTGGCCGGGCTGCAGGTCGTCGAGCGCGTAGACCGGGACGTCGCGCCAGCCGCCGAAGAAGGCCTGCCGCTGGCTGCGCGGTGCGCAGGCGGTGGATGACGACCCGGGCTTTGTATCGGAATCAAGTCGCGCGACTTCGCCGACTGCCGCGACGCGGGCGTTGACGAACACGACTTCCTGGCCGCGCGAGGCGTAGGTGTACAATTCCTCGTGCCTGACGTGAAAGCGGTCCTCGATCTGCTCGACGAGATCGGCGGCGTTCCAGTCGAGGCCGTCGAGCGAGACGTCGATTTCAAAAATCTGTTCGCCGTAGCGCATTTCGGCGGAGCGCTCGATTGCAATCGGGCCGTTGAACCACGAGCGCAGCCGGCCGGCAGCCTGCTGCTCCAGGCCAGCAAACAACGCCCGCACTTCATCGGCCGAAATGCGGCCGGCGCCATAGTGCGTGCGGCTGACTTCGTAGCGGAGGTCGCTGGTCAGCATGCCCCAGGCCGACAACACAGACGCCACCGTCGGCACGATGATGCGGTTGATCTCGAGCTCGCGAGCGACCTCCGCCGCGTGCAGGCCCGCCGCGCCGCCGAAACTCAACAGCGCAAACTTTCGCGGATCGACGCCGCGGCGCAGCGTCATCAGGCGGATGCCGTCGGCCATGTTCAGGTTGATCATGCGGTAGATGCCGGCGGCGGCCTCGACGCGCGACAGCTCCATCGCTGCCGCGACGCGGTCGACAGCCGCCTCCGACGCCGCGCGATCGAGCGGACGCTTGCCGCCCATGAAGGCGGCGGCATCGAGATAGCCGAGCACGACATTGGCGTCGGTCACAGTGGCGGCCTCGCCGCCATTGCCGTAACAAGCCGGGCCAGGTACCGAGCCCGCGCTTTCCGGCCCTACCCGCAGCGTGCGGCTGGCATCGACGCTGGCGATCGAGCCGCCGCCCGCGGCGATGCTCGCGATATCGAGGCTGCGCAGCGCGATGCGCTGGCCGGCCAGCATGCCGTCGGCGGAGAGCGAGACCTGCCCCCCGGAAATCAGCGAGATATCGGTGGAGGTGCCGCCCATGTCGAACGGCACCAGATCGGGAACGCCGACCAAGTCAGAACAACGCCGCCCGCCCGACATGCCGCCCGCGGGACCTGACAGCACCGTGCCCGCGGCAAGGCGCGAAGCTTCCTCGACCGGCGACATGCCGCCATGCGAGAGCACTACGAAGAGACTGCCCTTGAAGCCGGCCTCCGTGAGCCGCGTTTCGAGATTAGCGAGATAGCGACGCACGATCGGCTCGACATAGGCGTTCACGATCGTGGTCGAGACGCGTTCATATTCCTTGATCTGTGGCAGCACGTCGCTGGAGCGCGAGATGCTGACATCTGGCAGCCCCTGCCTCAAGCGCTCGACGGCGGCGAGTTCGTGAACTGGGTTGAGATAGGAATGCAGAAAGCACACCGCGACCGAGCTCGCGCCCGACTGCCTGATGCCGGCAATCGCATCGTCGAGCGACTTTGGGTCGAGCGGAATGAGGACACTGCCGTCGGCCTTGAGCCGCTCCTTGACACCGAAACGCAAATCGCGCGGCACCAGCGGCGCCGGCGGCGGCGAGCGTAGATCGTAGCGGTCGGGTTTTCAGGCCTTCGCGCATCTCGATGACGTCGCGATGGCCTCTAGTGGTGATCAGCGCGACTTTTGCGCCCTTGCGCTCCAGCAGGGCATTGGTCGCAACCGTCGTGCCATGCACGAGGCGATCGGTCGCCGCGAGCATGTCCGCGCGCGTGACGTTCAGCCGCCGCGCCAATTCTTCCAGCCCCGCCATCACGCCGAGCGACTGATCCGCCGGGGTCGATGGCGATTTTGCAAACACGGTGCGGCCGGTCTCATCGGTCGCCACGAGATCGGTGTAGGTCCCGCCGACATCAACGCCTATCCTGAACATCATGAGGACGCCTGCTCCGTCGCGACTTCGGTCAGGCCCTGCTCGCGGTCGCGCCGACGTGCCTCCGCCGTTCGCTTCGCAGGCGGCCCCCACCCGCCGCCGCCGGAAGAGCGGATCTCCAGGCAATCGCCGGGGCGCAGTTCGATACCGACCTCCTTGGTGCGCAGCACGCGCGGCTCGCGCCCCTCGGAGAGTAGACGATAATGGTGCGGCTTGCCGTCCTCACCGCCGAGCATGCCACACGGACCGTGGCGCGCACCGTCGCCCGCGGTATTGCCCTTCGCGGGCTTTTCCGTCTCCAGCACCAGATCGAGCGACACGCCGAGGCCGCCGCGATGCTGGCCGTCGCCGCCGGAGCCGGGGCGGAATTCATGCGTGCGAAAATGCAGGGGAAAGCGCACTTCGGCCACCTCCAGGCTGCCGAACTTCAGCCCGCCGACCGAGTGCCACTCGCCGATCGACGACCAACCGTCGCCGCCCGACGACGCGCCGCCGCCGGGCCGCGCCTGGAACAGGTGCCAGATGAAATTCTTTCCGGTGCGCGGGTCCTCGCCCTGGATCGCGATGCGAAAGCGTCGGCTCCAGCCCGCCATCGCGCGCTCCGGGCAGGACGCCGACAATGCCTTCACGATCGCTTCCACGATTTCATTGGAGGGATGGCTGGTGCACAACGTCACCGGCCGGCCCGGATCGGCCCACACCACCGTGCCCTGCTTGGCGATCACCTTCAGCGGCCGCAGCGCGCCGGTGTTCTTCGGAATCTCCGCATCGATCAGATAGGCAAAGGCCATCGCCACCGCGGCCTGCATGTTGGCATGCGAGGAATTCACAAAACTGGTCGATTGCGGATCGGAGTCGGAGAGATCGACTTCGACGTCGCTGCCCTTCTTGGTGACCTTCGCCGCGATGCGGATATCGGTACGGCCGTGGCCGTCGTCGTCGAGAAACGCCTCGCCGTAAAACACGCCGTCCTTCCAGGTCGAGACCACCGCGCGGGTCTGCTGTTCCGTCGCGTCAAGAATCGCTTCCACCGCGGCTTCGACCACCGGCGCGCCGAACTCGGCGAACAGTCGCGACAACCGTCGCTCGCCAAGATGCGCCGCGCCGAGCATGGCCGCGAGGTCGCCGCGGAATTCTCTTGGGTTGCGAATGTTCAGCGCCAACAGGTCGAGCAGATCGTCGCGGAGCTTGCCTGCCTCGTAGAGCTTGATCGGTGGGACACGCAACCCTTCCTGATAGATCTCGGTGGCGGCAGGGTTATAGGCGCCGTGGGTGGCGCCGCCGATATCGCTCTGGTGTGCGCGCACGATGGTCCAGAGCAGCCGCCGCTCGCCATCAAACACCGGCACGAAGGCGGTCAAATCAGGCAAATGGCTGCCACCATAATAGGGATCGTTGAGCAGGATCACGTCACCCGGTTTGACGTCCTTGAAGCGCTCTTCGACCGCGAGCGTCGCCCATGGCAGCGCGCCGACATGAACCGGCAAGTGATCGGCCTGCGCAATCAGGCGTCCGCGCGTGTCGCAGATCGCGAGCGAAAAATCGCGGCTGGAATTGAGGATCTGCGAATAGGAGGTGCGAAGCATCGCCTCGCCCATCTCTTTCACGATCGAGCTGAGCCGGTGCTGGACGACGGAGCGCGTGATGGGATCGATCCTGGCGGACATGGTTACCCGTTATTATCTGGCATCTGCGCCGGAGTGTAGGATGGGTTGAGCCCTTGCGAAACCCATCACAACACGGGAGGCTGGCATTGATGGGTATCGCTTCCGCTCCATCCATCCTACGTATACATCAAGAACACCACCGTCCCCACGATCAAGGCCGCAGCCATGAATAGCAGCACTGCAGGAAGGCCGAAGATCGTCGCCACCACGCCGGTCGTCGATTGCATCAAGGCGGCGCCCAGGAAGAACGCGAGATTGACGGCCGACAGCGCCTTGCCGGCATTCTGCGCGCCCGCCATTTGCTGCGTCATGCCGAATAGCAGCGGCTGCGTCGATATGGCGATGCCGGTCAGGACAAATAGCCCGGCGTCGACCTGCGCCGGCACGGCGTTTACGCCTAACAGCTCGGAAAGCGGATAATGCGGCGCTCCGGCCGCCATGAGGGCGAGCAGCAGTGCGGCAAAGGAATGCGTGGCGGCCAGAACTTCGCGGCGATGGCCGATGGTGCGATCGACAATCCCCATCAGCAGCGGCCCTGCGATCAACGCCAGCGTGAACAGGCCGAGCGCGTTGCCGGCCTCGATGCGGCCGAGCGCCTTGACTTCCATCAGCCACGGCCCGCCCCATAGCCCGCGCAACACCAGCGAGGCCGCGAGTGACACCAGCGCCAGCGCAATCAGGCCGCGCAGCGGTCGCGACAGGCCGATGCGCAGCACCTCGGCCATTTGCGATAATGGCGAGGAGTCGTCGGCATGCGCGGCCGGTTGCCTCGGCACCAGCGCGAACACCGCAAGCGCCACGGCGGCGCCGAAGCCAGCGGAGATCCAGAATCCGGCCCGCCACCCCCACTGTTCGACGACGAAGGCCAGCGGGCTCGACGACAGCAGCATGCCGATATTGCCGATCGATAGAATGATGCCGGACCACAGGCCGAAGCGCGCCGCCGACATCTGTTTCGCCGCCAGCGTCATCGGGCACATCAGCATGCCCGAGGTGGCGACCCCGAGCAGGAATTGGCCGAACAGAAAGCCCTCCGGCCCGGTGGCCAGACCCGACGCCAGCGCGCCGACGACGGTTCCCGCCAGCAGACTGAGCGACACCGGCCGCACGCCAAAGCGATCCATCGCTGCGCCGACCGGAATCTGCGAAGCGGCAAAGGCGAAATGATAGATCGAGGTCAGGCTCGCCAGCGTCTGCGAGGGCGTTTTGAAATCGGCCGCCATCACGTCGAGGCTGATGGCCGGAATGGTTCGCAGCAGCGTCGACAGCATGTGACCGCAGGCCAGCGCCAGCAGCGCAAAAATCAGGGCGCGGAAATTGACATCCGCACCGGCCTTGCCGTCGTCCATGAGCCGTCTCGCCCCAAAACCGTTTCGGGGCGAGGTAGCACCAATATGTTGAGAACGCGAATCCGCCCGCTCGCAGCGATCAGTTCCTGTGGAACACCAGCGTTCGCAGTTCGATGCTCTCGCGCGGCGGCGCATCGGCCGGCGTGGTCGGATCGATGAAGGCGGTATGCGGCCCGAACCGTGTGCGGCCGTCGGTCGCGGAATCGTAGCACTTCAACAGCAGCGCCTCGTCGGTCCGCATTTCCGGAATGTAGTACCAGCGATGGTTCGGATTGTATTTTACCGAATAGGTTTCACCGCTGCGGTTCGGATAGATCAGGTCGGAAGCGACGAGATCGCTCGCCTCGACCGTCTGGCCGTCGCACATCGCCAGCGGCGCATCCAGCACAGGTCCGCGGATCGGCCGCCAGACATTGATGACCTGCACGCGTCCCTTCAGAAGCTCGTCGGCCTCATCCGACAGATGTTCGCGCACGCGGTTGGCGCCTGATTTATCGGTCTGGTCGACATGAACGCGTGTGGCCGGCTGGCGTGGGCCAGCGCCCCTGATATCGGCGGCGCCCTCCACGCGCTTGCGTACGGTGTGGTCGAAGATGAAGACGCGGTCGGCCTTGAGCGTCGCCTTCAGGAAGGCTTCCACGGCGGGGTAGTAGACGTTCCTCACTTCCTTGTCGTCGTAGAAATTCCTGACGATGGTGGGATGGCGGACCAGCGCAAAACCTTCGCGGTCCAAAGAGAGGTTGGCGGCGATCAGGCGCGCGTCGAAGATCGGGACGCTGTGCGGTTCGGGCAGCGCGGTGGATTTGGGTTCGCCCGGCGGCGGATCGAAAGCGTAGGTGCGGGGCTTTCCCGGCGTCGGCGCGAGATAGTTCAGCTCGGCAGTGACGAAGGGAAGCGATTCGAGTTTTGCTTGCTGCAGGCCCATGGTGGTCTCCCGGACTCCATTGTTTGTTCCGTTTGATGTCGGAGTGACCGCCGGGCCTCACAAGACGATTTTGAAAATAGCAACGATGCCGTTCCCAGCGGCGCAGGAGAGAGAAAATCCTTGTCCAAAGCGGTTCCGGTAACGGATGGTATTTCAGGCGTTCACGGGCGCGTCATCGGCCGCGAGCGGCACGTGACCCCACCGCGCAGCGGACCTCGAAGGGCACGCCGCTGGGGCGCATCGGCACGGCGGAGGAATTTGCCAACCTCGCCTGCTTCCGCTTCCGATCAGGGATCGCTCATCACCGGGCATGGCGATCAATGTCGACGGTGGGCGCTCGCCGGTGGTGTGAGGGGCATTTGGTGCAGCACACTCAGGTCACCTCGCCCCGCCTGCGGGGAGAGGTCGAAATTCAAGCGCAGCTTGAATTTCGGGTGAGGGGGACTCTCCGCGAGCACCTCTACTAGAGAGGTCGCGGAGGCAGCCCCTCACCCCAACCCTCTCCCCGCAAGAGCGGGGCGAGGGAGATTCAAGATTAAACCGCGTCCTTGGCGGCCTTGACCGGGCGGGCCCGGACGATCTTGCGGGCCGGCTTGGCCTTGAACATCATTTCCTCGCCCGTGAAGGGGTTGGTGCCCTTCCGAGCCTTGGTCGCCGGCTTCTTGACCACGACGAACTTCGCGAAGCCAGGAACGAGGAACAGCCCGTTCTTCTTGAGCTCCTTGTGACCGACGTCAACGAGCGTGTCCATCACGTTCTTGACCTCTTTCTTCGACAGTTCGGTGGTGGTCGCGATCTTCTCGATGAGCTGCGACTTAGACATTTGGGTGGCCATGGTTGCTCCATTGATTCTGGCACAGGCGACGATATGTCGGAAACCGCCTAAAAAACAGGGTTTCCGACATTCTGCACAACTATCTCGCTAGTCGAGTTGCAGTGATTCGTCCAATTTTTCCGGGGTTTTTGGCATTGGAAGCCGTCCGGAGCCTATTTTTAGGGGGATTCAACGAACCCAGACGCCCCATTTCCGGACAATCCCGGGCTGCTTTCCAGTCCCTGTCTCTATCGAGGCGAGCCGTGATTTGCCTTCCGACAGGACAAAATGCGCAAGACTGATCGGCCAGTAAGCACGTTGTTTTCTGGAAGGATTTTCCGCCCTGCGCGTTGATTTGAAAATGACTCGCGTTGGCCTTCCATCGTAACATCGCCTTAAGGCGGACGCGTGAACGGTCTGCCATCAATATCGTGTTCGGAGACTTCGCATGGATTTGACGCGCCTTGAGATCAATCGCCGCACCGCGCTGCTGACGTCGGCAGCCATCGCGGCCAACGTGATCAATCCGATGCGGGCCTTTGCGCAGGAGACGCCGCGCAAGGGCGGCGTGTTCAACGTCCATTACGGCGCCGAGCAGCGCCAGCTCAATCCGAGCATCCAGGCTTCCACCGGCGTCTACATTATCGGCGGCAAGATCCAGGAAAACCTCGTCGATCTCGACGCCAACGGCCAACCGGTCGGCGTGCTCGCCGAAAGCTGGGAAGCCTCGCCCGACGGCAAGACGGTGACGTTCAAGCTGCGCAAGGGCATCACCTGGCACGACGGCAAGCCGTTCACCTCGGCCGACGTCGAATTCACCGCCATGAACATGTGGAAGAAGATCCTCAATTACGGATCGACGCTGCAGCTCTTCCTCACTGCAGTGGAAACGCCTGATGCCCAGACCGCGATCTTCAAATACGAGCGGCCGATGCCGCTGAACCTGCTGCTCCGCGCCCTGCCCGACCTCGGCTACGTCTCGGCCAAGCATCTTTATGAGAGCGGCGATATCCGCCAGAACCCGACCAACCTCGCGCCGGTCGGCACCGGGCCGTTCAAGTTCGTCAAATATGAGCGCGGGCAATATGTCATCGCCGACCGCAACGAGAATTACTGGCGCCCGAACGCGCCGTATCTCGATCGCATCGTCTGGCGCGTGATCACCGACCGCTCTGCGGCGGCCGCGCAGATGGAGGCCGGTGAGCTGCACTACTCGCCGTTCTCGGGACTAACGCTCTCGGACCTGGCGCGGCTTTCCAAGGACAAGCGCTTCATCGTCTCCACCAAGGGCAATGAAGGCAATGCGCGGACCAATACGCTGGAGTTCAACTTCCGCCGCAAGGAACTGTCCGACATCCGCGTCCGCCGTGCGATCGCGCATGCGATCAACGTGCCGTTCTTCATCGAAAACTTTCTCGGCGATTTCGCCAAGCTCGGCACCGGGCCGATCCCCTCGACCTCGACCGATTTCTATCCGGGCCCGAACACGCCGCAATACCCTTACGACAAGGCCAAGGCCGCCGCGCTGCTGAATGAAGCCGGCTTCAAGCCGGGCACCGGCGGCACGCGCTTCACGCTAAAGCTGTTGCCCGCGCCGTGGGGCGAGGACATCTCGCTGTGGTCGACCTTCATCCAGCAGTCGCTGGGCGAGATCGGCATCCCCATCGAGATCGTGCGTAACGACGGCGGCGGCTTCCTCAAGCAGGTCTATGACGAGCACGCCTTCGATCTCGCCACCGGCTGGCACCAATACCGCAACGATCCCGCGGTCTCGACCACGGTCTGGTATCGCTCCGGCCAGCCGAAGGGCGCGCCATGGACCAACCAGTGGGGCTGGGAAGACAAGAATGTGGACAAGACCATCGACGATGCCGCAACCGAAGTCGATCCGGCCAGGCGCAAGGCGCTCTACGCCCAATTCGTCAAGGAAGTGAACACGGAGCTGCCGGTCTGGATGCCGATCGAGCAAATTTTCGTCACCACGATTACGGCGAAGGCACGCAACCATTCCAATACCCCGCGCTGGGGATCGACAAGCTGGCACGATCTTTGGCTTTCGGCTTAAGCCGATATCCGCCAAGATAGGTCTATGCGCATTCTGAGCCTTGCGGGGCGGCGGCTTGCCGCCTCGATCCCGACCTTGATCCTGATCCTGATCGGCGTGTTCCTGCTGCTGCAGTTCGCACCGGGCGACACCGTCGACGCCATGATGGCGCAGATGGGCGGCGGCGATGCCGCGACCGCCAAGGAACTGCGCAAATTCTATGGGCTCGACCTCTCGATCCCGGCCCAGCTCGGCAATTACCTCTGGCGGCTGGTGCGGCTCGACCTCGGCTTTTCCTCGATCTACGGCAAGCCGGTGGCCTCGGTCATCCTGGAAAGGCTGCCGCCGACGATCCTTTTGATGACCGCGTCGCTGTCGTTTGCGTTCTTCTTCGGCCTGGTGTTCGGCGTGATCGCCGCACGTGGCGTCAACCGCTGGCCGGATACGCTGATCTCCACGCTTGGCCTGATCTTCTACGCCACGCCCTCGTTCTGGTTCGGCCTGATGGCCATTGTCGTGTTCTCGGTCTATCTGCAATGGCTTCCGCCCGGCGGTTTCGAGGATATCGGGACGATGCGGACCGGCATCGGGCGCGTGCTCGATATCGCGAGCCATCTGGTGCTGCCGACGCTCACCCTCGGGCTGATCTTTCTCGCCATTTATCTTCGTATCATGCGCGCTTCGATGCTGGAGGTTCTCAATCTCGATTACGTCCGCACCGCGCGCGCAAAGGGCCTCGACGAGACCCGCGTGGTGACGCGGCACGTGCTGCGCAATGCGCTGTTGCCGATGGTGACGCTGATCGGGCTGCAGGCCGGCACCATGCTGGGCGGATCGGTGGTGGTCGAAAGCGTGTTCTCGTTGCCGGGGCTCGGGCGGCTTGCCTACGAGTCTGTGGTGCAGCGCGACCTCAATACCTTGCTTGGCATCGTCTTCGTCTCGGCGCTGCTCGTCATCACCGTAAACTTCGTCGTCGACCTCATCTATGCGCGGCTCGATCCGCGCATCACGGCGGAGGGCTGACGCCATGGACGCGGTCAAGCGCTACTTCCGAAGTCCCGCCGCGGTCGCAGGCCTGATCCTGCTCCTGATCGTGATCGCGATGGCGATTTCCGCCGGCTGGTTCTACCCGCGCGATCCGCTGGCGCTCGCCGGCCGGCCGCTGGTCTGGCCGTTCTCCAACCCGCGCTTCCTGCTCGGCACCGACAATTCGGGACGCGATATCGCCGCGCAGATCTTCTACGGCGCGCGGATATCGCTTTTGATCGGCGGCGTCGCAACCGCTATCGCGATCCTGATCGGCATTCTCGTCGGCGCTTTCGCCGGCTATCACGGCGGCTGGGTCGACAATGTCTTGATGCGGATCACCGAAGCGTTCCAGACGCTGCCGAACTTCGTGCTGCTCTTGGTACTGGTCGCGGTGTTCGGCTCGACCTTGACGACGGTCACCATCGCCGTCGGCGTAGTGTCGTGGCCTGCGCCGGCGCGGCTGACCCGCGCGGAATTTTTGTCGCTGCGTAACCGCGAGTTCGTCCAGGCCGGGCGGACACTCGGCATGAAGAATATCCAGCTCATTTTCGGCGAGATCCTGCCCAATGCGCTGCCGCCCGTCATCGTCTACGCAAGCGTCGTGATGGCGGTCGCGATCCTGCTCGAAAGCGCGCTCGCTTTCCTGCGGCTGTCGGATCCGAACGTGGCGTCCTGGGGCAATCTGATCGGCCTCGGCCGCGATGTGCTGCGGGTGCAATGGTACGTCTCGGCAATCCCCGGCATCGCCATCCTCGTTACCGTGCTCGCGGTGTCGCTGGTCGGCCAGGGCCTCAATGATGCGCTCAATCCGAGGCTGAAAGGCCGATGAGCGAGCACGAGACCATCCTCTCGCTCGATCGCTTGAGCGTCCGCCTCCCCGGCGGCGCGGATAGAGCGCATGCGCTATCGGGCGTGTCGCTGGAAATCGCTTCCAACGAGATCCTCTGCGTGGTCGGCGAATCCGGCTCCGGCAAGTCGATGATGGCGAATGCGATCATGCGGCTGTTGCCCAATGAGGTGACGATCGATGGCGGCCGGATGCTATTCGAGGGCCGCGACCTCTGCGCAGCTTCGGTTGCTGAAATGCGCGAGGTCCGCGGCGCCGGCATTGCCATGATCTTCCAGGAGCCGATGACGGCGCTCAATCCGCTGCGCACCATCGGCGACCAGATCGCCGAGATGTTCTCGATCCATACCGAATTGTCGAAGGCCGAGATCGGCGCGAAAGTGTTGGCCCTGCTCGCCGACGTCCGCATTCCCGATCCGAAGCTGGCGGCAAAGGCCTACCCGCATGAGCTATCCGGCGGGCAGCGCCAACGGGCCATGATCGCGATGGCGCTGGCGCTCGATCCGAAACTCCTGATTGCCGACGAGCCGACGACGGCGCTCGACGTCACGACGCAGGCGCAGATATTAAAACTGATCCGCGACCTGCAGCAGCGCCGCAGGACCGCAGTCATGTTCATCACCCATGATTTCGGCGTGGTCGCCGAGATCGCCGACCGCGTGGTGGTGATGCAGCACGGCGTCATCGTCGAACAGGGTACGGCTTCCGACGTGCTGCACCATCCACAGCACGCCTATACCAAACAGCTCATTGCCGCGGTGCCACCACTGAACGCGCCTCCCCCGCGGGCACTTGCCTCTGACAACATCCTGACGATCACCGATGTCTCGAAGACCTATCGCACCGGTGGCTTTCTCGGGCGCGGCGCGCGGGTGACGGCGGCCGTGAAGAACGTGTCGCTCAATCTGCCACGCGGGGCGACGCTCGGCATTGTCGGCGAATCCGGCTCGGGCAAATCGACGCTGGCGCGCTGCATCGTGCGGCTGATCGATCCGGATACGGGATCGATCGTGCTCGACGGCAGCGACTGGGCGAAAATGCCGCGCGAAGAGGTGCGTCGCGAGACGCGGCATATCCAGATGGTGTTTCAGGACCCGTTCGCCTCGCTCAACCCGCGCCGCAAGGCGGCGGAATTGGTGGCGCAGGGGCCAACCGTGCACGGCACGCCGCGGGCGGAAGCCATCGCGCACGCCAAGGAGCTGTTCGCACTGGTCGGACTGGATCCTTCGGCCGGCGACCGCTATCCGCACGAATTCTCCGGCGGCCAGCGCCAGCGCATCGGCCTCGCCCGTGCCTTGGCGCTGAAGCCGGACGTGCTGGTGGCGGACGAGCCGGTGTCGGCGCTGGACGTTTCCGTGCAGGCGCAGGTGTTAAAGCTCCTCGCCGAATTGCGGACGCGGCTCGGGCTTTCGATCGTCTTCATCACCCATGATCTGCGCGTGGCGGCGCAAATCTGCGACCTCGTCGCGGTGATGAAGGATGGCGAGGTGGTGGAGCACGGGCTGGCTGCAGAGGTGTTCGGCAACCCGCAGCATCCGTATACGCGCGCGCTGCTCGATTCCATCCCGGGCGGGGAATTCGCGAGGGAGCACGACACGGAGGCGGTGTAGTAGCTCCCTCCCCCCTTGCGGCTGTTCGCGGGGAAGAGGGAGAAGATCACGCCATCTCCCTGGCATCTCGCCGGCGGTAGACCAGCAGCATCAGCGGCGCCAGCTTGCGCAAAATGCCGTGCGCGATGATCGGCACCGGCTCGGTGAACGGAAGTGCCAGCTCGCTCTCCGGCACGCCGCGGACGGCCTTTGCGAGTTCGTTGCCAAGAGGCATCGTCAGCGACACGGCGCGGCCGTTGCAGCCGGTCCAGCCATAGGCGTTGGGACCAAGCCGATGGATGCGCGGCAGGAAATCCGTGGTCATGCCGACATAGCCGTTCCAGACATAATCGAACGAGACCTCGCCGATCTGCGGCCACAGCCGCTGCAGGCGCTCGGTGACGCGCGCCTTGATCCGCTCCTCCTTGTTGCCGGGGCCGATCACCGCGCCGCCGGTGACGAGGCGGTTTCGCGCGTCATAGCGCGCGAAGTAGAGTTCGCCATGGGTATCCGACATCGCCTGCCGGCCGGGGATGATGGTGTTGCGGACGTTGTCCGACAACGGTTGCGTCGCCATCTGCCACGACAGCACCGGCATCACCTCGCGCGCAATCTCAGGCACCAGCGATTTGGAGAACTCGCCGCTATAGGCATTGCTCGCCACGACAAGCGCGCGGCCGGAAACTTCCCCCTTCGCCGTCTTAACCACCCAGCGGTCGCCCCGGCGCTCAAAACTCTCCGCCGGCGAACGCGCGTAAATGCGCGCGCCGAGGCCGAGCACGGTGCGCGCGAGGCCACGGGCCAGTGCCAGCGGATTGATGTGGCCGCCGCTTCTGTTCCAGAAGCCGCCGAACCATGCATCGGAGCCGAGCATGTCGCGCGTCTGCTCGCGCGACAACAACTCAACGGGCGCACCGAACTTCGACCACTGCCGCACCCGCCGTTCCGCGATCTTGATGCGGCCGGGCGAATGCACGGGCTGAACCCAGCCGGCCTGCTCCCCTTCGGCCTCGATGTTATAGCGCCTTGTCACGTCGAAGAGATAAGAAGCGCTGTCGCGCAACATGCCGACGAACCGTTCTCCCGCCTCGCCGTGCTTTGCGATGATATCTTCCGGATCGGGCCGCGACAGCGTCGGGATCACCTGGCCATTGTTGCGGCCCGATGCACCCCAGCCCGGCTCCGCGGCTTCGACAATCGCGACATCGACGCCCACTTCGCGCAGATGCAGCGCGGTGGAAAGCCCGGTGAAGCCTCCGCCGATCACGATCACGTCGGCCTGCTGCGAGCCGATCAGTTCCGGTAAATCAGGCCCCGATGGCGTCACGGCCGCCCATAGTGAATCGGGCCAGCGGACGTTGCTCGTGTTCATCATGATCCTTTCTTGCAGGCAACTGATCGTTCGGATTAGCTTAGACCGCTAACGAGCCTCAGGGAACAAAAGAGTGGCACTCAAAAACATCATCGGAATCGATCACGCCGTGGTCATGGTGAAAAATCTCGACAAAGCCGCCGAAAACTACAAGCGGCTCGGCTTCACCGTGTCGCCGCGCGGCACCCACAGCGCACATATGGGATCGGGCAACTACACCATCATGTTCGATCCCGACTATATGGAATTGCTCGGCGTGCTGACGCCGACAGAACATAATGCTCCGGCGCGGACGTATCTGGAGAAGAATGGTGAAGGCATCGAGCGCATCGCGTTCACGGCGGTGGATTCCGCCGAAGGCGCGGAAGAAATTCGCGCGCGCGGCTATCCGCCGATTGGACCGACCGATTTCGAACGTCCCGTGACGATGCCCGATGGCACGGTATCCGCGGCCAAGTTTCGCACCTTCCAATGGCCGACGGCGGAAGCGCCCGGCGGCGTGCGCATGTTTGCCTGCCAGCACAAGACGCGCGAGACGGTTTGGATTCCCGAACTGATGAAGCATGCCAATGGCGCCAAGCGCCTGAAGGAGGTGCTGATCGTCACCCCGGAGCCGGCGGATGACGCCGCGCAGCTCGCGAGCATGATCGATCGTGAGGCACGGGTCGAACCGGACGGCGTCATTGCGGTCCCCTCGGGCGGCGACCGCGCCGATTTCATATTCCTGACAAAGACCCAGCTCGGCACACGCTACCCTGACGTCCCGCTGGCGGGGCTGCCCGAGCGCGGCGGCGCGGGGCTTGTGATCGCGGCCGATCTCGCGGCGGCGGAAAAGGCGCTCGGCGCTGTCGGCGTGAAGAGCGCCGACGGTGTGGTGGTGCCGCCGGCCGAGGGCAATGGCACGATGCTGGTGTTCGTGAAGGGATAGATATCGACAGCGTCGCTCTCTCCCCTCATCCTGAGGAGCCGCGAAGTGGCGTCTCGAAGGATGAAGGCCCCGCCTGTGGCCTCATGGTTCGAGACGCGCGGAGCCTGTCATCGGGCGCGCATTCGCGCGACCCGTTGGCGCTCCTCACCATGAGGGGAGAGAGCTCACTCCGCCGGAGCTGCGGCGGGCACTTCCGGACGCGCGCCATAGGCAACACTCGCTCTGGTCTTCGCCAGCGCAAACAGTCCCGCCGCCATCACGGCATAGGCCAGCGCCACCCCCGGCGTGACGCCGAGACCACCACCGATGCCGACGGCTTCGCCGTGCATGAAGCCGAAATAGGTCATGATGGCGCCGGCCAGTGCGAACGCCGACGCCTTCATGAAGTCGCGTTCGATCACGAACACGCCGATTGCGCCGAGCACGAGGCCGGTGAGGATCGAGCCGCCGCCCATCACTTCCAGCCCGGGATAGAGCACGCCCTGTTGGGGCAGCGCTGATATGGCGGCCGTCTTGACCGCATCGACCTTGTCGGCGGCGAGACCGCCGACGGTTTGCGCCGCAGCCATGCTCGCACCGAGCATGGTGTCGATCTGCAGCTTCGCCCACGCCGCGAGATGCGGTGTCAGCGCCAGCACGATCGCGGGAGCGTGCTTGAGCGGCGTGGTCTGGAACGCCTGCGCGCCGATCAGCATGCCGATATAGAGCAAGATCGGCGAGATCGCGACCACGGGCACCAGCGCCAGCAGCACCGAGATGATGCCGAACCACGACAGCAGCACCACCATGATGCCGGTCGCGGCCGAATAGCCGATACGCCCGCCCATCGCTTTCCAGCCGGGATGGCCGATATAAACATCGTTGATGAAGGGATTGCCCATCAGGCAGCCGATCAGGCTGACGACGCCGTCGGCGGTCAGCACGCGCGTGGTCGGATATTCGTCGCCGGCCGCTTCCGCGCTTTCGACATTGTCCATGGCTTCGACGAGGTCGTAGATGCCGAACGGGATCGCGGTTACCAGGATGATGCCGAGGAATTCGAAGCCGGAGAACACATGGCCGAAGGCCGGCAATGGCACCGAGAAGCCGAAATTGGCAAAGGCATCACTGAGGCCCTTCAGGCTCAACCCGCCGAGCCCGAGGCCGAACAGGTTCGATCCCCAGGCGATGAGCATGCCGGCGGCAATGGCGACGAGGCCCGCCGGAATACCCTTCGGATATTTCACGCCACCGAACCAGCTCACCAGGATAATGGCGAAGCAGATCAGGCCGATCTGCGGCGTCATGTACATTTCCAGCGCCGGCCGCATCGAGATGAAGGTGACGGAGACACCGGCGAGCGTGCCGAGCAGCGCCGCGCGCGGGGTGATTTTCCGGATGTAGGGCGCGATGAATCCGCCGATCATTAGAATAAAACTCTGGAAGAACACCCAGACCAGGCCGGCCGACCAGCCCTTCACGGGGTCACCGGTCTTGAGCGTGATCGGCAGCATGATCACGAAGGTGACGATGAACATGTGCGGCACGCTGACGCCGGACGGCAGCGCGCAGACGTCATTGCGGCCGGTCTTCTGCGCCAGCCTGTAGGCGAGATACGCGTAATAGAACGTCGAGAGGCACATCATCAGGCCGAGCGCCGGCAGGATGCGGCCGAAAACGATATTGTCCGGCATCTTCAGCACGAAGCGCAACAGCCCGGTCAGCACTAGCATGTTGACCAGGATGTTGGTGCCGAAGCCGAACAAGGCGTTCCAGTCGCCTGGCGTCCATAGCGCCGGCTTGAAAGTGGATGTACCTGATGTCCCCGTTGCGCTCATCGTGATGCCCCCGCTACTGCCGTTGTTGGAATCTCCGGTAAAAGCGCCTCCAGCACCGCGGCCGAAACCGAAACCCAGCCGAAGATGCCGCCCTGCGCCTTGATCATCTTCAGGCCCATCTCGTGGAATTCGGGAAAATAGGAGGCACAGCCATCCGCCAGCACCACGCAGCGATAGCCGCGGTCGTTGGCTTCGCGCACGGTGGTGTTGACGCAGACCTCAGTGGTGACGCCGCATACCAAAAGATTCTCGATGCCGTAGCGCTGCAGCACGTCGCCGAGCTCGGTGGCGTAGAACGCGCCCTTACCCGGCTTGTCGATCACGATCTCGCTGTCGAGCGGATAGAGTTCGGGAATGATGTCGTGGCCGGCTTCGCCGCGAATGAGAATGCGTCCCATCGGGCCGGGATCGCCGATGCGCAAGGACGGCGCGCCGCGCTCGACCTTGGCCGGCGGCGCGTCGGAAAGATCGGGCAGATGGCCCTCGCGGGTGTGAATGACCAGCATGCCGGCCGCGCGCGCCGCTTCCAGCACGGCGGCGATCGGCTTCACCGCGCGCGCAAGCTGGCTGACATCGTTGCCGAGCGTCTCGCCAAAACCGCCCGGCTCCATAAAATCGCGCTGCATGTCGATGATGAGAAGCGCGGTCGCGGCCCAATCGAGCTCGATCGGCTGCGGCTCCGCTGCGAGCTTTGTTGAGTTCGCCATGACGTACGCGCCCCGAACGAGAGAACTCCTCGGGAGAAATCAAGCAAAGCGCGTGCCATTGTGTACAATGGCGGCCGGCGGCCGACGGCGGCAAAATTGATCGTTGTTTCAATTCGTTGATTGTCGATGCTGAGGCGGTGCGCTTTCCGTCCAACGCATTCTGGACGGGCACCTGCTCATTATCTAAGCAAACCGCAATTGCGCGTGCCTGCCACGGGCTGAACGACAACTTGTCTGTACTGGCGCCGGGCATCGCCTCGCTATGCAGAGGCCGCCTCGAGAGATTGCGAATTCCAGCTCAGCAGCGGGGTCCCGTATGCCCTCCTCCAGACCGTCAGGAAACGGGGAAACCAGGAGTGCGCGACGGCTCCCTGATAGGCCCACGTGCGATACTTGAGGCCGTTTTCCGACAGCAGTTCCTGATATCCGCCGTGCGTCTCGGTCGCGGTACGGATATCCCTCAAAATATCGCGGGCGCAGGACCGGTACTTGTCGGTGCCGGAAAATTCATCGTACTCCAGCATGCGATCGGCGAATTCGACGTTGAACGTCGGCCAGCAGGAACGCCCCTGGTAGGCCGGAGCCGCGATCTTGTGGATCATCTTTGTTCTGCGGGTTATCCGTGGACACCAGGAAGTGAAATGTGTCCGGGATTCGAAACCGCGGCTCGCCAAGTATCAGATCCGTCGTGGCGGCAAACAGCGCGCGTTCGCCCGCCTCGCTCAGATCCCAAAATCCCTGGTGCACATTGACGAAGTCGAGCGCAACGGAAGACGCCCCCGGTTCGCTCCTGGAATCCAGGGAATGCCTGACATAGCCATGCTTGCCGAACAGCCCGAGCAACTCCTTTTTATACTGTGAAAGCTCGCGTCCGAGCAGTCCTTCCAGCTCGATCCGGTCGATCACCCCTAAACGTATGCCGCGCACAAAAGTCGCGTAGACGCATGCATTGGTGACGAACCGCCGGCGCTCGGCGCGGGTATCCGTTGCCGCGGAACGGGGTGCGTTTACGTCACAAAGCAAAGCTGTGAGGCCGTTGTCGTCGAACGGCTGCAACGAGCCGGCAAGTTGAAATATCGCTTTCTCCAGGTCCTTCCGATACTCGCCAAGCAACAAGCGGCCGGCATAGGCTCCCTGCGCCATCGCCAAAAACGAAGATGTCCTTTGGTCCGCGCGCACGATCTGTTCCAGACCCGCGAGGATGCCCAACAGCGTATCCGACGGCAGCGAGAAGTAATTGATGCCGATGTACCGATCGCGGCCTGCGGGAACAATGGTCGTCGTGACGACATTGGAGCGAACGGCCTCAAGCATCAGCCGGACGCTTTTTTCGAGCAAGCGAACCCTGCGGACAGCATCCTCGGAATCCACGATGGTCTCGGGATCGAGCACGTCGGGATAAAACCAGGCAAAGTCACGGGGATAATAGGCGGATGCGTGCGGCGCCCCCGTGACCAGAAAGTCTTCCGTCGGAGAAAAGGCACTGTCGACCGAGTGCCTGTACAGCTCCTCGATCCCAGCCGGTGGGCGATATTTTCTCAGGAACCGATCACCGAGAAAATTGACGGCCTGAATACCGTTGGCGACACAGGAGGCAAACGGACCCTGATAAAATCTGTATTCGTGATGTGATGAAAATGAAATATGACGATGCATAGGCTTGGATCAACGACGTCCCGTGGTGTCGATTATCACGTGTTGCTACTCATGACATCGTCGATTCGTATTTCTGTCAGATGAATTGTGATGTCACAGCATTGTCATAAACCAGCATCGCAGCAGCGCTCAGGTCAGCTCTTGCAGGTGCGCAAATTTAATCCAGACGAACGCTGAAACTTAGGCCTGCCGCCTTTACCTCGGCCGGAAATTCTCGATCAGCCGCAGCAATACGCGCGCCCCCGCATCTGCGTCGGCAAGTTCGACATGCTCGGCCGGGTTATGGCTGATCCCGCCGCGGCAGCGCACGAACAGCATGGCGACATCGGCGATATCGATCATTGCCATGCCGTCATGCCCCGCCCCGCTCGGCAGTTCGAACACGCCATAGCCTTCGGCCGCAACCGCTTCCGCGACTTGCGCCTTCAGCCATGGCGCGCAGGGCACGGTGCGGTTTTCATGGGTGACGTCGATCTGCAGCGACAGTTCACGGCGCGCCGCGATCGCCTCGATCTGCTGCACGATCTCGGCGACGGCGCGCTTGCGGTGCGGATCGGCCGGCGCGCGGATGTCGAGCGTGAAGGAGACACGCCCCGGAATGACGTTGGTTGCGCCCGGCAATGCGTTGATCACGCCGACGGTGCCGACCAGGCCGGCGCCATCGGCCTTGCAGAATTGCTCGACCGCGACGATGCATTCGGCAGCGCCCGCCAGCGCGTCGCGCCGCAGCGCCATCGGCACCGTGCCGGCATGGCCGGCCATGCCGGAGAGATTTGCGGCGAGCCGCGTGGCGCCCGCGATGGCCGTCACTACCCCGACCGGAATGTCTTGCTGTTCCAGCACCGGCCCCTGCTCGATATGCAGCTCGACATAGGCATGCAGCTCGCGCCGCGCCCGCGCCGCCGCACCGATCTCACCAGGATCGAGGCCGAATTGCACCATCGCCTCGCGCATCGAGACGCCGTCACGGTCGCGCGCGTCGAGCACGCTTGCATCGAAGGTTCCCGCGACCGCCCTGCTGCCGAGCAGCGTCGAGGCAAACCGCACGCCCTCCTCATCGGCGAAACCGACGATCTCGATCGCGAACGGCAGCCGCACGCCGCGCCGGTTCAGATCGGCGACGCAGGCGATCGCGGTGATCACCCCGAGCGGCCCATCCCATTTGCCGGCATCGCGCACGGTGTCGTAGTGCGAGCCCAACATCAGGCACGGCAGTCCCGGGCGGTCGCCTTCGTAACGGCCGCAGACATTGCCGATGGCGTCGAGATGCGCTTCCATACCGGCATCCCGCATCCACGACAGAATGAGATCGGCCGCGATGCGATGCTCAGGCGACAGGAATATCCGCGCCAGATGATCGGGCGTCTCGGAAATCGTTCCGAGCTGATTGATACGGCTTACGATTTCATCGCCGAGCATTGCTTCATCCGATATCGAAAGCGCTATCGGCAGGATGCGGCAGATTGGCGTGCCAGTGCTGCGCGATCTGCAGCCGCGTCGGTACCCAGACGCGCTCGTGGTTTCCGATGTAGTCGAGAAACCGCATCAGCGCCGCCGCGCGCCCGGGGCGGCCGACGACCCGGCAATGCAGGCCGACCGACATCATCTTCGGCGCGCTCTCACCTTCCGCATAAAGAACGTCAAAACTGTCCTTGAGGTAGGTGAAGAATTCATCGCCGCCGCCAAAGCCCTGCGCGTTGACAAAGCGCATGTCGTTGGCGTCGAGCGTATAGGGGATGACCAGATGCGGCTTGGAGCCCCGCGACTTGATCCAGTACGGCAGGTCGTCGGCATAGGAGTCGCTGAGATAAAGCAGACCGCCGGCCTCCATCAGAAGCCTTAAGGTGTTGATCGAGGAGCGCCCGGTGTACCAGCCGAGCGGGCGGGCGCCGGTTGCCTCGGTGTGGACGCGGATCGCCGCCGCGATCTCGGTGCGCTCCTCGTTCTCCGACATGTCCTTGTGCTCGATCCATCTGAGGCTGTGGCTGGCGATGTCCCAGCCGGCCTCCTTCATGGCAGCAACCACGTCGGGATTTCGCTGCAACGCCTTTGCGACGCCGAACACGGTGACCGGCAAATTGCGCCCGGTGAACGCCCGCCACAGCCGCCAGAAGCCGGCGCGCGAGCCATATTCAAACATCGACTCGATGTTGGCATGGCGCTGTCCGGGCCAGGGCTGCGCACCCAATACGTCGGACAAAAAAGCCTCCGAGGCGCGATCGCCGTCGAGAACATTGTTCTCGCCGCCTTCCTCGAAATTGACCACGAACTGCACCGCAACCCGCGCGTTGCCGGGCCACTTCGGATCGGGCGGGTTGCGCCCGTAGCCGCGAAAGTCGCGCGGATAGGTCGGCGCCGCCATGATCAGACTTCCTCGAAGCGGATCTTCTGCGCGCCCTTCCACAGCACGGCCTTGCCGAATGCGGTCAGGTTCTCCAACCCCGAAGTCAGGGTAATGAAATGGTTGCCGGCGAGTTGGCCCATCTTGCTCGCAAAGTGCACGCCGCCATAGGCCAGCAGGATTTCGGTCTCGCTGATGCCGCCGGGATAAAGAATGATCTGGCCGGGCGCGGGATAGCTGGTGTGGTTCTCGTAGGAGACGCCGAAATCGAGATC
The DNA here is from genome assembly GCF_036924525.1 of Bradyrhizobium sp. AZCC 1719. Taxonomy (NCBI): domain Bacteria; kingdom Pseudomonadati; phylum Pseudomonadota; class Alphaproteobacteria; order Hyphomicrobiales; family Nitrobacteraceae; genus Bradyrhizobium; species Bradyrhizobium sp. AZCC 1719. Next base: position 3,672,867 of record NZ_JAZHRU010000001.1, on the reverse strand, counting down.
GCCGAGCGGCATCCAGACACCCTCGCCGCTCCAGCGGACGTGGATCGCCTGGCTCTCGAATGGCATCGCCTTGCGAAAGGCAGCGACCGTCTTCGGCGCCAGTTGCTCCTCGAAACGGGCCTGGAAAGTAAATTCACCGGCACGGACAATCAGTTGGCTCATCGATCTCTTCTTCTGGATATAGGTGAGGACGTGGTTCAGCCGTATCCATTACAGCCCGAACAAGCGGACGCAAGGCCTCATTCGGCAGTTTCGGCGAGGACATCGGAGCCGGGAATTCGCCTGCAGGAGCTAGCTGTGGGCCGTCGCCGGGACCGGACGGGACTGCGCATCGCCGCGCTCGAAACTGTCGCCGAAGTCGGCGAGCCGGGGCGATATCATGGCACGTTCGCGCGGGAAGGCTTCCGGCATCTCCTCGCGAATGAAGGTGAGCAGCTTTTCCCTGATCTCGCAGCGCAGATCCCAGGCTTGCGGCGCGGATCTGGCGCTGACCAGCGCCCGAAGCTCGATCGCCCGCGGGCTGGCTTCCACCACCTGGAGATTGACCACCGCGCCATCCCACAATTTGGACTCGCGCACGGCCTCCTCAAGCCGGTGCCTGATCCGCGAGACATCGGTGCAATAATCGACATGAAGCGTAACGGCCCCGATCAGCGACTGGGTATCGCGGGTCCAGTTCTGGAAGGGACGCTCGATGAAGTAGGACAGCGGCACCACCATCCTGCGCCAGTCCCACAACCGGACCACGACATAGGTCGAGGCGATGTCCTCGATCCACCCCCATTCGTTCTCGATGATGACGGCGTCCTCGATCCGGATCGGTTGCGTGATCGCGATCTGAACGCCGGCGATGAGGTTGCTGAGCAAAGGCCTTGCGGCAAGGCCGACGATCAGGCCGGCCGCGCCGGCGGAGGCGAACAGGCTGACGCCGTACTGCTTGACGGACTCGAAGGTCATCAGGGCGGTGGAAACGGCAATGATGACAATCAAGATATGGATCACGCGCTTGAAGACACGCACCTGGGTGACGTGCTTGCGGGCGAGAAAATTCTCATCGGTATCGAGGCGGAAGCGCTGAAGATAGCGCGCGGCCCCCATGTCCACGGCGCGAACCGTGATCCATCCGATCAGCGCGATCACGGCAACGATGAAGAAGTGCCTGAGCTGTTCACGCAGCACGTCGTTCAAAGGCGCCAGCGGCAGCACCAGCGCCACGGCGACGAGACAAAGCGCCAGCCGCGCCGGGCCGGAGACCCTTTGCAGGAGCAGCGTGACGGCCGGCCAGCGCATCCGCAGCGCGCGCTTGATGATTCTTGCGGCAATACCGTACACCAACAGCGCCACGGCAATGGCGCCGACAACGAGGCCAAGCCCGACCAGCCATTGTGGCGCCCAATCAAACGCCTGCTCGACCTTTGACAGAAGATCTTCCATGCCGGATTCCCACTGCGTAGCGTCGTTCGGCCGCTAACGCACTAATCTGTGCATTGGTCCCGCATCTGGCGCAGCGCAGCAATTCATCTTACGCATCGCGGAGGTCGATCGGCGAAATCGGGAACTTTGGCGTGATGGCACGCGGTTGCGATCCGCGATGGGCTCAGGATTCGCCGCGCCAGAATGCAGTCTGCAGGGGCAGTTGGTGTTTGATCATCGCGACGCCATCAACCACCTTCAGGCCGCGCGCGGCGCAGGCTTGCATGAACTCCGTCCGACGGGCGGCGATGATATCGAATACGGCGCAATCATCCGGCAGCCTCGCGGGATTCATCGGCAGGGCGTCCGTCTCGCGAAGCCCGAGCGAGGTAGCGTTGACGAGCAGGCCGGCGTCGTCGAATTTTTCGTCCAGGCTGATTTCGAGATCTTCGAAACGGCTGCGGAGTTTTGCGGCAAGAATTTCGACCGGACCCGGCGCTTCGTTCAGGATCCGCAGCCGCTTTAGTCCGGCGGCAGCGAGCGCGTGACAGATCGCGCGGCCGGCTCCCCCCGCCCCGATCACGACGCAGCGACGATCTGGATCGAATATCCTCGCCTCGCGCGCCGCATTCAGGAAACCGCCGCCATCGAAGGATTCGCCGACCAGCCGACCGCCAGCCTCGATCCGGATCGTGTTGACGACGCCTTCGAACTCTGCGGCCGGCCCGACCGCATCGCATAGCTCGAACGCCGCCGGCTTGTGCGGCATCGTGAGATTGAAGCCGGCGACGCTCGGCGATTTCGCGAACGTGCGGATCGTCTCAGAGAGATGTTCCGGCGCGATGTCGAGCGGCACCATGTGCCAGTCCAGCCCATTGCCCTGGAAGTAAGGCGTGTAATGGCGGGGCGCGCCGACATGGCCGGCCGGATGGGCAAAGATGAATACAAATCGTGAAGCACCGGTCGGAAGCCGCATCGCCATCACCCTTTCACGGCGCCCGCTGTCAGCCCGCTCACCAGATAGCGACGCACGGCGAGCGAGAAGATCAGGACCGGCGCCATCACCAGCGAGCCGCCCGCGGCGATCTTGCCCCACTCCCATCCCTCGTAGTTCATGAAGTTGACCACGGCGACCGGCGCCGTGCGCGCGTTGGTCCGCGTCAGGATCAGCGCAAAGAAGAAGTCGTTCCAGGCGTAGAGGAAGCACAGGATCGCGGTGGCGGCGATGCCGGGCGCGACCATCGGCAGCACGATCTGGAGGAAGACAACCCGTGTCGACGCACCGTCGACCAGCGCCGCCTCTTCCAGCGACGACGGCACGGTTTCAAAAAACGGTTGCATCATCCAGATCACCAGCGGCAGGTTGAAGCTGGTGTAGACCAGCACCAACCCGGTGACGGTGTCGAGCAGCCCGATCCAGCGATAGAACAGGAAGAACGGAATCGTGAATGCGATCGGCGGCGCCATTCGCGTCACCAGGATGGCGAAGCTCAGCGCGTGCTTTCCTCGCCCCGCCCATCGCGACAACGCGTAGGCCGCGGGCACCCCGAGAACGAGCGCCAGCGCCGTGGAGAATGACGCACTCATCAGGCTGTTGACAAAGGAGGCCGCGAACGCGCCTTGCCAGAGCGACGCATAATTTTGCAGCGTCGGCGTGAAGATCAAGGGCGGCGGAAACTGCAGGATCAGGTCGTTGGACTTGAAGCTCATCTGCAAGAGCCAGAGAAACGGCGACAGCAGCACGATCAGCGTCACGCCGATCGCAACGAGCCGGCGCGGGCTGGCCGAACGGCGGACCGGGCCACTCATGCCCCCACTCATGCCATGGCCTCGCGGCGGCGGCCCATCCACACCACACCGAGGCTGACCGCGACGACGAGCAGCAGCATCACGATCGTGACCGAACTGGAATAGCCGATTTCGTTGAAGTCGAAGGCGAGCAGATAGGCATAGTAGTTGGTCACCTCGGTGACGCTGCCCGGTCCGCCGCCGGTCAGGAGGAACACCAGCGGAAATGCCTTGACGCTGTCGATCAGGCGAAACATGCCCGAGATGACCAGGATCGGCGTGATGAAGGGCAGCGTGATGTAGAAGAAGATCTGCAGCCGGTTGGCGCCGTCGACCAGGGCGGCTTCGGAAAATTCCTCCGGAATGGTCTGCAGCGCCGCCAATACCATCAGGAAGGTGAAGGGCATCCATTCCCAGGTGTCGGCGATGATGATCGCGGTCAGCGCGAAATCGACGCTCGAAGTCAGCGACGGCATGGTCACGTTGAGCAGGCTTGCGGCGTAGTAGAGCGGACTGATGTCGGGCGTGTAAATCAGCTTCCAGATGATCGCCACGACGATCGGCGGCAGCACCATCGGAATCAGGAACAGGGTGCGGGCGAATTCCACGACGCGCGACTGCGTGTGCAGCAATAGCGCCAGCAGCATGCCGAGCAGGACCTGCAACAGCACGCCCCAGAACGAGAGCTTGGCCTGCACCCATAGCGAATTGACGAAGCGCGGGTCGCCCGGGAGCAGGCGATAGTTCCGCAAGGGCGAGCTGAAATCTGTCGACGAGCCGGGATTGACCAGTTGGAACGGCGTCAGGCTGGTCACGACAAGATAGATCGCAGGCAAGCCTGCGATCACGAACAACACGATCAGGCTCGGCGCCAGCGCGATGCGATTGAAGCGGCGGCGCTCGGCGTCGACCAGTCCTTCTCCGCTCAAAGCGCGGTCCCGGCGCGGCGGAGATTGGCGACCGCCTGCTCCTGCGCTGCATTCATCGCAGCTTGGGCTGCGAGCTGCCCGGTCGCCACCTGTTCGAACGCCTTGTTGAGGACATCGCCAACGATCGGGAACTCCTTCACGGTGCGATAGGCCATGTAGTTCTCGCCCTTGGCCGGCAGCCCCAGCACTTCGAGATAGAGCGCGCCGAGGTCCTGGCCGTTGACCGTGTTCAGCTTGCGGTATTCCTCACTCTCGATGACGGATCTGCGGCAGACCGAGGAATGGCCGTGCTCCTTGACGAGCCGCATCGAGATTTCGGGGCTGAGCGCCCACTTGATGAATTCCCACGCCGCTTTCTTGTTCTTGGCGTTCTTGGGAATGCCGAGACCCTGGCTGTTGGCGGCCGGGTAGTCGTGCACAGGCCCGGCGGGCATCCTGACGACGCGGGAGGTGTCTTTCACCTTGCTGTCGTTCGAGAGCAGGATCGGCGTAATCCAGGCGCTGGAATGAATGAAGATGTTGGAGCGGCCGGTCATGTGGGATTGCCGCGCCTGATCCTCGGTGTAGGTGAGTACGCCCTTCGGCGCGTAGTTCTTCAGCAGGTTCGCGTAATATTCAACGGCCCGAATCGCTTCCGGCGAGTTCAGCGTCGGCATGATGTCGGCAGGCGGCTTGCGGAAGATGTTGCCGCCAAAGCCCTGGATATAGGGCGGCAGGCACCAGTGATGGAGCTGGAAGCTGACGATGCCGTTGACGTTGTCGGTGCCGTTGATCTCGGCGCAGACCTGCTGCAGTTCGGCAAAGGTCCTGGGAATCTTGAGTCCCTTTTTCTCCATCAGGTCCATGCGCGACAGGCCCATCACCATGGCCCCACCTTCCCAGGAATAGCCGTAGGTGGCGCCCTTGGCGTCGCGGTACGGCACCTGCGCACCCTCGACGAAATCCTTCGGATTCCATCCCGCCGGCGTCAGATTTGGATCAGTGGTGAATTCGTCGAGATTGGCGAGCAAGCCGGCCGCCACCCAGCGCGCGGCCAGGATGAAGGTGACATTGACGAAATCGAACGCCGAGCCGCCCGACGACAATTCGAGGTTGGCCTGCTGGTTGTAGACCGGAAACGCCGAGAGCTGCAGATCGACCTTCATGCCGGTCTGCGCCTCGAACTCCGGAATGTAGTTCTGCAGCAGCGTGAAAAAGCGGTGCTGAAAGGACGCGCCGCGCAGCGTGACGCCGGCAAACGGTTTTGCTTGTGCAATAGCCGGCATCGGAAATGCGGCCGCGCCGAGGGTGGCGGCGCCGGCCTGAAGCAGCGTTCGGCGGCTGAAGCCCGCGGATGTATGGCTCGAATTCTTCTTGGTCATGGCAGCCTCCCTGACGGTCTTTTTGGATAATATGACCGACATAAAATGTGCTGTCAAAAGGATGCTTCTCTCAGATGCACTATTTTTATGGTATCAATTGACATCACATCGCAATAAAGCAGACAATATTATTTCAAGGCTTGAGGGTCCACGATTTGCCCAGGGACGTCGAACTCCGTCAGTCCAACACCCACGTCGCGCGGGAAATCGCCAAGCTCATCGTCTCCGGCACGTGGCAGGAGGGAAGCACGCTGCCGCGCGAGATCGAGCTCGCGTCGCAATTCAGCGTCAGCCGTACCTCGATCCGGGAATCGCTGTCCATCCTCAAGGCAAAGGGCTTGATTGCGGCGCGGCAGAAGGCCGGCACCCATGTCCGCGAGCGGATTAACTGGAACATGCTGGATGCAGAGCTTCTGGAATGGACATGGGCGCTGCGTCCGACGGAAGAGTTCGCCCGCCAGCTCACGCAGGTGCGCCGGATCGTCGAACCTGAGGCTTGCGCGATCTGCGCCGAGCGCGGCTCGGACACCGACCTCGCCCGGATCGAACGGGCATACCGGGAGATGGACGCCGCGGGGATGGACAGCCGCGCCTATTCCGAGCCCGATCTGCGCTTCCATCGCGGCATCCTGACGGCGACCGGCAACGACTTTCTGGTCGCCTTCGGCGCCACCGTCGAGGCGGCGCTGCGGATGTCGTTCGATCTCTCGACGCTGAACCCGGGCGCGCCGCGCAAGAGCCTGCCCTATCACCGCGCCATCCTCGACGAGATCTGGGCGCGCAATCCCGACGGCGCGCGGCGCGCGATGCATCGCCTGATGGACCTGACCGAGCGCAACATTACCTCGGCGCTGTCACGCCGGCATGGCGAAGCGCTGGCGGCAGTGGGCGCGGAGCGCGAAGGCGACGCCTAAACACAAGTCGCTAAGCGCTTGCATTCGCACGACGATGCGCGTTTCATTCGGTCAAACCAAAAACCGGGAAGCGCCCATGCCCGCAAGAATCATCGGAATGATCGGCACCCAGCAGGAGGGCGTCGCGGTTCACCTGATCAAGGGACAAATATCGCGGCAATGGGTGGTCGATTTCACCCGGCTGCACGAGCAGTGGAACTACGATTCCGTTCTTGTCGGCTATTACGCTTCCGCCGCCGAAGGTTTTGCGATTGCACTTTATGCCGCCGATCACACCGAGCGGATCAAGTTCCTGATCGCACACCGGCCGGGCTCGGTGGCCCCCGCACTGGCCGCGCGGCAGGTCGCGACCTTCGACCAGCTCTCGCAGGGCCGGATGGCGCTGCATATCATCGCCGGCACCAGCGACGCGGACCAGGCGAGCGAAGGCGACTTCCTGCCCAAGAACGACCGCTATCGCCGCGCCGGCGAATATCTGGAGGTGATGCAAAAACTCTGGACCAGCGACAGCCCGATCGATCACAAGGGCGAATTCTACCGCGTCGAGGGCGGTTTCTCCGACATCAAGCCCTATCAGCAACCCTTCCCTCCGCTGTTTTTCGGCGGCTCGTCGGAGGGCGCGCTGGAGATGGGCGCCAAACATTGCGACGTGTTCGCGATCTTCGGCGAGCCGCTGAAGGAAACGCGGGAACGGGTGCAGGATTTCCGCCGTCGCGCAGCTGCCTTTGGGCGCAGCGTCGGCTTCAACATGTCGCTGCGGCCGATCATGGCGGACAGCGAAGGCGCGGCGTGGGACAAGGCGAACGCCCTGCTGGCGGATGTCGAGCGTAAGACCGGTGCCGCGCCGCAGCCGACCAATCATTCCGCCGAACGCCTGCTCGGCTACGCCGCGCGCGGCGACGTCCATGACGAGCGGCTATGGATGGGGATCGCGCGTGCCACCGGCGCTCCCGGCAATACATCATGCCTGGTCGGAACACCCGAGCAGATCGCGGCAGCCGTGCTGGAATATTACCGGCTCGGCATTCATTCCTTCCTGCTGCGCGGTTTCGAGAATCCGCACGACACGATGGCGATCGGGCGCGACTTGATTCCGCTCATCAAGCAAGGCGCGCTGGCGATCGACCGGCAGGCCGAAGCTGCCGAATAGAGTTCACCTCAAGTATCTGCAGGCGCCTCAAGACACCGGCGCAAGGTCTTGGGATATGAAGAGAAAACGCATGAAAGAATTTGCATGAAGGCGGTCGTTGTCGAGAACTACAATTCGATCGACGGAATCTCGATCAAGGAGATCGATACGCCCGGCCTCGCCGCGGGCGAAGTCCGTGTCAGGGTCGGCGCCGCGGCAGTCGGCTTCGTCGATGGCTTGAAGGTGCAGGGCCTTTATCAGACGAAGGACCCGCTGCCGTTCGTGCCAGGAACGGAGTTTGCCGGAACGGTCGATGCCGTCGCCGACAATATCGGCGCGTTCAAGCCGGGCATGCCGGTGATCGGCATGGCCCGTTCCGGCGCGCTCGCCGAATATATCTCGGTGCCGTCTGCGGCGCTCCAGCACCTGCCGCCGCAAGTTCCGTTCGAGGCTGGGGCGTCGTTTCAGGCCAACTACCTGACCGGGCTTTACGCGCTGGATGCCCGCGCGTCGCTGCGCGAAGGCGAAATATTGCTGGTGCTGGGCGCGGCCGGCGGCGTCGGCATCGCAGCCGTCCAGATTGGGAAGCTGATGGGCGCGCGGGTGATTGCCGCGGCCTCAACGCCGGAAAAGCGCGACTTCGCGGTTCGTCACGGCGCCGATCAGACCATCGACTACACCCAGGCGGATTGGCGGGAGACGCTGAAGGAATTGACCGGCGGACATGGGCCGGATGTCATTTTCGATCCTGTCGGCGGTGAAGTCTCGCTGCAGGCGTTCCGCTCGATCGCCTGGCGCGGGCGGCACCTCGTCGTCGGATTCGCCTCCGGCACCATTCCAGCGCTGGCGTTCAACCTGCCGCTGCTGAAAGGTGGCGCGCTGCTCGGCGTCGACCTCGCCCAGATCCAGAAGCGCGAGCCGGAAACTCACGCCCGCCTGATGGCGCAATTGTTCGACTGGCTGGCATCGGGAAAATTGCTGCCCGTGGTCGGCAAGATCGTGCCGTTCGAGAATTTCCGCGAGGCTTTCAAGACCATGCAGTCGCGATCGGCGCTCGGCAAGATGATCGTGAAATTCGGCTGAAGCGACGCATCGAAGCAGGATACGGACTGATGTCTCTGGAAAACGGCAAGCCATCGCGCCGCCTGATGCACACGCGATCGGTCGAATGCGAAGGCTTCCTGCGGGATGACGGGCTCTGGGAAGTCGAGGCGTGGCTGCGGGATACAAAGCCTTTCACCCAGCGTGCCGATCGTTTCCGCAGCGAACTGAAGCCGGGCGATCCCGTCCACGATATCGGCCTGCGGCTGGCGATCGACGACGGCATGACCATTCGCGAGGCGGAGGCGATGATGCGCGCCACGCCCTACCCGACCTGCATCGAGGTCGAGCCGATCTTGCAGCGCCTGGTCGGCGAGCGGATAGGGCCGGGCTGGCGCGAGACGGTGCGGCGCAAGATCGGCCGGATCGAGACCTGCACGCATCTCGCCGAATTGCTCGGCCCCGCCGTGACCACGCTGTATCAGACCATGTCCTATGGCAGAAATCCGGAAGGCCGCGACACGCTGGAGAACCAGCAGAACTCCGGCCAGCGTCCGTTCTTCATCGGCGGCTGCCATTCCTGGCGCACCGACGGCCCCGTCGTCGCGGCGATGTTTCCGCAGTTCGCGACCAAGCCGGCGGCGCAGGATTGAGGACGCGTAATTAGTCTCCGTGTCCCGGACGCGGCGCAGCGCGTAGCGCTGCTCCGCAGAACCGGGACCCCAGCGCACCGAGCAAGGACCCCGGATCAGCAGCACATCACGCCGCCAAGAAGCGGCGCGCTGCGCAGCATCCGGGGAACGCCACGTGGATCGGGCCAGAAGCCAGCACGCTTCGTCCTCAAACGCACCCCTCAGAATAGATATCTGAGATATCACTTGTTGACATCTGAACATCAATACTTAGGATGCAGGAATGACGTCCATAATTGGCCCGAGCCTTGCCGGCGAGGCAGACTGATGATCACTGCGGCTCAATTACGGGCTGCCAGGGTGCTTCTCGGCATCGATCAGCGTCGGCTCGCGGCACTATCGGGGCTTTCGGTGCCGACCATCCAGCGCATGGAAGCAAGTGAGACCATGGTCCGGGGCAATGTCGATTCGCTGGTGAAGCTGATCACCGCGCTCGAGGGCGCCGGCATAGAATTGATCGATGCCGGGGCGAGCAGCGCCGACGGCGGACGCGGCGTGCGGCTGAAGGCCGATTACGGATCTTCCAACGCGCGACCCGAAATCAAGGCATCGAGCGGAGCGAGGTCGCGCAAATAATGTCGGCCGTCGCTCTGCAAATGGTCTGTGTCGCCGGGTTGCTTGGGCTGGCCGTGCTGGCGATCGCGCTGAGCCGCTCGAAGACCGTCACGGCCGTCATCTACGGCGCGACACTGGCGGTATCCGCGATTGCACTGATCGGCGCGTTGCGCAACCTGCTCGGCGGCCCCACGGACGCCACCACCCTCACCTTGCCGGTGGGCTTGCCGTGGCTTGGGGCGCATTTCCGTCTCGACGCATTGGCCTCGTTCTTCCTCATCGTCGTCAATCTGGGCGGGGCATCGGCAAGTCTCTACGGCCTCGGTTACGGCCATCATGATCCCGCGCCGCATCGCGTACTGCCGTTCTTTCCCGCCTTTCTGGCCGGCATGAATCTCGTGGTGCTGGCCGACGACGCATTTTCCTATCTGCTGTGCTGGGAATTCATGTCGCTGGCGTCCTGGGCGCTGGTGATGGCGCACCATCGCGAACCGGGCAACGCCAAAGCCGGCTACGTCTATCTCGTGATGGCGAGTTTCGGCACGCTTGCCTTGCTGCTGGCGTTCGGCCTGCTGGCAGGGCCTGCCGGAGACTATGGATTTGCGGCCATACGCGCCGCGCAGCACGCGCCATACTCAGCGACGCTGGTGCTGATCCTGATGCTGCTCGGCGCCGGTTCGAAGGCTGGCCTGGTGCCGCTGCATGTCTGGCTGCCGCTCGCCCATCCCGCGGCCCCGAGCCATGTTTCGGCGCTGATGAGCGGCGTCATGACCAAGGTCGCGATCTACGGCTTCATTCGCGTCATGTTCGATCTGCTGGGACAGCCGACATGGCCGGTCAGCGCGGTCGTACTGTTCCTCGGCAGCATCACCGCCGTCATGGGCATTCTTTACGCCATGATGGAAAAGGATCTGAAGCGCCTCCTGGCCTACAGCACCATCGAAAATATCGGCATCGTCTTCGTCAGCCTCGGCCTTGCGATGGCGTTCCAGGCCAATGGCATGAATCTCGCCGCCGCGCTCGCCTTCACGGCTGCCCTGTTTCACGTGCTCAACCACTCCTTCTTCAAGAGCCTGCTGTTCTTCGGCGCCGGCGCCGTGCTGACTGCGACGGGCGAGCGCGACATGGACAAACTGGGCGGCCTCATTCACCGCATGCCGTTCACGAGCTTCGTCGTTCTCGTCGGCTGCGTTGCGATCTCGGCGCTTCCGCCGTTCAACGGCTTCGTGTCCGAATGGCTGATCTTCCAGGCGGTGTTGCAAAGCCCGGAGCTGCCGCAATGGGCGCTGAAGATCATGGTGCCGGCGGTCGGCGCGATGCTCGCGCTGGCGGCGGCGCTGGCGGCGGCCTGTTTCGTCAAGGCTTATGGCGTGACCTTTCTCGGTCGCCCCCGCGGCCCAGCGGCAGAGACCGCCCGTGAAGTCGACCGCTTCTCGCTCGCGGCCATGTTCATCCTCGCCGTGCTTTGTCTATTGACCGGAATCCTGCCGGGACTGGCAATCGACGCCCTTGCGCCGGTCGCCTCCCAAATTGTCGGCAGCCGCATGCCGGCGCAGGCCAGCCAACCCTGGCTTTCGATCGTGCCGATCGCGGAGGGCCGCAGTTCATACAATGGATTGCTGGTGATGGTGTTCATCACGGCAACCGCGTCGTTGGCGGTCTATTTCATTCACCGCTTCGCCTCGCGCGCGCTACGACGGGGGCCGGCCTGGGGATGCGGTTTCTCCGACGCGGCACCCGCCGCGCAATATTCAGGCGTCAGCTTTGCGCAACCGATCCGCCGGGTGTTTGGCACGCTGGTCTTCCACGCCCGCGATCACGTCACAATGCCGCCGCCGGGAGATATCGGGCCGGCGCGGCTCAGGATCGAATTGCACGACCTGGTCTGGAGCGGAATGTATGCGCCGATTGCGGATGCCGTCGGCTTCTTGTCCACGCGGCTCAACCGCCTGCAGTTCCTGACCATCCGGCGATATCTCAGCCTGGTCTTTGTCACCCTCGTCACATTGCTGCTGGTGCTCGCGATATGGTCGTGATCTCCGACATCATCGTGCAAGGTGTGCAGATGCTGCTCGTGCTGCTGCTCGCGCCGCTGTTGACCGGCTATGTGCGCAAGATCAAGGCCCGGCTGGTACGCCGCCAGGGCGCCTCCATCTTTCAGCCCTATCGCGACCTGCTCCGGCTAATGCGCAAGGAGGTGGTGCTCGCCGACAACGCATCATGGCTGTTCCGCGTCACGCCCTACATCACCTTCGCCGCGATCTGGGTGGCCGCTGCGCTGGTGCCGACCTTCGCGACCGGACTGTTGTTCAACTGGACAGCCGATCTGATCGCCATCGTTGCGCTATTGGGAAGCGCGCGCTTCTTCCTCGCACTCGCCGGAATGGACGTCGGCACCAGTTTTGGCGGCATCGGCTCCAGCCGCGAAGTCATGATCGCCGCACTTGCCGAGCCCGCGATGCTGCTGATCGTGTTTTGCCTGGCGCTCGTCGCCGGCTCGACCCAGCTTTCGACGGTCGCGCATTTCCTGGCGTCGTCCTACGTGGGCTTGCGGGTGTCGCTCGGCATGGCGCTGGTCGCACTGTTCATGGTGGCGATCGCGGAGAACGCCCGCATTCCGGTCGACAATCCGGCGACGCACCTCGAACTCACCATGGTGCACGAGGCGATGATCCTGGAATATTCGGGGCGCCATCTGGCGATGATCGAGCTCGGCGCGTTCCTCAAACTGCTGCTCTATGTCTCGCTGATCGCCTGCGTGTTCTCCCCCTGGCAGATCGCGCTGTACGGCAGCGGAGCGCTGTCCTACACGATCGGCGCCGGCGCCTACATCGTCAAGCTCGCGCTGGCCGGCTTCCTGCTCGCGCTGTTCGAGACCGCGACCGCAAAGATGCGGGTGTTTCGTGTTCCGCAGTTCCTCGGCGCGGCGCTCATGCTGGGCTTGCTCGGCACCCTGCTCCTGTTCGTCTCGAGGAGTTTCTGATGCAGATGCACAGCCTCGCCTTCGACGTTTCGCACACGCTGGCCGGCGGACTGGTGCTGATCAGCCTTATGATGCTGTATCAGGACCGTCTCTACTCGCTACTCAACGTTTTCGCGCTCCACGCTCTGGTGCTGTCGCTCTCGGTCGCCTGGCAGGCCTTCATCCAGGACGCGCCCCATCTCTACGTCACCGCGTTCATCGCCTTGGTGTTCAAGGCAATCGTCATTCCGGTGGCGCTGCACCGCATCGTCAAGCAGCTCGGAATTCACCGCGACATCGAATCCGCCGTCGGAATCGGCCCGACCATGCTGGCCGGGATGGGCCTGGTCGCGCTCTCGCTGGTTCTGATGCTGCGGGTGACGAGCGACGCCGACCCGCTGGCGCGCGAGGATCTCGCCTTCGCCCTGTCGGTGGTGCTGCTCGGGCTTCTGGTCATGGTGACGCGCCGCAACGCGGTCAGCCAGGTTGTCGGCTTCATGTCGCTCGAGAACGGACTGGTACTGGCGGCAACCGGGGCCAAGGGAATGCCGCTGGTGGTCGAGATCAGCGTCGCCTTCTCGATCCTGATCGCGTTCATCGTGATCGGCATCTTCCTGTTCCGAATCCGTGAGCGCTTCGATTCGGTGGATGTCTCCGCGCTCGACGACTTCCGGGGCGAACGCCGATGACCTTGCCTTTCTTCGACCCGGTCACAGCGGTTCTGCTGATACCGATCTGCTCGGCGGCGCTGCTGGCCGCCCTGCCCGGCTACCGTCTGACGGCGCGGCTGAACGTCCTGGCCAGCCTCGCAACTTTCCTGTCTGCGCTCTGCCTGTTCGTGATGGAACGTTCCTCCCCCGGACCGTATGTGCTGATCGACGACCTGAACATCGTCTTCATCGTGCTCAATACGTTCGTCGGATTCACCACCAGCATCTTCAGCGCGAGCTATATCGCGCATGAACTCGAAACCGGACGGCTGACGCCGACGTACCTGCGTTTCTACCACGCCATGTATCAGACCATGATGTTCGGCATGAATCTGGCGTTCGTTTCGAACAATATCGGCCTGATGTGGGTGGCGGTCGAACTCGCGACGCTCACGACGGTGCTGATGGTCGGCATCTACCGTACCCATGCGGCGCTCGAAGCCGCCTGGAAATATTTCATCCTCGGCAGCGTTGGAATTGCACTCGCTTTGTTCGGCACCATCCTGGTCTATATGGCGGCGCGCCCGGTCATGGGCGAAGGTCAGGACGGCATGGTCTGGACGCTACTGGTCGAGCGCGCCGCGAACTTCGACGCGGCCCTGCTCAACGTCGCGTTCGTGTTCCTGTTTCTCGGCTACGGCACCAAGGTCGGCCTCGCACCGCTCCATGCCTGGTTGCCCGACGCGCACGCCGAGGGTCCGACGCCGATATCGGCCGTGTTGTCGGGTCTGCTCCTGAACGTCGCGCTCTATGCGCTGCTGCGCTTCAAGATATTGCTCGCGGCCAACCCGGCCTCGATCGCGCCCGGTCCGCTGATGGTGACGATGGGCCTGGTCTCGCTGATCTTCGCGGCGTTCATGCTATACCGGCGGCGCGATATCAAACGCCTGTTCGCCTACTCCTCGATCGAACACATGGGCATCATCGTGTTCGCGTTCGGCATGGGCGGCCCGCTCGCCAATTTCGCCGGGCTGCTGCACATGGTGATGCATAGCCTGACCAAGTCGGCGATCTTCTATGCTGTGGGTCATATTGCTCAGATCAAGGGCACCCAGCGGATCTCGCGGATCCGCGGCTTGACCGTGACCCATCCGGCGCTCGGCTGGGGACTGGTGGTAGGCGTCGTCGCAATCGCGGGACTGCCGCCGCTCGGCATCTTCATGAGCGAATTCCTGGTCGTGAGCTCGACCTTTGCAAGGCAGCCATTGCTTGCGATCGTACTGGTGTTCGGGCTGCTATTGGCCTTCGGCGCCCTGACGTTGCGCCTGACCAGCGTCGCCTTCGGCGAACCGCGCGGCAGCACGGCGCCTGCCGACGCATCCTACATTCCGATGTTCGCGCATCTCGCACTGGTATTGGGCGCAGGGATTTATCTTCCCGCCCCGCTGGTGGTCTGGTTCCAGCACGTGGCCCAACTCCTTGGATAGAGGACAGGACTGACATGCCATCGCTGATCGATCTGTCGCTGGAAGGCCGCAAGGTCGGGCAACACAGCCCGTGGCTGCGCGTCGTGGTCGATGCTTCGGTCTGGACGTTTGCGGCGAGCGAACTGGCGCATGGACGCTGGAGCCTGCTTGGCCTGTGGGGCGATCCCGCAACGGTTCACATGGCGATCATGGATGGGCAGGCCGCTGACATCGCGGTCATCAGCCTGGATTGCCCCAATCGTCGCTTTCCTTCCGTAGGCCGGCATCACCCGCCGGCCCGGCGGTTGGAGCGCACCATCCACGATCTGTTCGGATTGTCCGCCGAGGACTCTTCCGATGCACGGCCCTGGCTCGATCACAATCGCTGGGGCGTGCGCTTCCCGTTGGGCGATCGCATCGACGCGCTGCCGAAGGCGGCGCCCTATCGCTTTCTCGCCGCGGAAGGCGACGGCCTGCACCAGATTCCGGTCGGCCCGGTGCATGCCGGGATCATCGAGCCCGGACATTTCCGCTTTACTGCCAGCGGCGAGACCGTGGTCCGGCTGGAGCAACGGCTGGGATATGTCCACAAGGGCATCGACGGCCTGATGACCGGTGCGAGCCTCGAACGCGGCGTTCGGCTCGCCGGCCGCGCCTCGGGCGACAGCACCGTCGCCTATGCCTACGCATTTTCGCGCGCCGCCGAAGCCGCACTTGATCTCAAGGCGCCGGAGCGCGCCGTGTTCCTGCGGGCGCTGCTCGCAGAACTCGAGCGGCTCGCCAACCATCTCGG
The DNA here is from genome assembly GCF_036924525.1 of Bradyrhizobium sp. AZCC 1719. Lineage (NCBI taxonomy): Bacteria > Pseudomonadati > Pseudomonadota > Alphaproteobacteria > Hyphomicrobiales > Nitrobacteraceae > Bradyrhizobium > Bradyrhizobium sp. AZCC 1719. The sequence continues at coordinate 3,657,174 of NZ_JAZHRU010000001.1, read as the reverse complement.
TGACATCGGCGCGATCTGCAACGACGCTTCCTTTGCGCTGATGCACGCGCATTGCGGCGTGTTGCGCGAGAGCGTACTGCGTGCAGCCGGTGCGGCCTTCGGCCATCGCCTGATGCGCGACGTCATCGTGCCCGGCGGCGTGGCCCGCGACATCGGCAAGGACGGGATGGAAGCCATCCAGGCCGCGCTGGACAATATCCGCCTGCGCTTTCCCGCGCTGGTCGAACTCTACGACAACACCGCTTCGCTGCAGGATCGCACCGTCGATACCGGCACGCTGAAAACTTCACTGGCGAGCCAATATGGAGCCGGCGGCTATGTCGGCCGCGCCTCGGGCCGGTCGTTCGATGCGCGCCGCGCGCTGGCCTATCCGCCGTATGACAGCCTGCACTTCGACGTTCCTGTCCTGAACGAAGGCGACGTCAACGCCCGTGTCTGGATCAGGATCCGCGAAGTCGAGCAAAGCCTTTCGCTGATCGACCAGATACTGAGCCGGCTTTCCGAGGGACCGATACGCAAGGAAGTCCCGCTTGGAGGAGAGGTACGCGAGGGCATGGCGATCGTGGAGGGATTCCGCGGCGACATTCTGGTCTGGCTGCGCTTGCGCAATGGCCTGATCGAGCGATGTCACATGCGCGACCCCTCATGGTTTCAATGGCCGCTGCTGGAAGCCGTGATCGAGAACAACATCGTCGCTGACTTTCCGCTCTGCAACAAGTCGTTCAACTGCTCCTATTCGGGCCACGATCTGTAAGGACGTTACGCGATGCGCAAGCTGCTTTTCGAAAGCGTGTTTCGCCAGCCGCTCACCGAGCCGGCGCCATCGGCGGCCGATGCCGCGGTAGCGGAACTTGCGACCGCCGTCGGCCAGACGGCGCGGCGGCGGCTCGGCCGGAGCCTTTCGATACGCGAGGTCGATGCCGGATCCTGCAACGGATGCGAGTTGGAAATTCACGCGCTCAACAACGCCTATTACGACGTCGAGCGGTTCGGCCTGCGGTTCGTCGCCTCGCCGCGTCATGCGGACGTCCTGATGGTGACGGGACCGGTGACGAAGAACATGCGCGAGGCGCTGGAGCGCACCTATCACGCGACGCCGAACCCAAAATGGGTCGTCGCGGTCGGAGATTGCGCGCGGGACGGCGGATGTTTTGCCGGCAGCTATGCGGTCGTCGGCGGCGTCTCCGAAGTCGTCCCGGTCGACCTGCACATTCCGGGCTGCCCGCCCACCCCGGTCGCAATGCTGCGCGGTCTTCTTGCACTGCTGGAACAGGCGGGCGCGAACGCCGTGACGTCGTGAGGAAAGCTATCGAACCCGCTCCAGTACCTTCTTGGGTTGGCGCACGGTCTTGACCTTCATCTTCGGATTTGTGACATGTTCGCGAAGGCGTACGCCCCGCCCCCCGGTCGCGCTCGCGGCGCCCGGATTGATCAACTCGATCCCGGCGCTCTCAAGCGCGGAAACCAGTTTCATGAGGGAATCGACATTGGCGCGGATGACGCCATCGCTGGCTTCCATGCGTTGGATGGTCGGCACGGAAAGATCCGCGAGATCGGCCATCTGCCGCTGATCTATGTTCAGGAGTGCGCGCGCGGCCCTGAGTTGATTGGCGGTAATCATGGGACGGGTTCTCCGATTCCGGATTAATACGGATATACCGTCTAAATTACGGGCTCAAGCATCAATTCAGAGGTTCAGCACATCACACACGCCAGGGACATCCGCCATGAGCGATTTGGCATCAGGCATGCTACATGATAAACGATGGCTCATACATCCTATTTGATGCATGGTGATGTCAGGTGCGGTTGCTGGGGCGTTATCGGGGCAGGAACGGCGCGATCGAGATCGTCGAATGCACCGCGGATGGAACACTGATCTATTTCGAGGAAGGCATCAGGCAGAGCCAGGCCACGCCCGACGGCGAGAGCGTCTTCAGCTATGTCAGGCTCATGGACGAGCTCTTGCATCGCGCGACCAACATTCTCGTCCTGGGATGCGGCGGCGGGAATCTCGCGACCAGGCTGGCGCGTCTCGGAAAAGAGCTGACGATCGTCGACAACAATCCGATCAGCTTCGTGATCGCCCAGCGATATTTTGGGCTGCCGGACGGATTGCCGCTGATCGCATCCGATTTCCGGAAGTTCATTCTCGACGACGATCTGCTTTACGACGGGATCGCCATCGATGTCGGAGGTCCGGATTTTCGCTTTGACGATGAATTCGACGTCGAGACCTGCGATGCCATCCGCGCGCGGCTTGCGCCCGGCGGCCGCATCGTGATGAACGTGTTGGTCGCGAACGACATCGACCCGGTACCCGATCGTATCGCCGCGCGGCTTGCCGGCGACCGGCTGGCAGCCTGGATCATCGACGAACAGGGCGTCCAGGATCGAAATGCGATCATCGCATGCGTGCCGGAAAAGCGATTGAACGCGCATCCGGCGCTCGCCGAGGCGATGCAAAACAGCCTCGAGCGGTGGTCGATCCGGCGAGGCAGATTGCGCGCTCGCGACCTCGGCGCGATGTATTTTGCCGCTGACAGGTAGGGCGTGCGCCGTCGCCCCTTGGCATCCCTCCGGTAGCTTTTCGCGTGACGCGCATCCAGCGGCTGCAGCCAGACCCCACACTGGCATCCCAAAGAGCGGGTTAAATTAAATCGTCGTCATTGCCCAGCGAGCGGCTGGCCGACGTCCGCGCCTGAGAGTATAAGCTAGCGCCTAGATGCCGGTACGACGGGGAGTGCCAAGATGAGCAATTACCGCGTCTCCTTCTACAAAGATCTCTTGAATTCCGACGGTCACAGCTTCAAGTGCCTCCAGCGCTGGGTCGATGTACAGTCCGACGATCCGTCTCAGGCGAAGGTGCTTGCGGGGCGGCTGGTCGACAACGACCGCCTGAACGCCGATTGCATCGAGGTAATGCACCTGATGGACGGCTCTCATGAGTTCGAACGTTCATCGGGCCGTGCGTCCAGCAAGCACATCGGGAACGTCGTGCAGTAGATCGCGGGATGAATCGAACCCTTGCGGGTGTAGTTGCCAGTTCCACAACTATACGCATTCGCACTGCTCATCGTCGGCCGTTGCACGCGTATACCCAGGCGCTGCCCGCCCCGACTATCCTCGCGCGCGCTGGCCTTGCAAACGGCAAGTTCGCCGCGCGGTTGGCGGCCTTCGAAGCGGCGAAGCGCAAGGGCTGAAGCGGACGGAAGTGCAGTTACCCGGCGTGTTCAATGGCGTGGATGGCGCCGCGCAATTCGGCTAGGCCACGTAAGCGCCCGATCGCGGTGTAGCCGGGATTGGTGCGCTTGGTCGCGGCGAGATCGTCGAGCATGCGGTGGCCGTGGTCCGGCCGGAACACGATCTGATTTTCCGGCGAACGCGTTCGGTTCTCCGCCAGCAAAGCCTTCAACACCGCGATCATGTCGACGTCGCCATCGAGATGATCGGACTCGAAGAATGACAGGCCGTCGGCTTCCCGCTTGGTCGCCCGCAGATGGGCAAAGCCGATCCGCGGGGCGAAGCGCTTGGCCATCGCGGGCAGATCGTTCTCCGCGCGCACGCCGAGTGAACCGGTGCAGAAGCAGATGCCGTTGGCTTTTGATGGCACCACGTCGAACAGCGCCTGATAATCCTCCGCCGATGACGCGATGCGCGGCAGGCCGAACAGCGGACGCGGCGGATCGTCCGGATGCAGCGTCAGCGTGACGCCAAGCTGCTCCGCCACCGGCGCGACGCGCGCGAGAAATTCGCTTAAGTGCCGGCGTAGCACCGTGGAATCAATGCCGCGGTATTGCTGCAGGCGGTCGCGAAATTGCGGAATGGTCAGGGGATCGGTGGTGGATCCCGGCAGCGCGCTGGCAATGTTGGTGATGAGGACGTCGATATCGGCCTGCGTCATCGCTTCATAGACCTGCCTGGCGCGGCGCTGCGCGGCCTCGGAATATTCCGCAGGCGCTTCCGGCCGCTGCAGGATGTGCAGGTCGAACGCCGCGAAACGGTCATGGTCGAAGCGCATCGCCTTGGCGCCGTTCGGCAGTTCCCATTCGAGATCGGTGCGGCACCAGTCCACGACAGGCATGAAATTGTAGCAGATGATCTTGATACCGGCGGCGGCGACCGCCTCCATGCTCGCGATCCACGCTTCGATCGAGCGGGTTGCCTTGCCCCCTAACCGCTTCACGTCATCAGGAATCGGGATCGATTCCACCACTGACCAGGCGAGCTGTGAGCGGCCCGGTTGCGAGTTCTCGATCAGGCTCTTCCGCTCCTCGACAGCTGAGCGCGTCCAGGCCTCGCCGATCGGAACCTGATGCAGCGCCGTCACCACGTCGGTCGCGCCGGCCTGGCGGATATCGTCGAGCGATACGGGATCGTTGGGTCCGTACCACCGCCATCCCTGCAGCATCATGCGGAAGCTCCTGAAATGAGTATGGCGCTCAAGCGGTCAGCACGACCTTGACGCTCTGCGAGCGGTCGAGCGCCAGCCGCACCGCATCGGGCGCGACCGCGAGCGGGCGTTGCGCCGTCACCAGCGAAAGCACGTCCACGCTGCCGTCGGCGATCAGTTCGACCGCCGTGAAGAATTCCGTCCCGAAGCGGAACGAGCCGCGAAGGTCGATCTCCTTGGCCATCACCGCATTCGCCGGCACCGAAATCTGTCCGCCCGGCAGGTTGCCGACCTGAACCACGACGCCGCCGCGCCTGACCGCACCGATCGCGCTGGCCAAGCCCGCCGCGGTGCCCGAGACCTCGAACGCCACATCGAACGGCTGCGCTGCAGCCTGCGCCTTCAGCGCCTCTTCGCCGCCGGAGATATCGACGACATGGTTGGCGCCCAATCTCGTGGCGAACGCCAGCGGCGCCGCCGCGATGTCGACGACGGTCGTTTCAGCGATCCCGGCGCGCTGCGCCGCCAGCATGGTCAGGAGACCGATCGGGCCAGCGCCGAACAGCACGGCGCGCTTGCCGGTCACGTCCCCGGCGCGGGCGACAGCATGCAGGCAGACTGCGAGCGGCTCGGCGAGCGCCGCCGCCTGATAGGTCACGTGGTCCGGAATCTTCACGCACTGCGCCGGGATGGCGTCGAAGTAAGACGCAAAGCCGCCCTGCATATGCGGGGTCTTCGAGGCCGAGCCCATGAAGAAGATGTTTTCGCAGAGATTGGGCCGGCCTTCGCGGCACGGCTTGCAATGGCCGCACCAGCGCGACGGGTTGACGGCGACGCGATCGCCGACTTTTACGTCCGGCGCCGAGCCTGCGATCTCGACCACCTCACCCGCAATCTCATGGCCGAGCACCAGCGGCGAGGTCACAACAAAATCGCCGGTGCGGGCATGGCGGTAATAATGCATGTCCGAGCCGCAAATGCCGCCGGCGCCAAAACGAATGCGCACCATGCCAGAGCGAAGCGGCTCAAGCGGCCGCTCGACCATGCGCAGATCTTCCGGGCCGAACAGGGTTGCGGCTAAAGCCATCGATGTCATTTTGAGAGTCCCATATATTTAGGCAGCCAGAGCGTCAGCTCCGGGATGTAGGTGATGGCGACGAGCGCCAGCAGCAGCGGCACCAGCCACGGCAAGATCGCCATGGTGGTGCGCTCGACGGACAATTTCGCCACGCGGGCCAGCACGAACAGCACCATGCCGAGCGGCGGGTGCAACAGACCGATCATCAGGTTCAGCGTCATGATCAGGCCGAAATGGATGGGGTCGATGCCAAGCTTGAGCACGATCGGCAGCAGGATAGGCACCAGAATGGTGATCGCGGCGATGGTGTCGATGAAGCAGCCGACGAACAGGATCAGGATGTTCGCCAGCAGCAGGAACACCCATTTGTTCTGGGTGATACCGAGCATCGCATCCGTCAGCGTCTGCGCCGCCTGCGACACCGTCAAGAGCCATGCAAAGATCGAGGCCGCGGTCACGATGAACAGCACCGATGCCGTGGTCTCGATGGTGTCGAACGTCGCCTTGGCAACGGTCTGCAGCGTCATCGAGCGGTAACGCACGAGCCCGAGGAACAGCGACCAGATCACCGCGGCAACCGCGGCTTCGGTCGGCGTGAACCAGCCGAGCGTCATGCCGCCGATCAGGATCACCGGCGCCATCAGCGCCATCACGGCGGAGAAATCGAAATACCAGTCGAGCGCCAACAGCGCCACGAGACCGATTCCGACCGCCATGTTCACCGAGAGCCCGGCGACGACCAGCAGCCAAACAACCACCGGGAACGCCAGCACGATCAGGATTTCGATCGCGGCCGAGCCGAGTTGCGGCCAGGAGAACGGCGTATCGCTGCCCCAGCCGTTCTTGTGGGCGAAATAGGCCACGGTCGCCATCATGGCCAACGTCATGAACACGCCCGGAATCACGCCGCCCAGAAACAGCGCGCCGATCGAAACGTTCGCCATCATGCCGTAGATCACGAATGGTAGCGACGGCGGAATGATCGGACCAAGCGTGGCGGATGCCGCGGTGACGCCGACCGCGAACTCGGTCGAGTAGCCGTGATCCTTCATCGCCTTGATCTCGATGGTGCCGAGCCCTGCAGCGTCGGCAATCGCGGTGCCGGACATGCCGGAAAAGATCACGGAGCCGACGATATTGACATGGCCGAGGCCGCCGCGCATCCAGCCCACCAGCGCGACCGCGAATTTGTAGATGCGCCCCGTAACGCCCGCGATGTTCATGAGATTGCCGGCCAGAATGAAGAACGGCACGGCGAGGAGCGGAAAGCTTTCGACGCCGGCAATCATGCGCTGCGCCAGCGTGACATCCGGCGTGATGCCGGTGACCAGAATGTAGACCAGCGACGACACTGCCATCGAAAGCGCGACCGGCAGGCCGACCAGCATGAGCAGCAGAAATCCTCCGAGCAGCAGCAGCATGGCGTCAGCCTTCCGTTCCGTCGAATGCGCCGGGTCGCTCCAGGATGGAGTAACCGCGCCGCCAGTTCTCGACCGCGACCTGGATCGAGCGCGCGAACATCAGCACGAAGCCGAGCAGCACGGCGTAGTAAACGAAGCCCTTCTGGAACTCGATCGTGGTCATCCGCTCGTCGCCGATGACTTCGATGAATTGCCAGACCAGCTTGATCGCGTAGCCGAAGAACGCGATCCGGATCAGATCGATGAGCGTAGAGAGCGCGCGCGCCGGCAGATGCGGCAGATAGCGAAACAGCAGATCGACCTGGATGTGCCGCGACAGCCGAACGCACATCGCCGAGCCGATAAAGACCACGCCGATCAGGCAATAGGTCGCGATCTCCTCGGTCCAGGCATAGCTGTCGTTGAGGACATAGCGGGTGAAGAACTGCAGGAAGACGGACAGCGCCATGATCCAGAAGATCACCAGCGCGAGCCAGTCCTCCGGCGCGTATCCGCTGAGATCGGCCCCCTTGGGGACTTCGTCCTCGAAGGTATGGGCGATTTCGTCCGCCGTGATCTGCTTGTGCACTTCAACCGCCGACATGCGCTTGTTCCCCAACTTGGCTCTCGCGTCATTCCGGGGCGGCTCGAAGAGCCGAACCCGGAATCTCGAGATCCCGGGTTCGGCTCTCCGAGCCGCCCCGGGATGACGACTGCGTCGTCACTTCACCGCCTGGATGCGTTCCCAATCGGCCTTGCGATAGTTGAAGCTTTCGAAGCTCACGTTCTTCATCACGGTGTCGCGGAACTCATCCTTGTTGACCTCGGTGACCGTGAGCCCTTTCTGCTTGAAGAAGTCGACCAGCTTGGCTTCGTTGGCCTTGATTTCCGCGGTGGCTTTCGCCGCCGCCTCCTGCGCGACGTCGGTGAAGATTTTGCGATCTTCTTCCGACAGCTTCTTCCAGAGCGCGCCGGCCACAACCGTATTGAGGTGATCGACGATATGGCCGGTCAGCACGATGTGCTTCTGCACCTCGTAGAACTTCTTGGCCTCGATCGTGGTGAGCGGATTCTCCTGCGCTTCCACGGTGCCGTTCTGTAGCGCCAGGTAGACTTCCGCAAAGGCGATCGGCGCGGTGTTGGCGCCGCAGGCGCGCGGCATCGCCAGATACGCCGGAACGTCGGGCACGCGAATCTTGAGGCCCTTCATGTCGGCGCAGGTCTTGATCGGCTTGTTCGAGGAAGTTTGGCGCACTCCGTAATAGGTCACGGCCACGATGCGATGACCGGTCTTGTCCTCGTAGCCCTTGGCGAGCTCCTTGAAGACATCGCTCTTGGTATAGGCCAGGAGATGATCGGCATCGCGGAAGGTGTAGGGATAATAGGTCACGCCGATTGGCGGGAAGCTCCTCGCGGCGAAGCTCGAGCCGGAAATGATCATGTCGACGGAGCCGAGCGCAAGCCCCTGGTTGATGTCGGTCTCCTTGCCGAGCTGCGAAGCCGGATAGACGTCGATCTGGTAGCGCCCGTTAGTGCGCTTGTTGATCTCGCCCGCGGCCCAGACGGACGCGGTGTGGAACGGCTCCGAGGTTTCGTAAACGTGGGCCCATTTCAGTTTGGTCTGCGCCAGGCCCGAGGTGGTTGCGGCCAGCAGCGCCGCAGCAGACGCCGCGAATGCAATCGTCAATTTTTTCAGCACGTGAGTTTCCTCCGTCGTTACAATTTGCTTTTGTTACCCAACCGGACCGACATTCGCGCCGAACCGTTCGAATTCTCGTTGTTCAGCCGCTGCTTGCGCGGATGCGCGAGGTGGACGAAGCTTCCGCTCCGAAATTTTGCGCAAAGCGGGCCTGCGAACGCGCCAAGTGCTCGCGCATCGTCACGCGGGCAGCATCGGAATCGTGCGCGGCGATGGCATCGCGGATCGCGCGGTGCTCGGCCAGCGCCGCATTCCAGGATTCCGGATTTTCAAAATAATGCGCGAGCTTGGCGAAATAGGGATTGAGCCGCTGGTCGAACAGCTCACCGACCACGCGGACCAGCACGGCGTTGTCGAGGCATCCTGCCACCGCGATGTGAAACGCGCGGTCATGGATCATCGAGGCTTCGCCGGGATGCTGCACGGTGGCCATTGCCTCCAGCGAAGCGTCGATGCGCGCGATATCTTCGGCTGTCGCCACCCGCGCCGCCTGTTCGGCAATGGCGCCTTCGAGGAATTCGCGGGCACGCAGCAGTTCGAATGGGCCTTCGATCTCGCCCGCCAATGGCAAAGGCGGTGCGAGCGCCGCCGACTCACTGACATAGATCCCCGAACCGACGCGAATCCGAACCCGGCCCTCGACTTCCAGAGCAATCAGGGCTTCACGTACCGTCGGCCGCGAGACCTTCAATTGTTCGGCAAGATCGCGTTCGGTCGGAAGACGGCTGCCCACGCGGTATTCGCCGCTGTCGATCAAGGCGCGAAGCTGATCGGCAACCTGGCGATAAAGACGTCGCGCTTCCACGGCTTCGAGCGGCACGCTCGGCTCTCCCTGACGATCCCCAGCGAATCGATTTTTCTTGCTTTGGTGGGGGTATGGCCAATAAATCTGGACAATTGGCCTTACCAATTGACCAAAGTTTGATGGATTGAGCTTCTCATGTCAAGCGAAGCGGCAAAAAACCCGCCATCCGGCCCGAAAGACGGCAATTTCCGCCTTTCGAACGCCAACCTTCCTCGGCTTCCCGGCCACATCCGGCAACCGGCATATGACCGCTCGCTGATCTCGCCAGGCATCGTTCATCTCGGAATTGGCGCGTTCCATCGGGCGCACCAGGCGGTGGTGATTGATGACCTCTTGGCGGGCGGCGCTTTGGATTGGGGAATCATCGGGGCCAGCTTGCGCAGCCCGGCGACACGCGATGCCCTCGCCCCGCAGGACGACCTTTACACACTGGCTGTTCGCTCCGGCGCGGGCACCGATCACCGCATCATCGGCTCGGTTCTCGCTATCGACGTCGCCACCGAAAAACCCGGCCAGTTGATCGCGCGCATGGCCAACCCGGCCACGCGTATCGTCTCGCTAACGGTCACCGAGAAGGGCTATTGCCATACGCCGCAGACCGGCGATCTGGACGACCGTCATCCCGACATCGTTCATGACCTGCAGAATCCCGGCACGCCGCGTTCGGCCATCGGATACCTGGTGGCCGCGCTCGCGCGCAGGCGGATCGCGGGCGAAGCCCCCTTCACTGTTCTTTCCTGCGACAATCTCTCCGCCAATGGCCAAACGGTCGAACGGATCGTGACGCAGTTCGCCGGCTTGCGATCGCGCAATCTCGCGAAATGGATTGAAGCCGAGGTGGCCTTCCCTTCGACCATGGTGGACCGGATCGTGCCGGAGACCACGGACCTCGACCGGGCGGAGATCTCTTCAGCGCTCGGCATGATCGACGCATGGCCCATTATCACAGAACCGTTCACGCAATGGATCGTTGAAGACCGCTTTCCGGCCGGACGGCCGGACTTTGCGGCTGCGGGCGTGCAACTGGTTTCGGATGTAACGCCGTTCGAACATATGAAGCTGCGGCTGCTCAACGCCAGCCACTCGGCGCTCGCCTATCTCGGATATCTCGCAGGCTTTGAGACCATCGCCGCAACCATGACCGACCATCGCTTTGTGGCGTTTGCCCGACAGGTGATGCAAGACGCCGCGCCGACGCTGGCGATGCCTGAGGGCACTGACCTGCCAGCCTACAGCGCATCGCTGCTGCAGCGCTTCTCCAACCCCGGCCCTGCACCATCGTACCTGGCAGATCGCGATGGATGGTTCGCAGAAGCTGCCGCAACGGCTGCTCGCTACCATGCAGGATCGGCTGCGGCTGGGGCTGCCGATCGATACCCACGCGCTCGCGGTGGCCGGCTGGATGCGTTACGTCACCGGGGCCGACGAGCGAGGCCGCGCCATCGACGTGCGCGATCCCCTTGCGCGAGAGTTGGCTGATATCGCCGAGCGTGCCGGCCCGGTTGCAGAGCGGCTTGCTCCCGCGCTGCTGGAGGTCGGCTCCATCTTCGGCACGCTCGGTAACGATCCTCGCATGCGCAGCGCCGTCACCGAGGCGCTCGCAAAGCTCTACGCACTCGGTGCACGTCAGGCCGTACAGACATTTCAAGCAGCATGATTGGCAGGTCAGAACCACCGGGTGGCAAGGCCACCGCGACCACCGTTCATTTCACAAATTCAGCAGGCTACGGCGACAACAAGGTCCTGGTGAGTTGGTGACAGGGATCGGCGAGCCCGTCGATGACATCGAAATGATGCCGGCCCGGTTCTTCGATCACGCAGGTTTTCGCGCCGAGCCCGGTCCAGATATTGGCGAGGAGCGCGTTCTGGCGGACGAATTCCGGGCGCTCGGCGCTGCCTACCCAGCATGTTACGCGCGCATTCGGCATCGGCTCCAGCAATGCGGGGCTTTCCACGAGCGCCTCGGCCTCGTCGATCCGAAGGTCCGTGTTCATGGCGGCCTTCATCAGCGGACGAAGGTCATGAACGCCGGAAATAGAGACGGTGTGGCCGATGCGCGCCCGGACTTCGTCCGGGAGCGGCGACGTCACCGAGATCATGCGCGTCACCAGATGCCCGCCGGCGGAATGGCCCGCCAGAAAAATCGGACCTTCGACCATCGCGGCGGCACGCTCGACGGCCGGGGCAATTTCGCGCGTGATCTCGGAGATGCGCACGGCCGGGCACAGCGTGTAGGAGGGCATCGCCATCGCATAGCCGCTTTCAACCGATCCGCGCGCGAGATGCGACCAAAAGCTCTTGTCGAGCGCCTTCCAGAATCCGCCATGGACGAAGACGACCAAGCCCTTTGGCCGGCCTTCCGGCTTAAAGAGATCAAAGCGGTTTCGTGCGCGCTCGCCATAGCTGATATCGAGCGTCGCGCGGCTGCTGCCTTGAAGGGCGTCGCGATAGTCCTGCGCGGGCTGCACCCACGCCGCCGGCCAGCGTTCCCCGCCCGGAATGTTTGGAGCATTCGCGTAGGCATCGTTCCAGTCGGAAATCTGATGAAAAATCACGCGGTTCGTTCCATTCGATCTCGTGGGCCGGGCCGATGTCCGATCGATGCCCGCAGGCAACCAGTCTATACCGGGAAGCGCACCTTCCGCCCATAAATTTCAAGCTTGAAATAATCGATATCAGCGCGAATAATTCCAGGGGGCGCGGACCGGGGAAAGACATGACCGATTTCACGCGAACAAAATCCCTGTTCGCCATCCCGGATGGCGTGATCTATCTGGACGGCAATTCGCTCGGTCCCCTGCCCGTTGCGGCCGCCGATCGCGTCGGCCGCATGATATCGGAGGAATGGGGCAAGCACCTCATCAAGGGCTGGAACGTCGCCGGCTGGATGACGCAGCCGCGGCGTGTCGGCGACCGCATCGGCCGGTTGATCGGCGCTGCCGACGGGACGGTGGTAGTGGGAGATACGCTGTCCATCAAAGTTTACCAAGCGCTGGCCTCGGCGCTCGAACTCAATCCGTCGCGGCGCGTGATCTTGTCGGATAGCGGCAACTTTCCTTCCGATCTCTACATCGCCAGCGGTCTGCTTGAATCGCTCGACCGTGGCTACGAGTTGAAGGTCGTGGACCCCGAAGACGTCGAAGCCGCCATCGACGAGACGATCGCGGTGCTGATGCTGACCGAGGTCGACTATCGCACCGGCCGGCTGCACGACATGAGCGCGCTGACGCGCAGGGCGCATGCCGCCGGCGCCTTGACGGTCTGGGATCTGGCGCATTCCGCGGGAGCGATTCCGGTCGACTTGGAAGGAGCCGAAGCCGATTTCGCCGTCGGCTGCACCTACAAATATCTCAATGCCGGTCCTGGCGCGCCGGCCTTCATCTATGTTGCGCCGAAGCACGCCGATACGGCGCGGCCGGCGTTTTCCGGTTGGATGGGTCATCATGCACCCTTTGCCTTTGACCTCGACTATCGGCCCGGGCCGGGCATCGAGCGAATGCGGGTAGGTACGCCTCCGATCATTGCGATGGCCGCGCTCGACGCCGCCCTCGACGTCTGGGACGGCGTCAGCATGACCGACGTGCGCCATGCATCGATCCAGCTTGGCGACCTGTTCATTCGCGAAGTCGAACGACGTTGTCCCGAGCTGACGCTGGCTTCGCCGCGGGACGCAAAGCGGCGCGGCAGCCAGGTTTCATTTCGTCACCCGGATGGCTACGCGATCATGCAGGCGCTGATCGCGCGCGACGTGATAGGCGACTTCCGCGCGCCGGACATGATGCGCTTCGGCTTTACGCCACTCTACATCGGAGAAGCCGAGGTTCGCGCAGCGGTCGACGTCATCGCCGACGTCTTGACCAATCGCCGCTGGGATACCGCGGATTACCGCAAAAAGGGGCTCGTAACATGACTGGCAAGCCCGACGACTCCTCGCGTGAGGCAGCCCAGATGTCGTTCGACGGGCGCATGTCCTACAGCGATTATCTGCATCTGGAACGCGTTCTGAACGCGCAAGAGCCGCTCTCTGACGCGCATGACGAACTGCTGTTCATCATCCAGCACCAGACGTCCGAACTCTGGATGAAGCTGGCCATCCACGAAATCCGTTCCGCCATCAAGGCGATCCGCCACGACCAGTTGCATCCCGCTTTCAAGATGCTGTCGCGCATCGCCCGGATCTTCGAGCAGCTCAATACCGCCTGGGATGTGTTGCGGACGATGACCCCCAGCGAATACACCGAGTTTCGCGATCAGCTCGGGCAATCCTCGGGCTTTCAGTCGTACCAGTACCGCGCGATCGAGTTTCTCGCCGGCAATCGCAATTTGGCGCTGCTTGGCCCGCACGCCCACCGCGCCGACATCATGGCAAAGCTCGAGGAAATTCTCGCTGAGCCGGGCCTCTATGACGAAGCGCTGCTGCTATTGGCGCGCAATGGCTTTGATATCGGCGAAGACGCGCGCCGAACCGACTGGCGCGTCAACCGCACGCCAAACGACGAGGTTTTGAAGGCCTGGAAGACCATCTATGCGTCGCCAGCGAAACACTGGATGCTCTACGAGCTTGCAGAAAAGCTGGTCGATTTCGAAGACTATTTCCGCCGCTGGCGCTTCAACCACGTCACGACGGTCGAGCGCATCATCGGCCTGAAGCGCGGAACCGGCGGCACGTCGGGCGTCTCCTACTTGCGCAAGATGCTCGAGGTCGAACTTTTTCCGGAACTCTGGAAGCTGAGAACAGAGCTCTAGTATGATGTTTTTGGTTAGATGAGTTTAGCCGCAACGCGGTTCACCTCTCCCGCTTGCGGGGGAGGTCGGCGCGAAGCGCCGGGTGGGGGCTCTCTCCACTCGGGCAGTGTCGCCCGCGGAGACACCCCCACCCCAACCCTCCCCCGCAAGCGGGAGAGGGAGCGCACCTTCTTCGTGGTCGCAATCAAATAACTTCATCATACTCTAGGCCGACACCCGATAAGCGGGTTTCAGCGGGGCACCACCGCCGTCGCCTCGATCTCGACGCGGGCTTCCTTCTCGACCAGGCGCACTACCTGCACCAGCGCCATTGCCGGATAATGCGCGCCGAAGATCTCGCGGTAGACGCGGCCGAGCTCTTTCAGGCTCGCGAGATATTCCTCGATGTCGACGACATACCAGGTCAGGCGCACCAGATGCTCAGGTCTGGCACCGCCCTCGGCAAGAATCTCGGAAATGTTGGATAGCGTCTGGCGCACCTGCGCGACGAAATCGGGCTCCAGGCGGCCCTGCGTATCCCAGCCGATCACGCCGCCGGTCACCACAAGCCGGCCATCGGCGGCCATGCCGTTGGCGTAGCCTTTCGGCATCGGCCAGCCGCTCGGCTGCAGCACTTGCGGGCCCGGCGGTGAGGTGTCGGTCGTGGGATGAGGCACCACGCTCAGTGTGGGGCCTTTGGGGGCGGTCACCGGCTTTTCTCCATCAGGTTGGAAATTATTCCGCGGCAACGCTTGGCGACGCCGGGCCGGCCGCGGCCATCTGCCTTAGCGCAAAGCGCCTCAGCTTGCCGGTCTCGGTCTTCGGCAGTTGCGCGACATATTCGATCGCACGCGGATATTTATAGGGTGCAATCGTCTGCTTGACGTGATCCTGCAAGGCCTGCGTCAGCGCAGCGTCGGCAGCAGCGCCGCCGGCCAGAACCACGTAAGCCTTGACGACCATGCCCCGCGCCTCGTCGGGCGCGCCGACCACGCCGCATTCGGCGACGGCAGGATGCGAGAGCAGAGCCGCTTCGACCTCGGGCCCTGCAATGTTGTAGCCGGAGGAGACGATCATGTCGTCCGAGCGGGCGACAAAGGACAGTCGTCCATTCGCGTCGCGGACAAAGGTGTCGCCCGTCAGATTCCAGCCATCGCGCACATAGTTCGACTGCCTCGCATCGGCGAGATAGCGGCAGCCGGTCGGCCCGCGCACCGCAAGCTTGCCGATGGTGCCGGGCGGCAATTCGTTCATGTCATCGTCGACGATTTTTGCCTCGTAGCCCGCCACGGGATGTCCCGTCGTCCCCGCCACCGCATCGCCGATCCGGTTGGTAATGAAAATGTGCAGCAGTTCCGTGGAGCCGATGCCGTCGAGAATGGTCTTGCCGGTCTTGGCCGTCCAGCTTTCGAACACCGGCGCCGGCAATGTCTCGCCGGCGGAAACCGCCAGCCGCAGCGACGACAGGTCGGCGCCATTGTCCATTGCCGTCAGCATCGCGCGATACGCGGTCGGCGAGGTAAAGCAGATCGTCGCCTTGTAGGTCTCGATAATCTTGACCATTTCGGGCGGCGAGGCGTTTTCCAGTAACGTCGCCGTTGCGCCGAAGCGCAGGGGGAAGATTGCGAGCCCTCCGAGCCCGAAGGTAAAGGCCAGCGGCGGCGAGCCGACGAAAACGTCGTCCTCCGTAACGTTGAGCACTTCCCTGGCATAGCCATCCGCAATGATCATGAGGTCGCGATGGAAATGCATCGTCGCCTTCGGCTCGCCCGTCGTGCCCGAGGTAAATCCCAGCAGGGCGACGTCGTCGCGCCCTGTCTTCACCGCATCGAACCGGACCGGCTTGTTCAGCGCTACCCGGTCGAGCTCGGCATCATGGTTGGACGTGCCGTCGAAGTTCACCACCTGCTTCAGGAAGCGGCTGGTCTTCGCGCAGGCGACCAGTTCATCGGCGATGCGGCTGTCGGTCAGCGCCAGCGCAATCTCCGCCTTGTCGACGATCTTGCTCAATTCACCGGCGCGCAGCATCGGCATGGTGTTGACGACGACGGCGCCTGCTTTTGTGGCCGCGAGCCACGCCGCGACCAGCGCGGGGTTGTTGCCGGAGCGGATCAGGACGCGGTTGCCGGGCTTGACGCCGTAATTCTCCACCAGCGCATGCGCGAGGCGGTTCGACCAGTCGGCCAATTCCTTGTAGGTGCGCTGGCGGCCGTTGCCGATCAGTGCGACCCGGTCGCCCCAGCCTTCTTCGACGATCCGGTCGGTCAGTTCGACCGCGGCGTTGAGATATTCGGGATACTGAAATTCCGGCCGTTCGAGCAGCAGATCCGGCTGTTGCTCTGATGGCGGCAGATTTCGCCGCGTAAAATCGTCGACGTGGCCCGACGGGCCAAGAGACCGACCAAGGGTCCGGCTGGGAGTGCTACCTGACATTTTCAATCTCCCCTCGCTCCATCCATGAAAGACTCGAGATCAATAACGAGGACGCCCGGCAACGCCGTCTCGCAAATCATTTTAGGCTTAAAACAATTTTTCGCAAGGGTGGAATCAAGAGTGGAATCGCGTATTCCCACGGCAGAGATTAACGGCCGCGTGCCCGGGCCGGGAACTCGCCCCTCAGGCGGCCCGGTAGTCCGGCGCCGCGGCGAGGAAGCGGCCGTAGGCGGCGGCATCGGGCGGGGTGAATTTCTCCACCAGCGGATTGCGCCGGCGTCCGGATACGCCGATGTCGGCGAGCAATTCGTCAAAATGCTTGAAGTGATAGGGCGCGACGCACAGCCCGCCATAGATGCCGGCGGCCGGCCGCTCGACGCGCTTGAAATGCAGCATCATCTCGATGTTGTCCCGCATCTCCTTGGGCGTCGGCTGACGGGCGAGCTGGCCATCGGCATAGCGCACCAGCCAGTTCGCGGCGAGGTCTGCGCACAACACCGTGCAGAAACTGGAGTTGAAGCCGACGAATCCCATTTCGGGCAGATCCGGGTTGGCAATCAGCCGATAGAGCCGATACTGCCCGTCGGGATCGACCAGTCTGTCTCGGTAAGCCTGCGGCAGGAACGGCACACCCAGTTTGTAGCCGATCGCGAGCACGGCCACGTCGGCCCGGACGCGCTGCCCGCCAGTCATCACGATCGTATTGCCATCATAGCGCTCAAAACTACCTCTGATAGCCTTGATGCGCTTGTCCGCGACCATCGGAAAGAATCCCGGCGTCGCGATCGGCACCGAGCAGTTGACGCCGTCTTCGATCCTTTCCTTCGGCACCATGTCGCATCTGCCGAGCTTGAGTTGAATTTTCAGAAGGCTCTCCAGCCCGCGCCAGTTGGCCCAGACGAGCGGCTTTGCCACCGCATGCGCGAACCGCGACATCGCGCCGATGCCCCAACTCCGGAACATCTCCTCCTGCGCGCGGATGTAGAGAATGCGTTTGAAATTGACCAGGCCGCCGATGAAATAGGGAATCCGCCACACCGGCTCGCGGTACACCAGCGTCACTTCGGCCGCCCCGGAATTGACCGCGTTGACGGCGATATCGGTCGCCGACTTCGAGCCGCCGAGCACGACGATCCTGCGCCCTTTGGCAATCGCCGGGTCGTTATATTGCGAGGAGTGCAGGATACGCCCACCCTGCGCCTTGAAGGCGTCTTCGCCCGGCAGGCTGAGCGTCTGCGGCTCGTTGAACTGCCCGGTGCATACCGCGACGAAATCGAAGTCTTCGGGAGTGGTGCGGCCGTCCGGCCCACGCAGATCGAGCCGCCAGCCCGGCGCAGAGTCGGGCCGGCGATCCATTTGCACCACGGTCGTGTTGAATCGGATCGCGCCGAGGAGATCGTTGTCCTTTGCGTATTCAGTCAGATAGGCGTGGACCTGCGGACCTTTCGGCCATTCCGGATAGGAATCCGGCATCGCTTTGTCGGTGTAGCGGTACAAATCCTTCGGGCTCTGCGTTTGCACCTCGGGATAGGACCGCGCCGGTTCCCAGACGCCGCCAAGATCGCCGCTGCGCTCGACGATCATGATCTGATGACCGCGCGCGGCGAAGGCTTTTGCGGCCGCAAGTCCGGATACACCGGCGCCAATGACGCAGACTTTCTTTCGGCTGACCATGACGACGTCTCCAACAAGGATGAGTTCAGCGAGCTATTCGTTGGCCTCGGGCGGCAAAAAGTTCACCTCATGCTGCGCCGAGATCCGGACCACCTCTTCGGGGTCGGTCAGATTGTGGAGCTGGTCGAACAGCGCTTCGAGCTTCTGCATCGGCGACACCCAGAACAGCGCACGGGCCGGCTTGTCTGATTTGTTGAAGTAGCCATGCGGGATGCCGCGTGGCATCCGAACCAGGTCGCCGGCCTTGGCCTGCACCCAGACGCCGTCGAGCTTGAGATCGAGAACGCCCTCCTGCACCAGGATGAATTCATCCTGTGTGGGGTGAACGTGCACCGGCACGAATTGACCGGGCTCGCTGTTGGTCTCGAACGCAAAGGTTGAATCTGTCACGGCCTTGGGGAAGTAGACCTGACCGAGAATATTCCAGGTCTTGCCGCCGTAGCCGGTGCCGTTGGCGGTGATGCCTTTTTCGAGTGCTGCCATATCGCCATCTCCTCTGTCGCGGTTGGTGTGGTTGCGAGGCCCAGAACGGTTCGCGCAGGCTCTAACGCAGCGGGACGGCCGTCTAGCCGGAAAACGAATCCGGCCGAACCCATCGCGGAATTTTGGATTGCTGCGGCGCGATACGATCGGCTGCCTTCCAATCAGGCATAAGTCGCCGTCAAATCGCCTTCCCAACCATCCGGCCCCAAGATATTATAGGCTTCAAATAATGCAGAGGGCCGGGCCGTGGAGACGGGCACCAGCATTGTCAGGCATGACCCGACCGCCCGCCTGGCGGCATTCAACCGCGTTTCGACCGATAGCGTCGATGGCGCCGCCGACGCGATTGGACGCATATTCTGCCCGCATGAGCTAAAGCCCACCCGCGCCTCATCCGAATTTTTTGCGCTGCATAACTGTGCGATTTTTGGCGGATTTTCTGTCAACTACGTCGCTTATGGCGGATCGGTATCAATCGACCCCGGCTGTCTCGAACGTTTCTTCCTGTTGCAAATTCCCGTGCACGGTTCAGCGCGGATCCAAACCGCCTCGCGCGACATCGCAACCGCTCCCGGCGCCTACGCTTCACTCCTGTCGCCGACGATCCCGACACGGATGACCTGGGAAGGTAATTGCGCCCAGATCATTCTGCTGGTCGACCGCCGCCTGATCGAGCAACGGGCCGCGGCGTTATCGGGGCGACCGGCAGGCGCGGTCGAGTTCGAGCCCGCGGTCGATCTCTCCTCCGTAGCCGGCCGCGCGCTTCAGTCGCAGATTTTTGAGTTCGTCGATCTCGCCGAGCGCTTCGGACCGCAGCAGCGGCTGTCGCCGATAACAGCAGCCAATATACGCGAGACGTTGTTGGGTGCTTTGCTCCACGGCCAGCGCCACAGCGCCAGCGACGCGATCGACCGGTTTGGTGGCCGGACCGAAGCGCTGCCGCAGTCGTTACAGCGGGCGCGCGAATTCCTGCATGCGCATGCGGAAGAACCACTCGATCTGGCGCAGCTCGCCGCCGCCGCAGGCACCGGCATCCGCGCGCTGCAGCTCGGCTTCCGGCGGCATTTTGGTACATCGATTTCCGAGATGCTGCGCGACATCCGCCTCGCGCACCTCAACATCAGACTGGCCATCGCCTCCCCCAGCGACAGCATCACCGATATCGCATTCGAGCTCGGCTTTACACATCTCAGCCGGATGGCAAGCGCCTATCGCGCCAAGTTTGGCGAAACGCCGTCGGCGACCCTGCGCGGGATGAACTAGCGTCCAGCGACACCCTTCCCGTGTCAGCCTCGATCGTCCCGCGCCCTCGCGGACTTCTGCGCCGAAGTCTTGGTCTTGGCCAATAGGCGCATTAGCTCGCGGACATCCTTCGGCGTCAGGTCTCCGAAGATATCGGCGATCCATAATTCGTGTTCCGCCGCCATCTTGCGGAATTCGGCACGACCGGCCTTGGTCAGACGGATCACCTGCACGCGGCGGTCGACCTCCGAGGTGCGGCGGTCGAGATGTCCGGATTCGACCAGGCGCTCGACGAGGCCAGTGACGTTGCCATTCGAAACCATCATCCGCTTCGAGACATCCGACAACGTCATGCCCTCCGGCACCTTGTCGAGCTGGGCCATCAGATCGAACCGCGGCAGCGTGACGTCGAAGCGCTCGCGCAAGCGGCTGCGTACCTCGCCCTCGATCAGGGTCGTGCAGGTCAGGAGGCGAAGCCACAGCCTGAGTTCGTCGCCATGATGCTCCGGGAGCTCGACGGCCTTGGTCTCTGAATCGAGAGTCATGATCCTATCTTGTCTGCGTTTTAACGTTCGGCGAGCTCGAACAGAGCTCAGCTTGGGATCATTGCCCAGATTTCTTTAAGTTTCAAGCAATTGGCGCATGGCTTGCATGGATGCGTTGCGCTTGCGGGTGCCGTCGCCGTCAGAATAAGCTGCACCCCGAGCATTTGATGTAGCGTAGGTTTTGGCTGCAGCGCCGCCAAACGGAGGAATAATCATGAAGCAGTCGTTGAAGCTGACAGGACTTGCCGTTTTGCTGGGGTTTGCCGCCGCTCCCGCCGCAGCGCAGGAGAAGATCAAGATCGGCGTGATCACGACCTTGTCTGGCCCGGCGGCCGTACTCGGCCAGCAATCCCGCGACGGCTTCCAGCTCGCGGTCAAGGAGCTCGGCGGCAAGATGGCCGGCAAGGACGTCGAGGTGATCGTCGTCGACGATGAACTCAAGCCCGATGGCGCCGTGACCAAGGCCAAGGGCCTGCTCGAGCGCGAGACGGTCGATTTCGTCGTCGGGCCGATCTTCTCCAACATCCTGCAGGCCATTCACCGGCCAGTGACGGGGAACAAGACGTTCCTGATCAGCCCGAACGCGGGGCCGTCGAGCTATGCCGGCAAGGAGTGCAGTCCGTTCTTCTACGTGACCTCGTACCAGAATGACCAGGTTCACGAGATCCTCGGCAAGGTCGCCCAGGACCGCGGCTACAAGCGCATCTACGTGCTGGTGCCGAACTATCAGGCCGGCAAGGATTCGGCGGCCGGATTCAAGCTGGATTACAAGGGCGAGATCGTCGAGGAGAGCTACACCCCGCTCGGCACGCTGGATTTCCAGGTCGAACTGACCAAGATCGCCTCCTCCAAGGTCGATGCGCTGTTCACCTTCATGCCGGGCGGCATGGGCGTCGGCCTCGTGAAGCAGTACCGGCAGGCCGGCCTCGCCGACAAGATCCCGGTGCTGTCGGCGTTCACGGTCGACGAATCGACCCTGCCCGCGCAACAGGATGCCGCCGTCGGCATGTTCGGCGGCGCCAACTGGGCGCCGAACATGGACAACCCCCACAGCAAAAAATTCGTCGCTGCGTACGAGGCCGCCTATAACAGCGTGCCCGGCACCTACGCCATGCAGGGCTATGATACGGCCATGCTGATCGACAGCGCGGTGAAGGCGGTGAAGGGCGATCTGAAGAACAAAGATGCGGTCTCGGCCGCGCTCAGGAAGGCCGAGTTCACTTCGCTGCGCGGCGACTTCAAGTTCAACGTCAACGGCTATCCGATCCAGAGTTTCTATCTGACCAAGGTCGCCAAGCGTCCGGACGGTAAATTCCAGACCGAGATCGTCGAGAAGGTGTTTTCCAACTACGGCGATCGCTATGCCAAGGATTGCACGCCCGCGAAATAACAATCGAGAGGGAGCGAGACCATGAAGACTGAAATCGCCGGCATTACCCGCGCCAACGAGGGAATCCAGGGAATCACCTGGAGCATCCTCGGCCAGACATATGTGCCGAAGAGCGTCACCGAGCATTCCTTCTCCTGGCACGCGACGCTCCCGCCCGATACTTTTGTGCCGCCGCACATCCATCCCGATCAGGACGAGTATCTCTACATCCTGGAAGGCCAGCTCGACTTCTTCCTCGATGGCGCCGACACGCAGGCCACCCCCGGCGATCTGGTTCGCCTGCCGATGGGCAAGCCGCACGGCATCTTCAACAAGTCGGGACGGACCACGAAGACGCTGTTCTGGGTCTCACCGACGCGGCGGCTCTACGACCTGTTCTGGGCGATCCACAACATGAAGGAGCAGAAGCCGGACGCTGTGGTGGCGCTGGCGGCCGAGCACAACATCCACTTCCTGCCGCCGCCTCCGGGCGCGTGAATTCTTTGACCCTCATGGTGAGGAGGCGCTTCTTCAGCGCCGTCTCGAACCATGAGGCCACAGCCGAGCCTTCATCCTTCGAGACGCGGCAGAGACGCCGCTCCTCAGGATGAGGACGTTGCTCCCTACGCCCGCACCGCCGCGAGCCCGACCTGCGGCGGGGCGAAGCCGGCCTTGGACGCGTAGCCGCGGACGATGGCTTCGCGCTGGGCGTGGCTCAGCACCTTCTCGATGTCGGTAAAGCCGTCCGGCGCCAGTTGCTCGACGGCGTCGATCACGCCCTCGGGGCCGCCGCGGCGGTTCGCGCGCACGATCTCCGCCGTCATCGGCAGGCGCTTCTTCTCATAGGCGACCAGCGCCTGGCGCGGATGCTCGGCACGCGCCAGCTCATCGGCGAGCGCCCGCGCGTCAAGGATTGCCTGCGAGGCGCCATTGGATCCGACTGGATACATCGGGTGCGCGGCGTCGCCGAGCAGCGTGACGCGTCCCCAGGTCCAGTACGGCAGGGGATCGCGGTCGCAGCACGGATATTCGTAAAATTCCGGCGTCGCCGAAATCAGGCTGCGCACGTCGACATACGGCACCTTGAAGCGCTCGACATGGGGCATCAGTTCCTCGCGCTTGCCGGGCCGCGACCAGTCCTCGCGGCGCGGCGGCGGTGAATTGCCGTCGCCGATCTTCACCAGCACCGCCCAGTTGGTCAGCCGGCTCGATGGACTCGAGCCTTCCGCAATCGGATAGACCACGACCTTGGCATTCAACCCACCGGCCACGATCATCGAGCGGCCGGTCAGGAAGGCTGGCCAGTCGCGCGCGCCACGCCACAGCATTAGGCCGTTCCAGCACGGCGGCCCCTCGTCGGGAAACAGCATCTCGCGGACGCGCGAATGAATGCCGTCGGCGCCGATCAAGATATCGCCGCGCGCGGTTTTGACATGGGCGCCGGTGCGGTCGAAGAAGTGAGCGACCACGCCGCCCTCGTGCTGCGCAAACGAGCCGAGACGGCAACCGGTGTGGATCGCCTCGTGGCCGAGCCGTTCCTCGACGGCGCGATGAATCACGCTTTGCAGGCGACCGCGGTGGACCGAGAATTGCGGCACGTCGTGTCCGGCATCGAGGCCGCGCGGCTCGCGCCAGACTTCCTGGCCGTGGCGGCTGAGATAGTACAGTTGATCGGTACGAACAGCGGCAGCATCGAGCCGGTCCAACAGGCCGAGGGCGGTCAATTCTCTGATCGCATGCGGCAGCGTGTTGATGCCGACGCCGAGTTCGCGGATGGTATCGGACTGCTCGAACACTTCGCAATCGATGCCGCGGGCGCGCAGCATCAGCGCGGTGGTAAGGCCTCCGATGCCGCCTCCGACGATGATCGCTTTCATGCGCGTAACTCCACTCTATTCTTCGACCTCTCCCCGCTGGCGCGGGGCGAGGGAGCCTGCCATTCAGCCTATTCGGCTGCAAGCGGCTTTGTCGCCTCGGCCTTCAGCTCAGCGCGGGTTTTCGGTTTAGCCTTAACCTTGAGGTCTTCGAAATCCTGCCGGTCGCGCACGCTGTTGCGGAAAATTTGTTCCTTGCCGGGCAGATATTGCGGCGGACAGGCGATGTCGGCGCCATACCAGGCGGCCGCCCGCATCGTGAAGGACGGATCGACCAGATGCGGCCGGGCGAGCGCGACGAGATCGGCGCGACCGGCGGCCAGAATCGTGTTGACCTGGTCTGCGGTGGTGATGTTCCCGACGCACATGGTCGCGACGCGGGCTTCGTTCCGGACCTGATCGGAAAACGGCGTCTGGAACATGCGGCCATAGACCGGCTGCGCATCGCGCACGGTCTGGCCCGTGGAGACGTCGACCAGATCGACGCCGGCTTCGGCGAAGGCGCGCGCGATCGCAACCGCATCGTCGCCGGTGATGCCGCCCGCGGCCCAGTCGGTCGCCGAGATGCGAACCGACATCGGCTTGTGCGCCGGCCACGCCGCACGCATCGCCTCGAACACTTCGAGCGGATAGCGCAGCCGGTTGGCGAGCGCGCCGCCATATTCGTCAGTGCGTTGGTTGGTCAGCGGCGAGACGAAACTCGCCAGCAGATAGCCATGGGCGCAGTGCAGCTCCAGCATATCGAACCCGCAGGCTTCGCCACGCAAGGTGGCCGCCACGAACTCTTTCTTGACGTGGTCCATCGCGGCGCGATCCATTTCGCGCGGCACCTGGCTGTCCGGGAAGTAGGGCAACGGAGACGCCGAGATCGTATCCCAGCCGCCCTCTTCCAGCGGCCGGTCCATGCCCTCCCACATCAATTTGGTTGCGCCCTTGCGGCCGGCGTGTCCGAGTTGCAGGCAGATCTTCGCAGCCGAATTGGCGTGGACGAAATCGACGATCCGCGTCCAGGCGGCCTGCTGCTCGTCGTTCCACAGACCGGTGCAGCCGGGCGTGATGCGGGCGTCGCGGCCGACGCAGGTCATCTCGGTGAAGATCAGTCCCGCGCCGCCGATGGCGCGCGAGCCGTAGTGCACCAGATGGAAATCGCCGGGCACGCCGTCTTTCGCCGAATACATGCACATCGGCGACACCACCGCGCGGTTCGCGACTTCCATCTCGCGCAGCCTGAGCGGCTGGAACATCGGCGCCACTGGCTTGTCGAGGTCGACATCGAACCCTTTGGCGCGAACCTGCTTCGCAAACGCCTTGTCGACCTCGCGGACGAACTCCGGCGCGCGCAGTGTGAGGTTATCGTAAGTGATCGCCTTGGCGCGGGTCATGACGCCGAACGCAAACTGCACGGGATCGAAATCCCAGAAGCGGTCGACATGCTCGAACCAGACCAGCGACACGTCGGCGGCATGCTGGATCTTCTCGACCTCCTCGCGCCGCCCCTGCTCGTAGGTCTGCAACGCGGCGTCAACGGTCGGCGCCTGCGCCATGGCGTCGGCGAGCGCAATCGCGTCTTCCATCGCGAGCTTGGTGCCCGAGCCGATCGAGAAATGCGCGGTCGCCTTGGCGTCGCCGAGCAGCACCATGTTGTCCTTGATCCAGCGTTGGCTGCGGATCATCGGAAAATTGCGCCACGTCGAGCGGTTGATCAGCAGCGGATGGCCGTCGAGGAACCAGCCGAAGATTTCGGCCATGCGATCGGCGGACTCACGTTCGCTGAGGCCTTCGAGGCCGGCGCGTTGGAAGGTTTCGGCGTCGGTCTCGAAGATCCACGTCGAGCGCCCCGCCTCGTATTGATAGGCGTGCGCGATGAACGGCCCCCACTCTGTCTCCTGAAAGATGAAGGTGAAGGCGTCGAGCGGCCGGGTCGAGCCCATCCACGCGAATTTGTTGGAGCGCAGGTCGATCTGCGGCTGGAAATGCTCGATGTGCTTGTCGCGGAAGCGGCTGTTGATGCCGTCGGCGAGCACGATGAGATCGGTGTCGGCAAAGCGGGCTTCGTCGTCGATGTCGGTTTCGAACAACAGCGTCACGCCGAGTTCGCGGGCGCGCTCCTGCAGGATCAACAGCAGCGTTCGGCGCGAGCAGCCGCAAAAGCCGTTGCCGCCGACGCGGTGGACGGTGCCGCGGAAATGCACGGCGATGTCGTCCCAATAGGCGAATTCCTCGGTGATGCGGCGATAGCTCGGCGGATCGTACTTTTCGAAATTATCCAGCGTGGCGTCGGAGAATACGACGCCGAAGCCGAAGGTGTCGTCGGCGCGGTTGCGCTCGTAGACGGTGATCTCGGCCTGCGGCCGCTGTTTCTTCAAGAGGATCGCGGCATAGAGACCGGCCGGTCCGCCGCCGATTATCGCGATCTTCATCTACCGCCTCCGAAACAGGCTGTCGGGCTAGTTCCGAATTACTTTAAGCCTAAAATAATTTCGGGGCAAGGGGGCCTTCGGCCCTTCGTAGCCCGGATGAGCGGAGCGACATCCGGGGATCTCGCCAGTTCGCAGTCCAGCACGAGCGAAGCGATATGCGGGCAGCGGTCCCGGGTATCGCTGCGCTCACCCGGGCTACGGTACTGCGGGCCTCAATTCCCCTGGAACACCGGGGTTCGCTTGTTCGAGAACGCCTCGAACGCCCTCGCGAAATCTTCCGTGGTCATGCAGAGCGCTTGCGCCACCGCCTCGGCCTCGATCGCTTCCTCCACCGACATTGCCCATTCCATCGCCAGCATACGCTTGGTCATGGTGTTGGCGAAGGTGGGTCCTTCCGAAATCTGCTTGGCCAATAATTGCGCCTGCGGCAGCACCTGTTCCGGGGTGACGATCCTGGAGAAGAAGCCCCATTTCTCGCCCTCCTCCGCGGTCATGAAGCGGCCGGTGTAGAGCAGTTCCGACGCCCGTGATTGCCCGATGATGCGCGGCAGGATCGCGCAGGCGCCCATGTCGCAGCCGGCGAGCCCGACCTTGTTGAACAGGAACGCGACCTTGGCGCCGGTGGCGGCCAAGCGCATGTCGGACGCCATGGCGATGATCGCACCCGCTCCGGCGCAGATGCCTTCGACGGCGGCGACGATCGGCTGCGGACACGCGCGCATCGCTTTCACCAGGTCGCCGGTCATGCGGGTGAAACCGGTCAGTCCCTTGGTGTCCATCTGGATCAAGGGACCGATGATCTCGAACACGTCGCCGCCGGAGGAGAAATTGCCGCCGGCACCGGTCACGACGACGGTCTTGACCTCATCGTCCATCGCGCAGGCGCGGAAAAAGTCCGTGAGTTCGCGATAGCTTTCGAACGTCAGCGGATTCTTTCGCTCGGGACGATTGAGCGTCACCGTGGCGACGCGATCCACGACCGTCAGCACAAAATGTTTCGGCGAGTAGTCGGCCAGCGGCAGCGTGACGGGGTTGGCAGGCTTGCTCATGGGATCTCCCTGAATTGCATTGTCGTTGACCGCTCAGACCTCGCCACCGGCAACCGCGATGGCCTGTCCGGTGATGGCGCCGGCGCCCTCGCCGCAGAGCCAGAGCACGGTATCAGCTACTTCCGACGGCGCCACGAGACGTCCCTGCGGATTGTGCTTTGACAACTCCGCAATCGCTTCCTCGCGGCTGCGGCCAGTCTTCTTGATGATGTTGTCGATCGAGCCTTCCAGCAGATCGGTCTCGGTGAAGCCGGGACACACGGCATTCACGGTAACGCCGCTCTTGGCCGTCTCCTGCGCCAGCGAACGGACAAGGCCGATCACCGCGTGTTTCGCCGCGCTGTAGGCCGAGACATAAGCGTAGCCCTTGAGGCCGGCGGTCGACGCGACGGCGACGATCCGGCCGCGGCGGCGCTCCAACATTCCCGGCAGCACGGCCTGCGTGGCGTGGACCACGCCCATGAAATTGACGTCCATCATCCGCTGGAACAGCGCCGCGTCGGAGCGGCCGAACGGCGCGGACTCCGCCGCGCCGGCATTGGTGATGAGAATGTCGATCGGCTGCCGCGCGGCGGCTTCCGCTACTGCCGACTTGACTGAAGCCTGGTCGGCGACATCAGCGACCGCTGCAAACTGCGCCGCGCCGGACGCAACCGCTTCATCCAATGTCGCGCGGTTGCGCCCGAGCACTGTTACCGTTGCACCAGCTTTCGACAGCGCCGCCGATATCGCAAGGCCAATGCCCCGCCCGCCGCCGGTGACGAGCGCATGGGAGGAACGCGACAATTGGGACATCGGTCAAGCCTCCAGGATCAGGGTTCAGCATATATTTTAAACTTCAAGCTTTTGCAAGGAAGGGAGAGCCACGTCCGTCGTGGCCCGTAGGGTGGGCAAAGCGACCACGTCCGCCGTAGCTCCATGAGCGAAGGCGGAAGCGTGCCCACCATCGAGAAGCGAGCTCGACGATAGATGGTGGGCACGTCGCTCACGCTCCTTCGCCCACCCTGCATGTTAAATAATCCCGTCTTTTCGCAGCGCTGCAATCGCATCCGCGTCGTAGCCGATGTCGGCCAGCACGCGATCGGTGTGCTCGCCGAGTGTCGGCGGGCGCGTGACGATTTCGCCTGATGTCTCCGACAGCCGCACCGCGGCGCGCGCCACTGGCGCGGGGTTCGGCAAGCCGGGGTAGTCGACATCCTGCATGAAACCGGCGGCGCGGATGTGCGGATGCTCCAGCACCTGTTGCGGGCTCAAGACCGGACCGGCCGGGATCATCGCCTGGCCGAGCGTATCGACGGCTTGCTGCGTGGTGCGCTCGGCGCACCAGCGCGCCATTCGCTCACTGATGATGGGACCGTGATCGCCGCGCTTGATGTCGTCGGCAAAGCGCGGATCGCTGAGCCAGTGATCCTCGCCCATCAATCTGGCCCAGCGGATGAACAGCGGGTGCCCTGTGACCTGGCACAACACCCAGCCGTCCCTGGTGCGGTAGATGTCGGCGGGCGCCGCGGTCTGGCCGAGATTGCCCGTGGGCACGCGGTTGGCAGATATCACCGCCTGCTCGATCAGCGTTGCGTTGGTGAAGGACAGCGCGGTTGCGAGCAGCGCGCCCTCGACGATCTGCCCGCGCCCGGATTTGCCGCGCTCGATCAGCGCGGCGAGCGTACCGAACGCGCAATGCAGCGCGGTGCCGAAATCGACCCAGTTCACCGCGGCGCGATACGGCGGATCGCCCTTGCCCGTCATGTAGACCGCGCCCGACATCACCTGGCCCACGCCGTCGAAGCCGACGCGGTCCGACCATGGCCCCGGCCCACCGAAGGCAGTCGCCGTCGTCAGGATGATGTCCGGCTTGATCGCCTTCAGCGATTCATAGTCGAGCTTCATCGCGCGCAGCGTCTGCGGCGGCAGGTTGGCGACGACGACGTCCGATGTCGCAACCAGCCGGCGCATCACCTCCTGGCCTTGCGGCTTCATCGGATCGAGCGTGATGCATTTCTTGTTGCGGTTGACCTGGAGGAACAACGCGCCCTCGCCGCCTTCGCCGACCGGCGCCACGAAACGGTCCTCGCTGCCGTCGCGCTTTTCCACCCGGATGACTTCCGCACCGAACTCCGCCAGCAATGTCGCGCAATACGGTCCTGCGATATAACGCCCGAAATCGAGGACACGAATGCCCTCCAGAACTCCCCCCATCGGTGTTTTTCCTTGTCTGGCTGCCCGATCGTGGCGAGCCTATCATGTTGATGAATGAATGGGACGGCCATACAATCACTGATCCCTTTCGAACGGAACATCCCTAAATGACCTCGACTGCACAACGGCCCTATCGCGGCGTCTACCCCGTCGCTCCGACCATCTTCGACGACCACGGAGAGCTCGATCTCGAAGGGCAGCGGCGCTGCATCGATTTCATGATCGACGCCGGCTCGAACGGCCTGTGCATTCTGGCCAATTTCTCCGAGCAGTTCGTCCTCACCGATGCCGAGCGCGAAAAGGTGATGGTCGCGGTGCTGGAGCACGTCGCCGGCCGCGTGCCGGTGATCGTGACGACGACGCATTTCGGTTCGCGCATCTGCGCCGAGCGCAGCCGCCAGGCCCAGGACGCGGGCGCGGCGATGGTGATGATCATGCCGCCGTATCACGGCGCCACGTTCCGCGTGCCGGAAAAGGCCATTTTCGAGTTCTATCGCACCGTCTCCGACACCATCGACATTCCCATCATGATCCAGGATGCGCCCGTTGCCGGGACGCCGCTTTCGGTCGACCTGCTGGCCCGCATGGCGCGGGAAATTCCGAATATCCGCTATTTCAAGATCGAGGTGCCGATGGCGGCGGCGAAGCTTCGCGATCTGATCGCGGCCGGCGGCGACAACATCGAAGGCCCCTGGGACGGCGAGGAAGCGATCACGCTGATGGCCGATCTCGACGCAGGCGCAACCGGCGCCATGACCGGGGGCGGCTATCCCGATGGCATCCGGCAGATCATCGATCCCTATCTCGCAGGCCGCCGCGAGGAGGCGATGGCAGCTTATGCGCGCTGGCTGCCGCTGATCAATTACGAGAACCGTCAGTGCGGCTTGCAGGCCGCCAAGATACTGATGAAGGAAGGCGGCGTGATCGGTTCGGACGCGGTTCGTCATCCCCTGCAAAGGGTTCACCCGGCGGCGCGCGCGGGTCTCATCGAAATCGCCCGCCAGCTCGATCCCGTGGTGTTGCGCTGGGGCCGCTAGATCGCCACCAGCCGACACCGCGCTCCGGCGTGGTGTCGCCACCTGCTGATCGCGACTTGATCCAGGAACGTCGCCGCTCTCTGCGCATTAAAAGCGTAGAGACGCGGGTGAGCCATGTGAGTTACCTGCACGACACCAAGCCTGAGCCAGCCGAGGGCGAGCCGGATACTTCAGGATCTCCAGCCGATCAGGGCCGCGGCCGCCGCGCGGTATCTCCGTGGCAAATTCCCTGGAGCGGATGGAAGGATATCCTGATCAGGACCTACCAGCAGGTCGGCGAAGACAGGCTGCTCGCCGTTGCCGCAGGCGTCGTCTTCTATGGCCTGCTTGCCCTCTTCCCGGCGATCACCGCCCTTGTCTCGTCCTACGCGCTGTTCGCCAAGGCGAGTACGATCAACGACCACATGACGATGCTTGCGGGTATCCTGCCGGAGGGCGCGCTCGGCATCGTCAGAGACCAGGTCGACCGGGTGCTCGCCAAGGGCGACGTCAAGCTGGGGTTGGCTTTTCTGTTCTCCTTTCTGCTTGCGCTGTGGAGCGCCAATGGCGGCATCAAGGCCATCATCGATGCGCTCAATGTGGTTTATGACGAGGACGAGAAGCGTGGCTTTCTCAAGCTCAACGCGGTTTCCCTTGCATTGACCTTCGGCGGTCTGGTCGCGGTGCTTCTCGCCATCGGCTCGGTCGTCGCGCTTCCGATCGTTCTGTCCACGATCGGGCTCGGGGCCGTCACCGATGCGCTGTTTCGATTCGGACGCTGGCCTGTCCTGGTCCTGACGATGCTGTTTGGCCTCGCGGTGCTCTATCGGTTCGGACCGAGCCGCCGCTCGCCGCAATGGCGCTGGCTGAGCGTCGGCAGCGTGGTTGCAACGCTGGCATGGCTTGCGGGATCGGCCTTGCTGTCGTTCTACCTTTCCAATTACGCAAACTACGACGCGACGTACGGCTCACTCGGGGCCGCGATCGGCTTGATGATGTGGATGTGGATATCCACGATCGTCGTGCTGCTCGGTGCCGAACTCAATGCGGAGATCGAGCATCAGACCGCAGCCGACAGCACCGAGGGCGGAAACAAGCCGCTGGGTCAGCGCGGCGCGAAGATGGCCGACACGGTCGGAGAAGCGAAATCATAGGCGCAGAAGCGTAATGTTCCTGTTTTTCTCGAACAGGCTGGGATGTCTTGGCTCGCTGTTGCTTTCGGCAGCCGTGACCATCGGCCTGCTTTTTGCGCTCGGCATTCTTCGTTTTTGATCGCGGAATTGCGCAGCGCCGAACTGGAAATCAGAGTTGAAGCCATTACATCAGGTGCCCCCTCACATTGATTTCCCGCCGTGAAGAGATACCTCGTCATTTTCCTTCTGGTCATGCTCGTTCCCATGGCGGTTTCCGCCGTGCAATACCTGCTCGGCGACAGGCGCGAGAACTGGCAAACGGCGGACCGTTCAAGCGCCGGACTTCTTACAAACGCTTCCGAACACACCGATGCCGTGGTCAGGGTATTCGCGGCAAGAACCGTACGCTGGCGCGGGATATTCGCGGTTCACACCTGGATCGTCGTGAAGGAGCGCGGGGCCAGTCGTTACAGCCGCTACGATTACACGGCCTGGGGTGAGCCGATCCGGATCGACGGATTCCAGGCCGACGGGCGCTGGTTTGGCGAGATCCCCGAAACGGTCGTCAGCGTCGATGGTCCGAAAGCGGAAGCGCTGATTCCCAAAATCCGCTCGGTCATCGAGACTTACAAGTTTCGAGCCAATGGAGATTACAGCGCCTGGCCGGGTCCGAACTCCAACACGTTCATCCAGGCGATACTGGATGCCGTTCCGGAACTTGAAGCGGTGTTGCCGCCGACGGCGATCGGCAAGGATTATCCTTACCATGGCAATTGGGTTGGCTTCACGTCGTCGCGGACCGGCGTGTTTGCTTCGCTCGGAGGTTACCTTGGACTGACGATCGGATGGATCGAAGGCATCGAGCTCAATTTTTTCGGAGGCGTTCTCGGCCTCGACATCCGCCGCCCCGCTTTGAAACTGCCGGGTGTCGGCCGGCTCGGGCGGCCGCTTGGTCCGTGACCGCGGTATCGACGGCGGACGAAGTCGGATTGATTCCAGTCCATGGGGAACCTTCGTTTCGGTCAAACGTCGAAAATCGGGAGGATCGACATGACCGACGAACAGACCTTTGCATCATTGCTCGGCAAGGCCGCGATTGCGGTTTGGGGCGACATGCCCCGGGACATTCAGGAGGCGCTGTTCGAAACCGCGATGCGCAACCGCTCCGAGTTGCGTCACGATCTGGCCTGCCTGCTGCATGAGCGCCACCCGAGAACGCAGCACCCGGCCAAACCCGACTGATGCGGACCTCTATTCCGGAAACGCAACATCCGCGATGACGGGAAGATGGTCCGAAAAGGTGCGCGCCTTGCGATCGGTCCAGGCCGAACGGATCACGAGATCGGGCGAGGCGTAGATTCGGTCGAGCCGCATCATCGGCAAGCGCGCCGGAAACGTCCTCAGCCGCGTTCGGACCGGGCAAATCCGCGCCAGCACGCCCCGCACCGATTTCACCCAGAACCAGTCATTGAAATCGCCGAGCACGAGCGTCCGCGTCGGCTGCACCAACTCGGCCAGGGCATGCGCCTGGGCGTGCCTTTCATGGATGCTCAGGCCGAGATGCGTGGCAATGACCCTTATCTCGCCATGATCAGACAAAATGCGCGCGGTAATGGCTCTCCGGGGCTCCCGCTCCTGATACGAGACGTCGGAAATTCTCGGCGGCTCGGCGAACGGCCAGCGGCTCAACAGCACCTGTCCGTAGTCGCCGTCCTCGGTGACGATCGATCGCGCGTCGACGCTGTGATCGGCGACGGCTTTCGCCAGAAGGGCAAAGGGATCGTCGGTTCTTCCGCGCGAATCGACCTCCTGCAAGGCCACGATATCAGGCGACCACTGGCGAATGACGGAACAGACGCCATCCAGATCGAACCCGGGATTGAGGTGGAAGATGCCGTGAACGTTCCACGTCATGATGCGAATCGTAGCCATCACGTTCTTCGTCCCGCCAGCCAAGTCACCAGGAACTGCACGCCAAGGCACAGCGCGATCCAGGCGAGGATCGCCAGCGCCAGCAGCAGCACATTGATCCAGGAGGCGTTTCGCGCCAGATCCGCGATCTGCGCGCCGAGCGCGGCCATGACAGCGATTCCCGGCGCCATGCCGAGCACGGTGCCGAGCATAAAATCGCGCAGGCTCAATTTACTGGCGCCCGCCACCACGTTCACGATCGAGAACGGGGCGATCGGCACCATCCGGATCATGGCGACCGCCATAACCCCCTTGCCGATGATGCTGCTTTGAACCCGCGCGGCCCGGCGCCCGAGCAGCCGCTGCAAGCGCGCCTGGCCCAGCACGCGCCCGATCGAGAACAGCGTGAGCGCGCTGAGCAGCACGCCGGCGCTTGCGCTCAGGAAACCCATCCACGGCCCCAGCGCCGCAGAGGTCGCGGCGATCAGTACCAGCACCGGAAAAACCACTAGCCCGCCGACGACGAAGGCGGCAATCGCAAATAGCGGCGCGAATTGCGACCGCGCCGGTTGCGAGATGATCGAGGAGACGAAGCCGACATCGGCGAAATCGCGCAGCGATGTGTACTGCCAGGCCAGCGCCAGGCCGGCGAGCGCCGCAGCGAGGCCGGATACGGCCAAAATGGTTTTTGCCGTCCACATGCGATTGGCGGCGCGGTCGAGGTGAAGCGGTTCCCTGGGATCGGCGACGGGCTGCACCATGACCGCCACGCCGCCGACCGACGCGGCCGGATCGATCGGCTGCAACGATTTCGGGCCGTCGTCCTCCGCCAGGCGGTCGAGAAATCCGAATAGGTCGGCTTCGTGGCGTTCGATTTCGCGTTCATCGACGCCGCAGAAATGCCCGATCAGACTACGGCGAAGCCAGGCGATATATTCACAATGCGCGTCGGAAGTCGCCTCGAAGGCCAGGTCGCATTCCGTGTCCGCCCCCATCGAGCGATTGTTGAGGTTGGCCGATCCCACGCGCAGGATGCGATCGTCGATGATCATCACCTTGCTGTGCACCATGACCGCGGCCGCCTGCCCGGCATCCCGCGTCGATGGATAGACGAAGCGGACCCGGTCCATGACGCCTGCCGACACAAACTGGGCGATAAATCCGCCGCGCCCGCTCTGCATGGCCTGCGATTCGAACCAGGACGAATGCATCTTCGGCATGACGAGCAGGACGCGAAGCTGCGGCACGTCCAGCAACCGCTGCGCCAGGAGGCGCGCGATGTCGGTGGCGCTGGTGAACTGGTTTTCGATATAGATCAAGCGGTCGGCCGCGTTGATGGAGGCTTCGAACAGCCGCGCGACTTCGTTCACGCCGCCACCGCGCGCGGTGGCTATCTCGGTCCGGGCGATGCCCACCGTCATTCCCCGGCACTGCACCGGGACCGAGGCCGGCCAGCGCTCGCCCTTGGTCGCTGCGGGTCTTTCGACCGTGCAGCCGGCGGCGTGCCACCTGTTCTCCGCCAATTCCGTCAGGCTGGCCGCAGCTTCGCCATCCACCATGCACTGCACGTCGTGAAACGGCAGATAGGGTTTGCCGTCGGGATCGGTACGAAGCGGATGACGCGTCTCATGCGCGCTGGTGTCCCAGCGCCGGATCGTCAGATCGAGACCGCCGGCGAAGCCAAGCGCACCGTCAATGACGACGATCTTCTGATGCTGCGCTGAGCCTAAGGGAAGGCTGGAGTCGAAACAAAAGCGCAGCCGGTCCGACGCGTGCGCGGTGAACTTGGCGGCCGAATTCCATTCCCGCTCCGCGGCATAGAGGGCCGGGAAATTCCAGTTCAGGATGTTGATCCGCAGATCGGGCTTCGTCTTCAGCAGCGCTTTCAGAAACGCACCGAGCTCTTGCGGATAGCCGTCGTCGGCGTACCCGGAAGGCCCGACAAACCGGGTCTGGCTGTGGATGTCCCAGCCGATGATGTACACCTGCCGCGTTGCGAGCAGTAGCGCTTCCCGCAAAGCGGCGAAATATGCGGCGGCATCATTGAGGATCGTCAGCCGCCCTGCCTTGCACCTTCTCCAGACGGTTTCGCCAGGAATGAGGATGGATGAGCTTTGCAGCAGACGGCACCTCGGCAACAGAATGAGAAAACCCGCTCGGGATCACGAACGAATGTTCGCCCGACGCCAATCCAACGATCTGCGGGCGCCACAGTTCCAGCCAGGCGGAACTTGCCGCCTTCCCTCCGCCTTCGGCGCGTCGTTGAATCACCGGACACACACATCTAGCGGTGAGATCCGGGGGGCGAAGCGTTCCGGCCCGGGCGGGAGACACTTTCTTCCTCAACCACCGGTTCGACGTAGGTGCTGTGCAGCGAGATCGGCGACTTGAAACCGTCGAACATGATGCGGACGGTGCTGCGATAGCGACCGGAGCCGATGACCACCCCTTCCCGGCCGGCGAACTTTGGGCATCGCACCGCTCCGAGTGCGCTCATCCTGACGCGTGTCCGTTCAGGTAACGCAGTCCGGTGATCGGGTGGCTGTTTAGGCAATCGCATCCTTGGGGCCGAGCGCCTTCGCCGGTTCATCTATGCGCCGGAGAGGAAATACGTTCGGTCTCGAATGCATGGCGAGAAATCCACCGGCGCACCATGCGATTGACGAACGGTGGCGTCCCGGACGTCATCACGGCCGTCAGCCAACGACCGACCTTTATTGTCATCGCGAGCATGCTGTCCTCCTCCCCACCGCGCGCTGCCAACGGGACAGTTCAGACAGTTCTGCCCTACGCCGAGATGGAGTTTTCGCGCGCAGCCTGCCGGTTCGGGATGCTTCGCCAATCGCGCCACTTCCTCACCGACGGTCCACTCGCCGGTTCGATCGCGGCCAACAGCGCGGCGTTGACTTCCGCCAACCGCCCGAGCTTCGACATGCATCTGGCGACCGCGACGAACCCGTCCGGCGAATCCGGCTGCAGCCGCATGAACTCGAGATGCTGACGCAGCGCCTCCTCATGCTGACCGAGGCTTTCGCAGACCTGGCCCAGGCACTGCCATGCCTTGGCCGCATCGGGGCGAACCGTGGTCAAGGTTCGGAACAGCCGCTTGGCGGCGGTGAAGTCACTCCTGGCCGCCAATAATTGGCCGAGCCGATGCAACGCGTCGGCGTGTTTCGGCTGCACGTCCAAAATCCGGCGGTAGCCCATCTCGGCGTCGGCAGCCTTCCCCTTCCGGTGAAGTTCAGTCGCCTGTTGCAGGACGTCAGGGATGCTCCTGCGGTCGATCCCGCCGCCGAGATCCCTGCCGTTCCTGCTCTCCAGAACGGTGCCGAGGATCTTGCGCTCCGCGCAGCCGAACGAATATTTGTACGGTTCGTTTCCACGCAGGAAGTCGTATTCGGCATAGCCAAGCTCGATCGCGTGGCGAATGCTGAAGGCATGCAGGATCACGCCCGGCGGCGGTCCATCGAACGTCTCGTCGCGTCCGGTCATGTAGAACGAGAAGGTGCGCTTGCGCGGATCCACCAGCGTGGCCAGCGCCGCGACGGCTCGGTCGCCGTGCCAGAACGTCGGCAGGTACACCAGACCAGATTCAAAACTTCGCGTCAGCATGACGCCGTTCGACTGAACCAGGCTATCGACACGATCTCCCTTCCGAGGCCGCCACTTTGTCTCCCAGAATCCCAGCAGGGTCTTGAGATCCTGCGCGAACGTCTCGGGCGTGGCAACGGTTATTCGATATTCACCCTTCGCGTCGACCTGCTTCAGGAGACGCCGGATTTTCTGCCTGGTATTGGGGCTCAACGATTCGAGATAGGCATCCCAGCTCTTCGGCAGCGTGACATACGGGCACAGACCGTTATCGATACCGTCGACCTTGTTGATCCTGTTGAGCTCCGTGTAGCGAAAGCCGGCTTTCGGAAAGCAGGCCAGCAGCAACCGCACGCGCCGCTCCGACATCCGCAGATTGTCCAGGTTGAGGCGCGTCCAGTTCATCTGCCTGACGTAGCGGGCAAAAGCGGGAATGACCTTGTTCTCCATCTCGGGCCTGCAAATCAAGCCGGTGTAGTCGGCAGCGAAATTACCTGCCATCCGCATGTCGCAGACGATGTCGGATTTCTCGATCTTGGTCTGCAGCCGCAAGGGAAAGAACGCCACGTAAGGCAGATCGGCGGCGTCACCGGCCTTCGCTGCCAGGATGAACCATGGTCCCGGGATGCAGGACAACCAGCCTTTGAGCCATTTCCATGACAGGAATATCTGCGCTTCGTCGTCCGCGTCGTAGACGGCGTTCCAGTTGTCCTCGAGTTTCGCCAGCGAGGGCAAGGTTTCGATGATGTCGATATGCACGGCGGACGCCTTTCCAAGGTGCGTGTTGAGTTCCTGTCGTGTGCCTAGCGCTCCCGGAATGCGCGCATAAAGCTGTCGTAGATGGGCCTCATGAGGTACTGGAAGAACGTGCGCTCCGCCGTCTTGATGTAGACCTCGGCGGGCATGCCCGGCGTCGGACTGAAGCCCGGAAGATTCCGGCTCTCTTCGCTGTTGAGCCTGACGCGGACGAGATAGATGTCGGTCGGCCCGACCTGCTGGGACTTCTTTTCGTCAGCGAGCGTATCGGCCGACAGGTACACGACGTCGCCGGAGACCATCGGCGTGATGCGCTGGTTCAGCGCCGTCAGCCGCACCATCGCGGCCTGTCCGTGCTTGACGCTGTCGATGTCCTGCGGCCGCAATCGCGCCTCGATGATGAGTTCGTCCTTCACCGGCAACAGCTCCATGATGTTCTTGCCGGCCTCGACCACCCCGCCCCGCGTGTGATAGCGCAGCTTGACAACGACGCCACTCACCGGGGCCGTGACGCGAACCCGGTCGAGTACGCCCTTGGCGGACAGCATCCGCTCGCGGACGTCGGCGAGCTCGCCGCGGACCTCGTGCATCTGTTCGACCGCGGTCTTGATCGCGGTCTTGCGCACGCCGTTGATCTGCTCGAGCGCGCGGGCGATGCGTTCCTTGGCATCGCCGATGTCGCCCATGATGCGGCCGACCTCGCCTTCCAGATTGGCCTTCGACCGCTGCAGCACCATCAGTTCCGGCTTGCGCACCAGTCCGGCTTGCACCAGGCGGTCCTTGGTCACGATCTCCTCATCGAGCAGGACGATCTGGCGCTTGACCGCGTCCAGTTGCACCCGCGATCCCCGGATCCGCTCCTCCAGAGCGTTAATGCTCTCCTGGATACTCTTGACGTCGCTATTGAGGTTGTTACGGCGCGCCGCAAACGTCATCTGCTGGCTGTCGACGATTTCCTTCGCCTCGGGCGACTTGTCCAGCCAAGCGACGATCTCCGGCGGAAGCGTGATATCCGCCTCCTCCCTCATCTCGGCCTGCAGCCTTGCATCCATGGCCGACAGGCGGATGCGGCGCAGGAACAGCCGCTGCAACTCAGCGCGTGCCGCCGTGTCATCGAGTTCGAGCAGTATTTGTCCAGCCTCCACCTTGTCGCCTTCGCGCACGAAGATCTCACGGATCACGCCGCCCTCGAGGTGCTGGACGATCTTGTTCTGTCCGGTAACGACGAACACGCCCGACGCGACCACCGCGCCGGCGATCGGCGCCGTGTTGCCCCAGACGCCGAACCCCATCAGCACCACGGCCATGATCAGCGCGCCGGCAACCGTCGGAAATTTGGTCGATCGCGGCAGCGAATCGTACCAGGTGCCTTGTGATACTGCGGAGCGGTCCGCAATTTTCCTGCTGGCCATCGCGTAACCTCGTTGCTGTCAAACCGGCTGACGTCCCTATGAATTCAACGCAGGAGGGGGATCGCCGTTGGGGAGATTGTTCGGCTTGCGCCCGGTGATCATGGGGATGATCTCGTCGCGGCTTCCGAACGCCTGCACCGCGCCCTGATGCAGGATCATGATCTTGTCGACGCTCATCAGCAGCGCCGCGCGCTGCGTGATCGTCACTACCGTGATCTGCTTTTCCTTGGCGCGCAGCAGCGACTTGGCGAGCGCCCGCTCGCCATTCGCGTCCAGATTCGAATTCGGCTCATCGAGCACGAGCAGGCGCGGGTTGCCATAGAACGCGCGCGCCAGCCCGATGCGCTGCCGCTGGCCACCCGACAGCGGACTGCCGTCCATGCCGACGATGGTCTCGTAGCCCTGGGCGAAGCTCGAGATCAGTTCGTGCACGTCGGCGGCCTCGGCCGCGTCGAACACATCCTCGTCGCGGGCGTCTTCGCGCATCCGGCCGATATTGGCCTTGATGGATGCAGGGAACAGTTGCACATCCTGCGGCAGGTAGCCGACGCTCTCGCCGAACTGGCGCGGATCCCAGTTACGCAGATCCATCATGTCCAGCCTTACGCTGCCGGCGGTTGGAATGATGGATCCGACCAGCATGCGGGCCAGCATGGTTTTGCCGGTACCGGAGTCTCCGACAATGGCAAGGGACTCTCCAGGCTTCAGTTGAAAGCTGATCCCGTTCAGGATCACCTTCTTGTTCGGCGGCGGCACGTAGAGAATGCGCTCGACGCTGAGGTACCCTGCCGGACGCGGCAGCCGAAGCCGCTCCAGGTTGAGCGGCGAGTTCAGCAGCAGGGATTTGATGCGGGCATAGGCTGAACGCGCTTGCACGAAGTTGCGCCAGCCTTCGATAGTCCCCTCCAGCGGCGCCAGCGCGCGGCTCGCCACGATCGAGGCAGCGATCACCATGCCGCTGGTGATCTGGTTTTCCAGCGACAGCCAGGCTCCCCAGCCGAGGATCGCGATCTGGGTGCACAGCCGCAGGAATTTCGACACGCCCGTCATCAGGATGTTGAGGTCCTGTCCGATCACCTGCGCCTTAAGGGACTCCACGGTTTCGCGGCCCCACACCTGCACGCCTTCGGGAATCATGCCCATGGCGTTGATGACCTGGGCATTGCGGGCCATCGATTCCGCCTGCAGGTTTGCCCTGGCGCCGTAGTTGTTGGCCTGATTGAACGGCATCGCGGTGACCCGCTGGTTCAACAGCGCCACAATGACCAGCGCGACGCCTGCGCCCAGTACGATGAATCCGAGCTGCGGATGGATCAGGAACACGACGGCGAAATAGACCGGCGACACCGGCGTATCGAACATCGTCAGCAATACCGGGCCGGTAATGAACGCGCGCAAATGCTGGAGGTCCGCCAAGGTCTGGAATTCGCGGCTGGATCCGCTCTGCGCGGCCTTGGCGGCGGCGCTCAAGACCGGTCCACCCAATCGGGCCTCGGTCTCCACCGCAACCCGCATCAGGATGACGCGGCGCATCATATCCATGAGCACATGCGCTGCGATCGCGACGACCACGATGATGGTCAGCATCACCAACGTGTCCGTGCTGCGGCTGGTCATCACGCGATCGGACATGTTGAACAGGTAGATCGGAATCGCCAGCACCAGCAGGTTGACCGCGATCGAGAATATCCCCACGGTCACCAGGTTGCGGCGGGCACTCGCAAGGCCCTTGCCGAGTACGTCGCGAAATTCATTGTCGCCGGAACGCTTTTGGAGCCGCGGCGTGCCGCCACCGCCTCCGCCACCGCCACCACCGCCGGAGGAGCCGCCACCGTCCCTGTCGCCGCCACGCTGCAGCGGGGGTGCAGGAGTCTGCTGCTCGATCACGACGGTGGATCCCGGCGCCGGGGTCTTGGCTTCCTCCCGCAGGGATGGCTCGACTGCCGGCGGGTCCGCGACTCTGGCTTCGGCCGGAGATGCCTTCTCGCGCGCAGATTCGACCGGCGGATACTTGGGATGCGGAGTGGGCTCATCAAACCAGGGGCGAAGCGGAACTATCTTTGCCATATGCGGCGTTGATTCGTCATACTCCCTCAAGCGCCAACTCCCGCCTGGACGATCATCCCAACCCCACATTTGGAAACTCCGTTACTTCCAATAATCAAAACATCCTGCTTGTCGCTAATGCAGCACGCTCGCCATCGGATCTGCCTGCACCGAATTGGTAACGACAGCCGGGCTCGCGTTTGTCTGGTCCTGGGTGTCGTCGACGAACGCGATAAGTTCAGTCACCAGGGTATCGGTATCGCCATTGACCGCATCATCCTGATCCACCGGCAGCAGGTTGGCCTGCACCAGAATGGAATCGGTGTAGATATGGCCGTCGACGTAAATGACGTCGGGATTGACATCGACAATCGCAGCGTCGTTGGCGAGTTCATTTCCGCCGGTGGTAGCCGACTGCGTTACGCCCCCGTCGGCTTCAAGCGCCATCAGATCGGCCGACGGCTCGTTTTGCAGTTGATACAGCACGTTGATGTCGGAGGTGATGTTGGTCTGCCAAACCGCATTGATGTCGTAATAGTCTCCCTTGACGTAGAGCACGCGCAGAGGGCCGCCATTGCCGGCGATGAGACTGCCCAGCTCAGGATCAATCGACGTTACGCCGGCGGCCAGCAGATCCAGGATCTGCTGGAGCCCTGGGGTCAGTACGTCGAAGGTGTCGCC
This sequence comes from Bradyrhizobium sp. AZCC 1719, assembly GCF_036924525.1. Lineage (NCBI taxonomy): Bacteria > Pseudomonadati > Pseudomonadota > Alphaproteobacteria > Hyphomicrobiales > Nitrobacteraceae > Bradyrhizobium > Bradyrhizobium sp. AZCC 1719. The sequence continues at coordinate 3,615,243 of NZ_JAZHRU010000001.1, read as the reverse complement.
GCCATAATTCTCGATAGCTCCCTCGTTCAACAGTTTGTTGTGACCTGAGCTCACCGATTGAGATGGATCGGCGCCATCGGCCGACATCACGATATTGTCGTTGTTCAACAAGATGTTGTTCTGAAAGATCACGTTCATGCCGTGATAGGCGCCCTCGATGATGATCAGGTCGTATTGAATGTCACCATCAAAAATCTGAGCCAGATTGCCGAGCTGATTGTGGCCACCGACGAGGTTGTAGTGGCCTTCGCTGCTGACCTGCGTTGCCACATCGTTGTCGGAGAGATAGTTGGTTTGGGTCACCGCATTGACGCTATAGTAGTCGCCGTCGACCACATCGACGATCCAGTTCGGCCCCGCCCAGTAGGACGGGAGGTCGGCGTAGATGCTGGGGTTCTGGACGAAATTGGCGATGTTGGTCGCGACATTGCCTTCGCTGGTCACCGATGGCGTGCCCTCCCCGCCCGACACGCTGACCTGATCGTTGTCGATGGTCGTGTTGGTCTGGAACATGGCATCGGTCTTGAAGTAGTCCCCCAACACCACCATGGTGCGGGCGCCCTCGCCAACATCGAGTAGCAGCGCCGCGTTGATGCTGTAGTTGCCGCCCATCGACGCCCATTGCCCGATGCCGTCGCCGGTGTCCGGCAACTCCTTCAGCTCGGCCGGCGGCCTCGGCTCCGTTGGCGGTTCCTGCAGTTCGCCGTTGACATAGTAACCGGCAGGCACGGAATTCTCGTCCGGCGTGCCGTCGCGGTCTGCCCATGCGGCGTCATGAGCTTTCAGGAAATCCGTCACGCCGGCATCGTTCTGCGGCATCTGCCAATCGGTGGGAACCTCGGCGTTGGCATTGGCCACCAACTGCTCGATGGTGGCCATCGCATTGCTGTTGAGGCTCATGATCAAGGGCTCGGCCGCAACCAGGAAATCCGCCGGCAGATTGAAGTCCTCGTCGTGCATGAAGTTGTACTGGTGGACCGTAAGCTGAATCTCCGCGCCGCCGTCCTCGTACTTCACCCTGATGTTAAGCTCGCTGCCGCCTCCGCCGCCACCACCGCCGCCCGCTGACGGGAGCACGATGTTCGGTTTCAGCGGCGTCGGAAAGAAATCGAAATCGGGGTCCTGCGGACCTTTGAGCAGCTTGAGCGGACGGCCGCGGATCAGATCCATCGGATCGTCGGCTATCAGTTCCGGCACCAGGCCGGCCGCGCTGTCCATATCCTCAGGCGCGTAGCGATGGTGGTAGTTCGGTCGCAGCGTCGTGTAGTCGCCGGAGGGACCGGGTGCGAGCGTCTCATCGTACTGGACGCGATCGCGGGCGATGTCCTCGAAGATCCGGAGATATCCTGCGAAATGGGAAATGATTTCGACGAAGCTCGCTGAGGCCATGGGAACCTCCCCTGTTGCCGTGAACCGTCAGGGTCGCACGACGGCCCCACAGTTTCTTGTCGGCAACTGCGGCGACTGAAATGAAATGATTTGCAAAGAAATGACCCGCGCGGCTAACGCCGCGCGGGTCGAACGCGAGAACTAAGCTGTATCGCTGTCGGTCAGATCGACACCGGCAGCCTGGATGGTAATGCTGTTGAACTGGATGTTGGCACCCTGCGTGATGTTCTGGTCGAATGCAGACTGGTTGATAGCTGCATCGGCGCTGGAAGAAACATCTGCACGCGCTCCAATATCGCCGGCGTCGATCCTGGACGTGCCGCCCTCGATCTTGGCATCCATTTCGAAACCAGAGCCCGGATAGCAATACGATCCGCCGCCGTTGTAGGTGGCGTTCGAGGTGTTGACGTCCTGATCGGCCAGGTTATTGACCTGATCGATGTTGAACTGGTTGCCGTCGTCCATCTTCTGGTTCACCACGTCGGGCATGACGATGGAATCGTGCGCCGTGAAGTGGTTCAGATCGATGACCGGGGTGCTCAGGCCGCTTGTGTCCACATCGACATCCACATCGACATCGACATCCACCTTGCTCTCGACGGTGTTTTCGATCTTGTTTTCGATGTTGTTGTCAATCTTATTGTCGACGTCATTGTCGACCTTGTTGTCGAGGTCGTTATCTACCTCGTTGTCGACCTCGTTCTTGTTCTCGTTGAAGTTCAGGTTACCGTTGGCGCTCCAGTTCTCGTTCTCATTCTTGTTGTCATTGTCGTTATCGTTCTCGTTGTCGCTCTTGGATTCAAGCGACTGTACCGCGACCTGGAATTGGCCCTGGCCCTGACCCTGGCCTTGACCCTGGCCCTGCAATTGAGCCTGGAGATTGGCCTGCGCCTGCAACTGATCTTGCTTCTGGTCCTGGTCTTGGTCCTGGTCTTGCTTCTGGTCCTGATCGTTGGGATCCCAAAAAGACATGACGTGCTCCTGTTGGTTTGGAGCATCGCGGGCGGAACGGAGAACGCTGATCTTCTAAGTCTGCGGTCTTCGAAGCGCGGCGGTGCTCTTTAACGTCGGTTTCTTCCGACCGCCGACACCCGCGTGATTGCGAATGCCAGCCCGGTCAGAATGCCGCCACATCTTCGACAACAACATGCACGCATTCGATCGCTGGCTGTATCTTGCGATATCAACCATCGGCACGATTGGCGCTCAGAACGAATGGATACCGGAGTGAACAGCGGCGGGACGAGACATGACCACCCGGCGTCGCCGGACCGCTTAAGCCGCGTCGCGCGGCACGCTTTGTGGCTTCACGCCGTGAACATGTGCTTCAAGGCGCGGTAGGAGATCCCAGATATCGCGATTGATCTTCGTCATTTCGTGGGTCGTCCGCACCATCTCTTGTAGACGGCTTTCGTCCAGCGCCTTGATCTCTCCGAACCTGAGGCTGGACTTTGTTTCCGCCAATCGCATCGACTGGGTATGGGTAATGGCGCCCGAAGCATCGAAGATGAACATGCAGTGATTCAATTCATTTCGAACCTTGGTGGATTCCGAAAAGCGCTCGATAAGTGCGGTCAGACTCTTGGCGAGCGCCTTGTCGGTTATTCTGATCTTGGCCAACCGCTGGATCAGATCGAGTCTCGCGCGAGTCGTATTCAGCGTCGCGAACACGACGGCAGCCGACGCTTCGTCCGTCCGCAACAGGATCATCAGTACGTAGATGAAGAGACTTTCGTTATTCGACCAGCTACAGATCAGGTTGCCCATCAGGGCGAGAACGAATGTGCGGCGATCTGCGGAAGCCGGAGCAGCGGCAGCCAGCACTTCGAAATCCGGCTTTGGGGGCAGCTTGCTGACAAACATCGTTTGGTTCCGTGCCGTGCGAGGCCGACAACGATACTATCGTACCTGCTTCGTCAGGGCAGGCGTACGTATCGAAAGATATATTAGCGAAGGTTGCGCGGTGCGGCTTTTTGCAATTGGGGAATGAAAAAGCACACTTTAATGACCGGATTTTGACGACATCCGGTCACATTTGGTCTCCTTGGCATCCCCCGCTAACGAGGGTAAAGTTTTTTTGAACAATTAAGATGCAGAGTGAACTAATTCATAGCGACTACGTGCGGTTCTGAAAGAGTCCATCAATATCATCAGTATTACATTCTGGGGGCGCGTTATGTCAGTCCCACCAAAGAAGACTGTGTTTATTGTAGACGCAATGGCCTTTCGACGAGCTCGAGCGGAGAGCTTCTTAAGTCCCTGGGCCAGCCACGAACAGGTCGAGCTGATTTCGCTCGATCCCGATGAGGCGCATACAAGACTTATCGAGCGGAGCGAATGCCAGATGCTGATTTACAGCGTCGGCGCCCCCTCCCCCCACGAGGTCTTCACCGAGATACAGGTGTTGCATACCCTTCGCCGGGAGGCGGCACTCGCCATCATCTCCGACGATGAACATCCCGCCACCGTTCTCGCCGCGATCCGTTGCGGAGCCCGGGGTTACTTCAGCAATTCCATGGCGCCCGAGCTTGCATTGCACGCCCTTTCATTCGTCCTCCATGGTGGCACCTACTTTCCAGCGACCGCCATCCTGGCCAGCCAGACCTTCAGCCCGCCGGCGCCTCTCGAATACAGACAACCGGACCTATCCCAGGAGCAAGCGCTTCCGGAGCCTGAACAACAGACGCAGGCGCCCCCTCTCGGGCCCGAGGACGGTCCTTACGACCAGCCAGGGTCCCTCTTCGACGGTAAGGCGGTAAGCGTGCAGCGCGACCATGGCCTAAACGGCGCACGGCACGCGCCCGAATTTACCGAGCGGCAGTACGCGGTGCTCGCTTGCCTCTGCCAAGGCGATCCCAACAAGGTGATCGGTCGCAAGCTCGGCATGACCGAAACAACCGTGAAAGTCCATGTCCGCGAAATCATGCGCAAGCTGGGCGTGAGCAACCGGACCCAAGTCGCGATCGCTGCGGCGCGTGTCTGCTTCGACAGTCCCGTCGAATTGATTACTCCGGATTCGCCCATAGCGGTCAGGTCATCCATATCTCACTAGCCATTGATTTTCGGCATTTGCGCCGGTTGCCATTGGGCCATCCTGGATCGGCGCTTCTGCGATCCGCACACAAGAAATCACTAGCAAAAGAGAAACGGCGCCCGGGCTGACTTCGGATGTGGGCCATGGGCGCATCATAGGCGCTCATCGAAGTTCAGTTTTCGGAGTGGATTGCATCGTCCCCCGCGGAAATGAAACAGGGAACCGGTCGCTGCCACAATGAGCGCGTTGGAGTAGATAACGGATCATTGGTGATAATCCTTACGATATAGGGAAACGAAAGATAGGGCGCTGGGGAGATCACCCCTCGTTTCCCTGCATCGCTCCTGCCGGAATTCGCGGCCAGAGCCTTTTCGGTTCCGATTGAATCAGAACCGGCTCTAGATCGTTGTTTTGACGCGTTTTCTTGACGCGAACCGGTGTCCACCCCGGATCAAGTCCGGGACAGGCTTTCGCTGGAAAACGCTCAGATCTAGCGCCTCGTTGCGGAAAGCGGCGGCATCCTATTGCAATGCCGCAATATATGATTATCGTCATATAACAGCGATCGAACAGGAGAACCCGCAATGGCCGCGAGCCCCGATCCCGTTGTCATCCTTTCCGCCGCCCGCACGCCGCTTGGCCGGTTCATGGGCGAGTTGTCCCCCTTCAGCGCGCACAGGCTCGGCGCTCACGTGATCGGCGCGGCGCTGGAACGAGCGAAACTCGCGCCGGAGCGGATCGAGGAGGTGTTCATGGGCAATGTGCTGCCGGCCGGACAGGGCCAGGCGCCGGCACGCCAGGCAGCACGCGGCGCGGGTCTGCCTGACGCCACCGGCGCCACCACGGTCAACAAGGTGTGCGGCTCCGGCATGAAGGCGACGATGCTGGCGCACGATATCATCAATGCCGGTTCGGCCTCGATCGTGCTGTCCGGCGGCATGGAGAGCATGTCGAACGCGCCCTATCTGTTGGCCAAGGCGCGCGGCGGCTATCGCGCCGGGCATGACCGGATCATCGATCACATGATGATGGATGGGCTGGAAGATGCCTACGAGACCGGCCGCTCGATGGGCGACTTCGGCGAGGCCACCGCGGAGGCCTATCAGTTCACCCGCAAGGACCAGGACGCCTACGCGATGGAGACCTTGACCCGCGCCCGCAAGGCGGTCGAGGGCGGCGCGTTCAGGGCCGAGATCGCGCCGATCACATTGGCTGAGAAAGCGGGTCCGCGTGTCGTCGCCAATGACGAGCATCCGCTCAAGGTGGATCCCGCCAAGATTCCCGGATTGAAGCCCGCGTTCCGCGCGGGCGGCACCATTACGCCGGCCGCCTCCTCCGCGAATGCCGATGGCGCCGCCGCACTGATTCTGGCCAAGCGCTCGCTCGCCGATCGCGACGGGTTGCCGGTGCTCGCCGAGATCAAGGGCCACGCCACCCACAGCCAGGAGCCGCAATGGTTCACCACCGCGCCGATCCCGGCAATCCGCAAGCTGCTCGACAAGGTCGGCTGGGCTGCCTCCGACGTCGACCTGTTCGAGATCAACGAAGCGTTCGCGGTGGTGGCGATGGCGGCGCAGAAGGATCTCGGCATTCCCGCCGAAAAGCTCAACGTCAATGGCGGCGCCTGCGCGCTCGGCCACCCGATCGGCGCCACCGGCGCGCGACTGATCGTGACGCTGCTGCATGCGCTGGAAGCGCGGAACCTAAAGCGCGGTGTCGCTGCGCTCTGCATCGGCGGCGGAGAAGCGACCGCGATCGCCGTCGAGCGCACCGTGCGCTGATCGGGCCGTCGGAAAGACTGCGAGCGGCGCGAAGGGTGTCGCTCGCCGTTTTCGGACCCCTTAAAGCTGCCAGGACGGCATGTCTCAAGCGGCTTGTCGCCGCACGCCTTGCTAGGCCAACGCTCTTATCAGGTCATCAGCCTCGCCCAGGTCGCGGGAAGTTTCCGCGGAGGCAAATTTCGCCTTGGTCGATATCAGCAGGTCTCGTGCCTCTGCGCATCCCGACGCGCTCTCGCCAGCGCAGATCAAACGTGCGATGCTGATCGCCGTACGCAATTCCCAACCGACCGCACCGAGCTTTCTGGCAGAGGTAAGCGAGCGTTTGAACAGGCGCATGGCCGCACGGTCGTCTCGCAAGGGTTCGCAACACAGCAGCGAGCCGTGAATCCGAAAAATCTCGGGAGCAGCCCAGCGTTCGCCGGTTTGCTTCATCAGGGATTCGGCCGAAGCAGCGAAGCTTCGAGCCTTTTCTATCTGCCCGATTCGTCCGAATTCAGCGGCGAGCAGAATTCGGTAGAGCGGCATCTGAATGCACCGGGCTGGTAGCTTGCCTAGCAACCCGCACAGTTGTTCGAGCACTTTCGGCGCAGGGCCACGCTCCGCTAGCGCAGCGGTTGCCCACAACGGACCGATGACCCGGTACATCGGATAGCCGTACTCATCAGCAACTTTCATGCCGCGCTCGACGCTGGCAAGGTTGGCCGCAAGGTCGCGCTCATACCAGTGATCGGAAACGCCAAGAATCGAGGCAAATGCCAGCATGAACGGATGCCCGATCTCATTCGCAAGCTGCCGCGCCGTCTCACAGCACTCTCTGGCCCGGCCGGGCCGACCCAACAGCCATTCGATGTGTCCGGAATAGACCAGCGAAACGATCATTGGATCATGCTGATAGAATTGGACCAGCTTGCCGTGCTCAAGACGATTGTAGCGGGCGCCGATCAGCGCCGCGAGCTCGCTCGCTTGCTCCAGACGGCCGAGAAAGAAATTGGCGATCACGGCAGCGGCGTACGCCATGAGGGCAGCCTCGTCATCGCGCCATTCCTCGGCCCGGCGGACGAAATCCTGCGCGTGTTCGAGGCCCTTGGTGAGCTCGCAGTTGACTAGCTTTGCTATGGTACTTCCCCACAGCACCGTCGCCTTCTCGCGGATGGTGCCATGGTTCGCGCAAAGTTTGAGTGCGCGACTGTAGGGGCCATAGACGTTCGGATCTGACCACCCTGCGTTGGCGGTGTACGCCATCGCCAAGTTGGATTGCAAGGCGATTTCAGCTTCGAAGCGCCGCGGTGAAGCGGGCAGCTTGGGTATGAGCGAGAGGCCTTCGCGAAGATGAGCCACGGCCTCCTTGGTGGCTGATCGGCGCAGCGCGGATTTGCCCGCTTGAAGCCAAGCCTCGACTGCCTCCTGAATATTGCCAGCACGCGCATAGTGATAGCCGAGCACGGCAGGCTGGCTGCTCTCTCCGATGGCTACCTCCTGAAGCAACCACGATGCGACTCGCGCATGAAGCTCGCGCCTTTCCTCTTTGAGCAGCGACGCGTAGGCGACTTCCTGTATCATCGCATGCTTGAACGTGAAGACCGCGCCTTGAGGCTCCTCGATACGATACACAATCCCGGCGTTCTCCAGCGCCCGCAACGCGTGTTTCAGCGTTTGGCCTTTACCTGGAAGTACGCTGGAAATGCCTTCATCATTGAATTTCCTTCCGAAGACGGAAGCGATCTGCGCGACGCGCTTGGCAGGACCGAGACGATCAAGACGCTCCATCAGTGAATCGTGAATACTTGCGGGCACCAGAGGTTCCGGCAACTTCCCGTTCAGGACCGGGCCGTCAGCAGCGCGCGGGACCGCTCCGGAATCGACGACGGCCCGCGTAAACTCCTCGACGAAGAGTGGTACGCCATCAGTTCTTTCCACGATCTGGCTGGTAATCCGGCGCGGAACGAAATCGCTGCCTGCGATGGCGGCGACCATCTGCTCGCATTCGTGCACCGGCAGTTTTTGGAGAGCGATCCGTCGAACTGCCGCGCCCGACAACCAGTCGGCCCGGTAGTCATCGCGATGCGTGATCAGGATCATGATCCGCTCGCCGGAACAGTGAGCTATCACGCGTACCAGCAGCTCGATACTGGTCGGATCAATCCACTGGACGTCCTCGACGATTGCGAGGATCGGTCGCTTGCGCGAGGCTGCGATGAGAACATCGATGAACACCTGAAGGGTACGCTCGCGCTCAAAGGGAGATCCGAGATCCGCGGGCTCGTATCCTGAGCAGGCGGGTATCGACAGGATCGCTCCGTAGTAACGAAGTGCGTGCTCGACATCGGGGATGGCTCTTGCCAAAAGCGATCGCAATTTTGCCAACGCGAGTTCAGCATCGTCGGCCTCCTGGATGCCGGCCGCGCGCGTAAGTCTCTCGATTTCAGGCGCAAGCGGCGTGTTGACGTGGAACGGCGAGCACTGCAGCGACAGAACATCACGCGGAGATGCATCGAGGGAACTGCGGAACTGGCGGATCAGGCGTGACTTGCCGATGCCGGGCTCGCCGGAAACGACGCCGGCCTGTCCCCAGCCCGCTATTGTCTGCTGCCACATCTCGGCAAGCAATGCGCTTTCGCTGGTTCGGTTTATCATCGGGGCAAGAGGCGACCTCTGCGCCCTGTCGAACCGGCTTTCGCTGGACGCTAGAGCATCTGCACGCCAGGCTTCGACCGGCTCCTCCACGCCCTTGAGCGATCGTCTGCCAAGCGGCGCGTAGCTGAACGTTCCGCGGGTCAGCTCGTAAGTGCTCGAACCGACCACGACACCATTCTCACCGGCGAGCCCTTGCAGGCGAGCAGCGACATGTGCCGAGCTGCCGAACACTTCCCGCCGATTGGGGGGCTCGCCGGGCACGCTGCCGACGACGACCACCCCGGTGTTGACCCCGATGCGTACGCCCAGGCGGACGAAGCTGCCATCCGACAGCAGAAACTTCTGCTCCTTTATCGCTGCGGCGACCGCCAGGGAGGCGCGGACCGCGCGCTCGGGATCATTTTCATGGGCTTGCGGGACGCCGAAAAATGCGAGCAACCCGTCACCGATCATTCTGGCGATGTGACCGCCGTAGCGGCGAATCTGCTCGTCGCAGATATCGCGGTAGGTTCTGATGACCGCGAAAAACTCTTCGGGATCGATCCGCTCGCTGAGGGGCGTCGATCCGACGATGTCGATAAATACAACGGTAAGCTGCCGGCGTTCGGCGTGCAGAGCTTCGTTCTCGGCATTCGGCGGCGCCCGCAGCACCTGAAGTCCGTCCGACCGATCGGGCCTCAACTGGCTGCTCATGACGCCACCATGTTCAGTTTCCGTCGCACCTGCCGCGAGGCAAGATAGACCGCGAGGCGCATCCGGTTGACGCTGCCGAGCGGCCTGTGCTCGGGCAGGCAATTCCAGGGATTGAACACCATGTGCTCGCAGTCGTACAGCTGATCTTGCGCCAGAAAGCTCTGCTTGGGAATGACAATCCTAGCCAATCGCACGACTTCGTCTTGAGGGCGGGTCCACCACCGCGAGGCATCCTCGACGTCATCCGGCGTGGCGGCGTGCCGTATCCGTATGGAGAAATCGAGCACGACGGCATGATCGCCGGGTCGATGCGTATGCGGATCCAGATCCCTCACAAGCGCATCCTGGAGAAAGCTTTGCGACCGGGTCCAAAGCGCAAACATTCTCCATCCGGCGCCGCCATTTTGGCGACCGGGAGGGCCGACCAAATAACGCACGACCTTGTGCTCGCCGAACAAAAACGGCGACATGCTGTGATAGGTGGCAGTCAGCGGATTGCGGATGGTCAGCAGACCCTCCACCGCAGTGCGCACGAATAGGTAAAACTGGCGCGGACACCGGACGACGAACTCGAGCCATCGCAGCCCCTTGCCGAGTTTTTCGCGCCAGGTTGCATGTGGTGCACTCACCGCGTTCATCAACAGCGTATAGTCGATCACGTTCTTACAGAAGAAGATCGGAAAACTGCTGAGCGCGAAATCATGTTCGCCGGCGGGCGCCTTGTCGGGCGCCAACGTGCGAAGAATAGTATCTCTGCCGACCTCGTGAAGCTTGATGGACAAGCCACGCGCGTCGATCCTCCGGTCGCTGCCCGCCGTGCCGCGGCCGTTGGAAAACCGGACCATGGCCGGATAGCGGGCGCCCGGACGAAACAGATCCGTCGTAAACTCGGCAGGAAGATCGTCGCGAACGATGAATTCCGCCTTCACGCATCCATGCGTTTTGGCATGCTGATCGCGCATCGCAGGGACGGAGCAATCCGAGACCTTCATCTCGCAGTAGTTGGTAATCACCGCTTCTGCGGCGATCCGCGCCATGCTCCGGATCATGGATGCCTCGCCAGGCACGGCACGCTCAAGCTCATGCAACGGCATTGGCCGGTCCGGCGGCAGCTCCAGCGCATTCACAATCTGCCGATATCGCGCCGGCGTCGCGGACGATGTCCGCGCGTCGCCCGCTCGCGCCGGGCGCACGATCGCCAGCAGCATCTGCCCGAATTCTGCCAAGCGGCGCAGCGCGTGAAAGCCGAGGCTGACCGGCTGATCTCCGAAGAGGCGCACCATGAACCGCTTCCCGCTCGCGCGAGCGTCGAACTGCCGACGGGTGCCGGACCGGGTCATGACGCATGAACCCTGCCGGAGGCCAGCAACCTGAGCGCGGCGAGACTCGGGACGAAGAAATAATCGCCGCCTTTGGTTTCGACAAAGCGCGGAATGTCGAAACAGATAAATGGCCGCCGCCCCGTGGCCTCATCACCCGGGATCACCATTTGGCCGCGTCGGCCAACGCCGACAATCGGATCGGTGTCATTTCCCTGCTCGAAATCGTCGCCAAAATTAACCCAGAACCGCTGCACGAACTCGAACTGGTCGAAGCCGGAATTGAAGGCGATGAAGATGATGCCGCGGCTTTCATTATCCCGCTCGCCGGCCGGAAGAAACTTGCCGTAGGTAATGCCGCGCCGGATCAGACGGTGCCGGCTCATCGTCTTGCCGCCGAACCCGAGCGCGTCGCGCGGATTAGTGCGCCGCACATGTGCTCCCAGTGGACACCGCGCGCCTGCCGGATCGTCGGCATAGCCGAATGAATTGGCGAGAGACTTGACCGGCTTATGCGGATGCTCGATCAATGAAGATCCGTCTTGCCAACGTCCCATCATCTTGGCCGCCAGAAAATCTTCCGCGCTTACGCCATCCGGCAGACCACCGGGGATTGTCCGAGAAAACGACTCTGCTTGCGCTCTGATGTAGTCTCGAAACGCCAGCACATTCTGTGCGAGCTTGCGGAACACCATATATGTCCCGTTGTGCGCAAGCAGGTTCGGCAGCGGCATAGGCGCGAGATCGCCGCCTTCGCCGGGGTAGCCGAGGATGAACTCCCCCAACGGAATTTTTCCAAATCGCCCGCTGTGATCGGGATTGCCTATATCCTTGCTGGCCGCCGCCTCGCGCGGTACGTCCTGGACATCGGGATTGCTCAGCCCGTCGGCGAAGCCAAAATGCTCACGGCGCGTCTTCCCGCCATCATTGCTGAAAGATTCGGCGGCTTGATCGGGACCCAGCTCAGTTATGCCAGCCGGCAGCAATTTCCTAAATGTTCGGCAGCGCTCCTCAAGCGCATCCATCGTCCTGCCATAGATCATCACCAAAATATGCACACGGCTCGTCTTCCAGGGCTCATCCCAATGTTGCGGCGAACTCTTGCCGACATCGCCGAGCACCTTTGCACGAACCTTCATGCCCTCGCGAAATTCAGCAGGAAAAGTCGCGAGACTTTCTTCCGGAAGGCCGAAGGCCCGCAGTCCCTCGAAGGTCAGGGCGAGATTGAGCGTCGCGTCCGGCTTTTCCTGCCACTGGCCGGGAGTAATTTGGCCCCCATCCAGCAGTTTCTGCATCAACCGTCTGGCATCGCCCACATCACCAATCGCTAAGCAGATGAAACGTGCATGCTGAAAGGAGGCGTAGCCGCGGAGAATATTGCCTTGAATACTGGAGAAATCAAACATCGCAGGCCCCACTATCAATCGCTATGCCGTTACAACTTCCCTGCGCTCGGCCTGACCGCTTGCAGGCTTCGCCACATCTTCTCGAAACGGGCTTTGAGTTCTGCCGGACTTGGCTGCGCTTTCTGAACGTGCTTGATGAACTTCACCAGCCGGCGCCGATACATCAGTCCCTTCAGAATATCGTTCACGCTCGCGTCGGGCCGGTCGGCCAATAGCAAATTGGTCGTAACCTGGCATTGCTCGAAATACGCAGCGAGATCGTCACAGCTTTCGATGCCGGGAAAGCCACGGCAGTGCCGCCAAATGGCCTCTAATTCACACGGAATATACTTGACCATTGCACGGATCAGAACGTCGATGCTGAAACCATCGAAGTCACAGGCGAACAGCAGATAGGCTGATTTGAGTGCATCGACCTTCGCCGGCGTGCCCTGATAGGCAAGTCTGTCGATCACAACGAAGCGGGCCATGTGGACGATCGACACCTCGCTCAAGGGAGAACCGCGCGGATATTTCAAGCTCTCGTCCAGCTTACGCAGAAATGTGCGCAGCTCGGCTGTTTTCCCAGGCTTGATTGGAAACAGACCCGTAAAGCCGTATTTTCCGCCGTTTTGATTTGCCATACGCGAACTCCGCTCGATCGGATTACTTTTCCGGTATGGGACCGAACGTACCCAACTTGTTCTGCACACTCATGAGCAGGCGGTTGAACTCCGTCTCAAATTTATCGGGCGCCAGGTCGCACGAATTTTTCGCAAACTGATCGAGTTCGCGGCGCACTTCGAGGCCCGCGCGAACGTCGCGTACCGAAGCGCCAGGGTAAGCGCTATACGAGTGATCCGACTCGACCTGATTGCGCCTAATGTACGTCTTCAGTGGCCCGACGGGCCTCGCCATGGGATAGCGAATGCTCCAGAACCATACGATGTCGAGCGGCACATAGAGGACGTCGGCGAAGGCCTCGATGTAAGGCCCCCACGGGCCGTTGAACGTGCTCAGAAAGAACAAGTAATCGTAGTTCAGCTTTTCCGCCGGCTGACCGTCGTCGACCCGCGGAAAGCAATCACGCTTGACCACGACCCAATGAACGAAGGGCAAAAACGCCAGCGCCTTGGCCGTGTTCTGAGTTGATTTCCAGCGATCGAATATCCAAAGCGCCAGTCGGACAACGTAAGTACCGAAGCGATTCATCGGCGTGATCACGTTGAACGTAACGGCTTTGCCGAGTCCGTTCTTATTGCGCGCGCGATCGGCCATAATAAACCTCCTCGCAATGAGGGGTGAATGAAGCGATCCGCCGCCTGCCCCAACACCCGTACTATAATACCACTCGTCTAATACTCACTAAGCATTGTTGGGTCAGTATTATGGGAGATCGCTCCCCCGCTGCAAAGCCTTCACAGCACAGTCTATCGACCGCGCGGCAGGCGCTTGGGTTTGTTCGATTTGCACTTGCAACGGTATCTGCGCTTGAGAGAGCTGACATTTCACGATGTCCGCTTTGCGCCAGGATCGTCCTTGCGGATGTCCATGTTTTGGTCCGACACCGGGACAGGCCGCGCGGAGGTCTTTATCAAACCTGGGCCTGCGATGTCTGTGAAGCATCTCACAAATGACGGCATTGAATCCGCAATCCTCTAGGCCAAGAGGATGGATCAATGGCAAACGAGACGGCAAGACTTTCTGAAGAGCCGCCGCTCCGGCGGCTCACTGAGACGCGATGAGACCGATCAACGTCAGGCTCTCTTCGGGTGCAAGGTCAAAACCGAGCGCGAAGCTGCCTGTGCGCGCATCACCTCATCAATGGCGGCCAAGAGCGCCGCCTGATCGAAAGGCTTGGAAATGCGCGGCAGATCAGGCTGCACCGAGCCCAGCAGTTCGGCATATCCTGTGCAGAGCACCACGGGCGTGCCCGGCCGCTCGGCGGCCACTGCCTCGGCAAGCAGCAACCCGTTCATCCCCGGCATGGCGTAATCGGTCACCACGATGTCAATCTTCGGCATTCGGCGCAGAAGCTGGACTGCCTCCTCGCCGGAGCGCGCCTCGATCACGGCGTGACCGAGATCGTCGAGCATCGCAGCGACACTGTCGAGGACGAGAAGGTCGTCGTCGACGACCAGCACGGAAAGCGGGCGACTGCTGCGCGGCGTGGCGCGCAACGGCTCCGCCGCATGGGGCGCCGGCAGCTTTTCGTCCTGAGAGGCGGGCAGCCAGATCTCGGCCGTGGTCCCTTCACCGATGCGACTCTTCAGCAGCAACACGCCTCCGGACTGCTCGGCCAATCCCTTCACCATCGAGAGGCCGAGACCGGTCCCCTTGCCGACGCCCTTGGTCGTAAAGAACGGCTCCTGCGCATGCCTGAGCGTCTCCTCGTCCATGCCGCATCCGGTGTCGCTCACCGAGAGCGCGACGTATCGTCCCTCGGCAAGGCCATCGATGGCATGCTCTTCGCGTGCAGCGATGCTGATGACCCCGCCACCTGCCGCGATCGCATCGCGCGCATTGACGGCGAGGTTGAGGATCGCGAGCTCGAGCTGGTTGGCATCGACCTTCACCTTCGAAAGCTCGATCGGGAAACGGGTCTCGACCCGGATGGCTGGATCAAACTTCAGGAGAGCCGCCATTCCGCGCACCAGCTCCGGGACATCCACGACGACGGGCTTGAGGTCCTGCTTGCGCGCGAACGCCAGCATGCGCTGGGTCAGCGAGGCGCCGCGCAGCGCACCTTGAATCGCGTTATCGAGCAGCCGATGAATCCTGGGATCTTCCGGCTGGAGGCGCTTCTTCGCCAGTTCGAGGCTGCCCAGGATCACGGCAAGTATGTTGTTGAAGTCGTGGGCGACGCCGCCGGTAAGCTGTCCGACAGTCTCCATCTTCTGCGATATCACGAGCGCGTCGCGGGTGCGCTCCAGCGCTTCCTGGGCTCGGCGCCGTTCCGTCACGTCGCGCACGATCTTGGCGAAACCGATTGCCTCGCCACGCTCGTTTTGCACCACGCGTATCGTCTCCTCGGCCCAGAAGCGGCTGCCGTCCTTGCGGACGCGCCAGCCCTCGCCTTCTGACTTGCCTTCCCGCTTTGCGTCGTGAAGCTCGGCATCAGGAACGCCGGACGCGCGGTCTTCCTCGGTGTGAAGGATGGCGTAGTGGGTACCTATGATCTCGTCGCCGTAGCCGATCAGCCGGCGCGCGCCGAGATTCCAGTTCGCCACCCGCCCTTCGGGATCGAGCATGAAGATGGCGTGATCGGCCACCCCCTCCACCAGCAGACGAAATTTCTCCTCGCTTCGCCTGAGTGCCTCGGCTTCGCGATCGGCACGTTCTGCCGAGGCGCGGTCGTACACGGCCGCGGCGAGCCCGATGACGAGGACGACGATCGTGGTGCCCGCGACCAGGAACGCGAGCGGCGCCTGCCCAACCGCGCCGTGGACTGCGCGGCCAAGAATGGCATCCGTGGCAACGAAGGAGGAGCCCCGCATGGCCGCGTAGTGCATCCCGGAGATCGCCAGGCCCATGACGGCGCCGGCCGATATGCGCTCGAGCACGCTCGTCGTGCGAAAGGCCAGCCACAGCGCAATGATGGAAGCGCCGATCGCAATAGCTATGGAAAGCACAACCCAGAGGGGATCGTAGTGGATCGAAGCCGCCATCCGCATGGCGCCCATGCCGGTGTAATGCATGCCGGAGATCGCGAGCCCCATTCCAATGCCGGAAACGACGAGCGCATTCGACCGCTGACTTACGACGACGAACGCGGCGGCAGCGACCAAAATGGGAAGGGCGAGCGAGAGGAGCGTGAGGAGCGGATCGTAGGAAATTTCGACGCCGGGCAGGCTGAACGCCAGCATGGCGACGAAATGCATGGACCAGATGCCGCCACCCATGGCGACGGCCGCAGCCCCAAGCCAGCCCAGGCTGGCGGAGCCGGAAGCGGCCCGCATGCGAGTCGCGAGATCCAGGGCGGTATAGGAAGAAAGCGCGGCGATCAGGACTGACAGCGCGACAAGAACGGGGTCATGGGTGCCTGGATGGTGATGCATTCCGTTGATGTCGCAAGGGAAGCATCTCAATAGCACCGTTCTTGCGGCCGTGCATTGTTCCCGCGCCAATGGCAATTGAGGGTGCCGAATTCGGCAGAGCGCCTGCCCCGGGGCGGGAGAGATCGAACTTCCGAATGGCGGAATCAAAATAAGCCAAATTATCCAATGATTTCAAGGCGCATTTGGAAAAAGCTCAAGACGGCCCGTAGCGATTTCGATAGCTTGGCAGCCGTTTCCAAATAGAAGCTGCCTCCACAGAGGATCGGTCCCGGCAACATCTGGGAGCGACTGCGCTGAATGGCCTGAGCACGCGAATCAGTGGCTCTAAAGCTGTGGCTCTACTGTCTTTTCAGTGTCTGGGCGGCGGCGTCGCGGGATTAGCAACCGCCGAGATCGACATTCGCTTACAATGGCCGCTTGACGAGTCCCGTGGGGCGGCCCGGCACCTGGCGATAGATCGTCGTTCAGCCGTGATACGCAAACAGCTCGATTGGGTCGTTGAAGCCGCGCACCGGATATTCGCCGACGCGTTCGAGATCGAAATCGTTTTCGACGAAATCAGCGAACGCGCGGGACAGCAGCACCGTTTTTCCCAACTGTTTGGTGAGCGCTTCGAGACGCGAAGCCATGTTGACCGCAGGACCGATGACCGTGAAGTCGAGCCGGCTGCGCGACCCGATATTGCCGTACATGACGTCTCCGACGTGGACGCCGATGCCGTAATTCAGCGGCTCACGACCGGTTTCGCTATTTTTTTCGTTGAGGACAAGCATGGCCTGACGGGCTTCAGCCACGGCATGCAGCAGATTTGCGCAGGCCGACGACTGGCTGAGCGGAAAAATGGCAAGCAGACCGTCGCCGATGAATTTCAGTATTTCCCCGCCATGTCGCGCAATCGGCTCCGACATCGCATCGAAATAGCCGTTCAGAAGATCAATGACGTCATCGCGCGGCCAGTTGTCGGAGATCCTGGTGAAATCACGCAGATCGCAGATCATGATGGCGGCGCGTACCGTCGTCCCGCTGCCGCGCCTGGTGGCGCCGGCTAGAATGAGCTCGCTGGCATGCGACCCGACATAGGTTTCGAGCAGCGTTCGCGCCAGCCGGTTCTTGACACGGATTTCGCTGACCAGCGCCAGAACCGGCAACAGTTCCAACAGGCTGGCGATATGCGCGTCGTCGAAACCTCCTGGCCGGTCGGTTGCAAAGGTCACGATATGCCGCTTGCCGAGCGTATGGCATAGCGGCCACGCCACATAGTCGGTCAGGCCTTTCGCCCGCATCTCGTCAAAGACGGCATGCTTGCGGCCCAGTGACGGGTCCCGTTCGAGATTCTCGCGCACCTCGGTGGCACCGTCATGGACTTCGTTGGCGGGACTGCCGATGTACTCGGATCGCTCCCTGACGTCGTAGTCGACCCTCGCAATCTCCGCCTCGCGCATCCCGTCGGCCCACATGATCCGTGCGCCAAGCCATTGCGGATGGTGGATCAGGATATGAAGCGACGCCCGCTTGACGGGAATGCCTGCTCGCTGGACCCGGATACACATCTCAGCGAAAATATTGTCAATGAAGCGCTCATCGCGTGTGTCGTTTGTCAGCCAGTGCAGCACGTCCCGGTCAGAACGCGCGGTAACGGGATCGATTTTTGGCGGCGCGTTCATATCTTGCTCCCGAGCGGTGACCTGGATCGACGGCACAGGATATGTCGTGTCCCTGCGCGGCGTCGTCAACGGAGTCCGCCGCAATCTGCTTGTGCGCATCGGGTTGCCGGCGAGTTGCCGCGCACCCGGCACGAGAGGGCGCCGCGGTCGTGCCGGACTGGCGTTTTGAGCCCTGGCTGGGGCGGGAGGGATCGAACCGAATGGCGGAATCAAAGTCCGCTGAATAGATGAGCAAAATCAATGAGCCTTCTGAATTTTCCTTCGGTCTAATCGCTTCAAGGCAGTCGGCAGACGTCCGGATGAAGCAGGGGAGCCTCCTTCACCCAGACCTTCGCGCCTTCCGGACCGGAGACGGCGCGCAGCGCTTGTCCGACCGGCAAGCGGACCCAGCTTTGCGAGGTCAGCATCTGGTCGCCGATCGACAGGCTCCCCGCGAGAACAAGCATTTCGAGCCCGCGTGCGTTCTCGACCATGATCGCCTTGCCCGGCATCCAGCTCTCGAAACGTACGTTCTCGAATGCGTCGTCGAACAATTCGATCGCGCTCGCCGCCCCCGATCTCGGCTCGAGCGGACGACCTTCCGCGGGCCGTCGTACGATCTGGTCGTCATCGCTCTCCCGGAATTGCCAAAGGCGGACGAAGATCGTGCAACCGTCCTTCGATGCGGGAACGTGCGAAGTCCCGGGCGGGTTGCGGAAGTAGCTGCCCGCCGGGTAATCGCCGTGTTCGTCCTGGAAGACGCCGTCGAGAACGACGATCTCCTCGCCGCCCCCGTGCGTATGGCGGGGGAACGCGCTGCGCGGTGCGTATCGCACGATCGAGGTGGCGCGCGCCACCTCGTCGCCGATGCGAAACAGCATACGCCGGTCGACGCCGGCCGCCGGGCTTGATGTCCATGGAAGCTGCGCGGCATGGACTATCACCGGAATCGTCAGATCATCATTGATGCGCATTTCGCTCCTCCCTCATGGTCAACACCATTCTGAAGTTGGCTTGGCCGGACTTCATCCGTGCAAAGCAGTGGTGCGGCCTCTTCGAAGCTCAATTCATCCGGAACTGAAACGAGCCCGGTCGCGCGGGCGTTCATCATCTCCGCGTAACCGCCATCGCAAGACGATCCGACGACCGGCTGATTGAGACAGAGCTGAAATTCACCCCGGCGGCACTGGACGCATTCGTTGCAATGCCCGCCAAGCCTTCCAACACCAACCCTTTGACCGATCTTCCATATCGATGGCGTTCCGGCGCCGAGCGTTGCGATCCGACCCACCACTTCGTGACCAGGGACGCGCCGCGGTCGCAGCGCGGGATCAGCCCGGTCTATGTCGGCAGCGTCCGCGCCGCATACCCCGCAGGCTTCAACCGAGATCAGCACCTCTCCCGCGCCTGGCGACGGCGTCTCGCGTTCCGCAATTTCGAGCGTGCCGGGTTTTGAGACCTGCGCGACGCGATAGGATCGCTTCATGTTGCCGCCTCTTTCAATTTCTCGCCCCTCCAGGAATTCTCCTCGCAGGAAAGCTGCAGTGGTCGGGTTTAGATTCCGGCGAGCGGAAGGCCGCTCGCCGCATTCTGAGGTCGTCGTGAAGCGATCAGGCGCCGCGCTTCGTCGGCGCGACCACTGCGCAGCAAGGCGCAGGTCACGGAATATTCCAAGAGGTCGCGCTGGGCGCGGCTACCTCCTACCCTTTCATGGGCCTGCAAAACGGGCTTTAGTTCATCGACGGCCCGCGTCCAGTCGCCCCTCGCTAAACCGTCGAAGCCGCGCGCGATGGGTACCAGAATGTCCGCAGCGGGTCCCTTTGGGTTCTCGACGATTCTCGCAAGCGCCTCCGTATCATCAGCCATTGCAAAGGCAAGTGCACTGTGCATATCGGCAAAGATGATCCCTGAATTGGGAAACCACCTCGCCGCATACTGGCTGATTTCTCTCCACAATTCCGGAGATCGCGGCTCACCTGCCATCTCGGCCCGCGCAAGGAACGAAGCGCAGTCGGTGAGGACATTGATCTGCGGGCCCCACGAACCGCCGGGATGCAGCGCTTCGCGATAGACCTTCCATGCCTGATCCCGCCTTCCGGTCTCCAACGACCAGAGGGCAAGATGCCAGCTTATATGGCAATGCAGTTGCCCCTCTCGTGGGTAGGTGGCATTCCATTGGTCCAGATAGGCGAGCCCTTCTTCGCGCTGCCCCTTCTCGTAGAACAGGTGGGCCTTGATATGCGCAGCGTGTGCGTTGCGAGCAAAACCGCGAAGTGCGGCCTCGATGTTCTTAAAACCACTATCGAGCTTATGCAGCTCGATTTCGGCAAACGCGAGTACCGTTCGAAACCACCAGTCATCGCCATAGTGCGTGGCAAGCGGCTCCAGCAGTGCTAGCTGCTCAACCTCGCGCCCGGCCTTGCCCGAGAAGCCGATCAAACCGAACACACCGGTGGCCGGCGCCAGCACCATGGCGTCGCGTGGCCAATCCTTGATGTGCTCGGCGATCATCGAAACAGCTTCAGCGCCTCGACCGCCCAGGATCCTGGCAAAGATCGCAATATGACTTTGCTCGCGCGCTGTCGTAGCTGGGGCGAGCGCCAACGCGCGTTTGAGCGGATCTTTTGCTTCGTGGCCCCGACCGAGAACCTGCAAGCTCCGCGCAAGCGCGATGTGCGCAAGGGCAAAGTTTTCATCGGACGCGATCGCCTCACGGAAGGCTTGATCAATGTCCCAGCCGGCCGACAGCAGCTTGTCAACGCCGACCACATAAGCGTCGCGGGCGTTGCTGGAGCTGGTGCTCAACCGGTTCCCGTATCGGTCCTCAAGAACGCTCACGGAATGTCCCTTCGAGTTCGCAGTCATTCGGATGATGCTCTATCGGCAGCCGCCTGCTTGGCTCTTGCCTGCTTACGGCGCCGCTCGTCGCCCAGTTTGAGCAGCCGCTCTCGATCAGTTGGGTCGACCCGACCGTATCGAGCCCGCCAAACGCCCCCCTCTTCCTTCCAGGCAAATGGCGACTTGACAGTCGTTCGCGGCGCCTCCGCTGTCTCAAAAAGGGCAAGCGCCTGGCGCAGGATCTCGCGCTGCATGTCGGGTCGCCAAGGATGCCCACACGGATTACCCAGCGGAAAATCCGTGAAATAGAATCGCGGAACGCCGCAATGCTCCACAACGTCCAGCGCCGAACCGATAATGACGGTCGGGATTCCACTCGCTTCGAGATGACGAGCCACCAGGCTCACGGTCTGGTGACAAACGGGGCAAAGCGGGCAAAGGATTACAGCATCCGCTCCATCTTGTCGAACGCGCGCCAGGATCTCAGGCGCATCAGTGGTCTTTGTTTTTCGCTGGCTGTATTCTGTCGGCACACCGTGAAAGCGCGGGGTCAGTCCGGCGATGACTCCTTTGGCGATTAATTCGAAAGCGGCTTCTATCGGCAAAAAGCTGGCCCGGTCATCGGTGTGGGTCGACTCCTTGTCCCACGCAACATTGTCGGTAAGCAGCTTCTCCGGCGGCGGCGAAACGGCACCTGACCAGACCCGCTTCACGCCATCGAAATCCAGCGGACTAGCCGTAGTGATCAGCGCGACACGCAGGTCCGACACTGGCTTGGCAGGCCGGGTGAAGGGGACATCATCAAAGGCCGCCCAGACATAGTCGTCGGCGTAACCGAGAGCACGGTAATAGTGGCGCGTTCGCTCCATATATGGAACTGGGGCCTCCGCTTCGTTCATGTCGCATCTCCTCGAAACGTTTCTCGCTCAAGCCGGCTGGCTCAAAGACCTTTGTATCGGCAAGGCTGCAAGCGCCATGCTGGTTAGGTTTGCTGTACGTTGGCTCGATACGAAAAGCCAATTAGCGCCAACAACGCGATCAGCAGTGGTACGAACGACAGAACCAGGACAGTCGACCAGCCGAAGGACGACAGCAGCCCGCCGGAGAGGAATGAACCGACCGTCATCGTGCCAAAGACCACGAAGTCATTGAGCGATTGGACCCGCGCCTTTTCCTCGGGACGATGGCACTCCAGAACCATCGCCGAAGCACCGATGAAGCCGAAATTCCAACCGATCCCGAGCAAGATCAGCGTCGCCCAGAAATGCGCGACGTCGATGCCGAGCAGACCCACCGACGACGAGGCAGCGATGAGCGTCAGCCCGACGGCGACGACAGCGGATGACCCGAACCGCGCGATAAGGCGTCCTGTCCAAAAGCTAGGAGCGTACATCGCGATGACGTGCCACTGCAGACCAAGATTGGCTGACTCCTGGGACAACCCGCAGAACTTCATCGCCAGCGGAGCTGCCGTCATGATGAAATTCATGAGCAGGTAGGAGACAATCCCACAGATCACTGCCAGGATAAAACGCGGCTGGCGGGCAATCATAGCGAGCGGCCTTCCACCGCTTTGGTGAGCTGCAGTTGGCGGAGGAAGCTGAACGCCCGCCAGGATGACTACGGAGAAGGCCGCAACCGCCGCTTGGCCAAGAAACGTCGCAGCAAAGAGGTAAGGCCCCCACAGGTTCATGGTGTGCGTCACAAGTTGTGGGCCAATCACACCAGCGAATACACCGCCGGCCATCACAGCGGAAAGAGCACGGGGCCGCCGTTCCGGCGCTGCGCAATCGGCAGCAGCAAAGCGGAAGGAGAGCACCACTGCGGCGTAGACGCCCCCGAAGAAAGTCGCCGTGCAGAACAGCGGAAACGACGCTCGGAGGACCGCAAGAAACGCGATCAGGCCCGCGAGGATGCCGCTGCCTGCACCGAGCAGGAATGTTGTACGCCGGCCATACCGTTCGGTGACGGCGCCCGCCGGTAGTGTGCAGAGGGCCATGCCGACGACAAAAACGGAAACCGGCAGTGTCGCCAGCGTCTTGGTGGGCGCCAGCATGTCGCCAACAACAGCCCCGGTTGCGTAGACGACCGTAGAATTGGCGCCCGCGAGGGCCTGAGCCACAGCAAGCCTTACGACATTGCTGCGCTCTCGACGAACGGCCGTCGCCGCCTCATGGTTGAGAGCGGGAAAATTGAAGTTCATGCTGCGACTGCTCCGCCAGTCAATGAGATGCCCCGCGGTTAAGCTCGGCATCGGCGTAGATCCGGCTATTTGCAATCCGCCTTGCATTTCAAGTCCTCGGTGTCGGGTCGCCCATCGGCAATGAAGCCTTCCGCGTTGGGCATCTTCACCTTCTTCAATTCCTGCGCATCCATGATCGCTTGCCGCGGTACGATGTCGTTGACGTAGAGCAGGTAGGCCACGACCGAATAGACTTCGTCCGCCGTCAACGTGTTCGGCGCCGTGAATGGCATGGCCCGATTAACGTAGTCGAAAATCGTTGTTGCGTAGGGCCAGTAGCTGCCAACCGTCTGAACGGGCTTTGGCGTCGCCAGCGTTCCTTTGCCCCCCACAAGTCGGTCGAAGCCCTTCGCCGGATTCTGTCCCTTCTCGCCATGACAGGCGGCGCATTGCTCGGCATAGACCTTTTCGCCTTGCTCGACGGTCCCCTTCCCTGGCGGCAACCCGGCGCCGTCCGGGCGCACGTCGATGTCCCAGCCGCGGATCTGTTCGAGCGTAGCCGGCGTGCCGAGGCCGAGCCGCGCTTGCTGCGCGAGCGCAGAACCGGCGAAGAAGACCAGGGCAACAACAACGGAGGCGCTAAGTGCTCGCATTGGTGACGCCTCCATCAGCGGCAATCTTCCAGCCTTGAATTGCGTTAAAGTGGTACCGGGGATTCGTTCCCCGCGCGGCGATCAGGCTCGAACGGGTGGGCTGCATCCAGCCCTTGTCGTCGTAGGCTCTGCTCTGGATCTCCAGAGGCTGGCCCTGCCAGTCGAATGCCAGCCGAAAGCGAGTCAGACACTTGTTGAGAACGGGCTCCTGCAGCGTGGCCCGCCGCCATGTGGCGCCGCCATCGACCGAAACGTCGACACGCGTGACGTGGCCGCGTCCCGACCAGGCGATTCCAGAGATTTCGTAGAACCCGGGGGCCTTGAAGCTGCGATCCGCGTTCGGGAAGGTCACGACGGACTTTACGTCCATCTCGAATGCGAATTGATACGCCTTGCCGTTCGCAAGCAGGTTGGTGTAGCGCGCGGTCTCTTCTCGCGTGTGCCACGGACGATCGCCGATCTTCAGGCGCCGCAGCCATTTGACCGACATGTTTCCCTCGAAGCCGGGAAGGAACAGCCGAACGGGATAGCCCTGCTCCGGCCGGAGCATCTCGCCGTTCTGCGCATAGACGAGCAGCGCGTCGTCGAGCGCTTTTTCAATCGGCACGCTGCGCGTCATGGCGGCCGAATCGGCGCCCTCGGCCAGGATCCATTTGGCATCCGGCTTCAGTCCGACCTCTCCCAAGATCGTCGAGAGCGGTACCCCGGTCCATTCGCAACAGGACAACAGCCCGTGCGTGCGCTGGACAGAATGGTAGCCGGACTTTCTCCATTCGGTGGAGCTGTTGCCGGAGCACTCCAGGAAGTGAATACGGGTGACCGCAGGAAACCGAAGGAGATCGTCCATCGTCAGGACCAGCGGCCGGTCCACCAGGCCGTGGATCAGCAAGCGATGCTGATCGGGCGCGATCTCGGGCACCCCGGCATGATGACGTTCGAACACCAGCCCATTCGGGGTGATGATGCCGTGGAGGTTCTGCAACGGCGTGACGCTGAAGGCCTCGGTGTCGGTGGCGCGAGGCTCCCGAATGCGTCGCACAACCTCCTTCTCGAATTTCGACGGCAGTCCGTAGGCCGGCGACAGGATCGGCCTACCCTGTTCACGCATCCATTCGGGGACGTCTGGCGGGACAGTGCCTGCCAAAGCCTCACCGGATTTCGTTGAGGACAAGCCGCCGATTGCGAGAGCCGCTCCCGACACCAAGATTCCCCGCCGACTGACGCTCATCTGTCTCTCCCTGGCCTTCTGGCGCGTCAACCTCACCGCCACAACCGCACGCGATCGCTGATCTCAGAGTAGGGAGAAATCGCTGGCCTTTCCTTCTACAGAATGCCAATTTATGTCGATGAAACGTCACAGATCACCCAGGAACGCTGGCTGGAAGACGGTCGATGCCCCGCAGGGCCTTGGATCGCCGAAGCCTTTGATCGTTCGGGTGCAGTCGCTTCCCGCGAGAAGCTACTTCGCCGAACACAGTCACACCTGGAATCAGCTTGTCTACGCGATTTCAGGCGCGCTCACCGTCAGCGCCGAAGGAAGGAGTGTCGTCATTTCTCCGGAACAAGCCGTCTGGCTGCCGACCGGCACGAAGCACTCGGTCGGCTCCCTCATGGGCGCGGAATTCCGAAGCCTGTGGGTAGCCGATGAAGCAAGCCAAGGCATGACGTCCGGGACAACGGTCATTCATGTGTCTTCTCTTCTTCAGGCACTCATCGTAGAGGCGGCCTCGCTTAAGAAGGAAGATCGTCACTATGCCGACCGCGTTACCGCACTCATCCTTGATCAGTTGCTACGGGCAACTCCCATCGCAGGAGCACTGCCATGGCCCACCCACCCGGCTCTGCTTGCACTTTGTGAAGCCCTCTATGCCGATCCAGCCAATCCTCGTCACGCTGACAAATGGGGGCGCGAGATTGGGATGTCTGCACGAACTCTGACCCGGCATTTTGAACGCGAAGTGGGCATGAGCTTGCGCGCCTGGCGTCAGCGTGTCCGCCTGTTCAAGGCGATTGAATTGTTGGGCAGCGAACTCCCGATCACGGAGATTGCGTTGCGTCTCGGGTATGCATCGACCTCAGCCTTCATATTCATGTTCCGCACGGAAATGAGCGTTAGTCCCCTCCAATATAGACGCAATTTAAGCCACGCAGTTGGCCGAGCGACTTCATAAAAGGCATAGATCCGGACTTGAGCGCCCATCTGCCGAAGACGCCACCTTCAGTCGTAGGGATTCGTGGAAAATCCTAGTTCAGCGGAGAAAATAGTGGGATTGAGTAGCGGGGGAGCGACGCGCTTCGGCTTTGGCAACATTTCAAGTCCACGGCCGTGCATGGGCGACAATACCGCGCGCTGATGACTGAAGCCGAGCGATACGGCGAAGCGCAGGCGGTAAAGCTGCGGCACCAGGGGAAACAGCCGCGAGTCCGAGCGCAAGACCGAAACAGTAGGCCTCGCCGCCTATCGGCGCGTTGCCGCGCAGGAAACACTTCGCCGATCCAGCGCGTGATCCAGGTGCCGGCGGAGGCTACAAATTCTTTTCGGCGAGTTTACGAAATTCGTCAGGCACCGAACGCGAAACACCCAGCGTTGCCGAGCCGTATCCGATCGCATCCCATCCGAAGCGATCGCGGATCTTGTCGACAGCACAGTCTGCCGTCCAACGGGCCATGCCTAGCCTGCTGCCGGGACGGCGCGCTTCATCTTCAAGTCCGAGCGGAAGCTCCAGCTCCAAATCCCAGTTCTCCTCGAGATGCGATACGGAGATCGCCAACAGCGAGATGATCTTCTCGTCCGGGTGATCTGCGAGGACCGCGCGCACCAGTTCCTCGGCAAGTCCAGCGAGCATCACGGTCGCGGAGATCGGCGCACCGAGCGTTACCGAGCGCGTGACCGAGTGCAGGTCGGCGAAGCGAACGCGGACCGTCACGGTTCGGCCGGGCCTGGACTTCGCCCGGAGCCGCGCGGCGATGCGGTCCGCAAGGTGAAGCAGGGTGGGTCGAATAACCTGCTCTTCGGCCGGCTTTCTGCCAATCGCTGACTGCGCCCCGGCCGATCGGGCCCGGCGATGAGGCTTGAGTTGCCGCGGATCGCGATTCCACGCCAGCGCCGCGAGTTTCTCGCCTGTCGCGGGACCGAGCAACCGTTCGAGCGACCATCCTGGTGTCTTGGCCAACTGCCCGATGGTCAACACGCCGATCTCGGCCAACCGCGCCTTCGTGACCGGACCCACTCCCCACATCAGTTCGACGGTTAGTTCGTGAAGGAATTCCAGTTCGGTGTCGGGATCGACAACCACAAGCCCGTCTGGCTTGGCCACCTGCGAAGCGATTTTCGCCAGATGCTTGGTGCGCGCGACACCCACTGAGATCGGCAGGCCAAGCTCGGTGCGTACGCGCCGGCGGATTGCCGCCGCAATTTCAGCAGGTGCACCGAAAAGATGGGTGCAGCCCGCAACGTCGGCAAAGGCCTCGTCGATGGAAATCCGCTCGACGAGGGGTGTGAAATCGCCGATCACCTTGATGGCGGCGTCGCCCAGCCGTTGGTAGTCCTTGAAATGGCCGCTGACAAAGATGAGTTGTGGACATAGCTCACGTGCCTGCCGTCCCGGCATGCCGCTACGAACCCCGAAGGCCTTGGCTTCGTAAGAAGCGGCAAGCACAACCCCGCCACCGACCGCGATGGGTCTACCGCGTAACGAAGGGTCGAGCAGCTGCTCAACCGAGGCATAAAAGGCGTCCAGGTCTGCATGAAGGATCGTGGCTGTCGTAGCCATCGCGACCGTTCACCCGCGAGATCTGACGGAAATCTTCATGAGAACATAATGAGAACGCGCATGGACGCTTGTCAAGCCGGGATAGACATTTCCCTGGAGGCTGCAAGGAAAGTTGCCTTCCAGCCTGGGCTCCCCTGCGATCCTGTTTGCCAACCACGCGCGGAGCACCGGTGCTGGCATGCTTACGCTGTTGCCAAGCCGATGTAGCGCGGAGGCACAATACCCATGCTCAGCAAAACCTGCTTCTAGAGGTTTTGCGCGGGCGCCGAGCCACTGCTGCATGCTGCACGCGAACGAACCAACGAGAGTGGCATGGTTCGATTCAATGTCATCCGGGCTCCATGGAAGAAACCACGGTCGCCTGTAGCAGCATACGCCCTGAGACGGTGCCGCATCTGCGCCGACGTCGCAAAGCGTCTTGCTATCCGAGTACGTCACTCGAAAAGCCAAGACTCTCGCGAATGCCGGTCTGCCAAGCCGCCAGAAGTTTATCTCCGATCTCGCGATGAGCAGAATTCTCGCTGAAATACTTCGTTACCTCCGGTGCCAACTTCGCCAGAACGTCCGCGGCCTGCTCAATGATCTTATTGATCGCCTGCAGGGAAAGATCGCAGCGGGTTTGACCAAGACGCACCAACGCTTTGCGGTCCGGCCAGTCGGTCGAGCCATTCAATGTAAGCGCCATGCCGTCCTTCGGCAAATAGGGCACCGTGCTGACGAGATCATAGACCGGCGCAAGACGTGCAGGACCGTTCACATCTTCATAGATGACACCGAAGTTTTTAAGATGTGCGTCACCATTGCGAAGTGCACAATTGAGGACAAACAGCTTGAATAGATCCTCTAGCGCGTTGCGCTGTCCGGCCGGATCAATGAATTCGCGGGCACGCTTGAATAAGCGCGTTTCGTAGCCACCGTTGTATTTCTCGGTAGTGGGCACACCGTTGAGGACACAAAAGTCCTCGTAGCCCAGATAAATGCCATCAAGCCGCAGATCGAAGCGCTTCACAACGATGGCGGCACCGCTGTCCGAAAGCTGGAAATCCGGAACGGTCAATCCTATAGCCTTTGCGGCCGACAGGCAGAAATGTTCGTTGGCAGCCAGCTCGGGATTTTCGTTCGGGTCCCAGAACTTTACGATGTGCGTAGCGCTGCGGAAGCTCTGAGACTGGCGATCACCCGCACTTCCCGCGTCCTCGACAGCGCGGATCATCACCTTGGGCTGGATGCCCGAAAGCCCTGAATGGACCGCGAACTTCTCAAGCAGATAAGCGAACAACTCGCCACCGCGCTTTGCGCTGAGGATCTCGTCGATCGATTGGAATGGAACGTCCTCATTCAGTTCTGCATCGAGATCGGAGTAACGAATGCGCCCGATCTGGGTTCGTCCAACGACTGCCAGCAAATCGAGATCATCAAATGTTCCGGCCGCCTTGGCAAAACTTCGCATGAGGTATGCTCGGAGCGCCCCCTCCGGGAGATTCATGTCGAATATCGGCGCGAGACCATGTTGCGTATTCCAAGATGCTGTTCGCACCGGCATGGTGATCGAGACTGCACGTTCGGCTGCCACTTTCGGCTCGTAGACGAAGGCTGTCCCACGCGGTCCATGGCGGTCCAAATGTCCGGCGGACTGCCGGTCAGTCCAGACGCGGAGCATTAGCGAGCCTCCTCCGCTGCCAGATCCTCAAGTGTCGGGCGACCGCGATTAAACTGCGTCAACCGCAGGTCGAGATCCAACGCATTCAAGATGCGAAGCAGATGTTTGATTCCCATTTCCGCAAGGCGTGCATTCTCAAGCGCCTCCAGGCGTGCGCGGCTGATGCCGGCTGCTTGTGCCAGCTTGGTCTGCGACCATCCCTTGGATTTACGGGCCGCCTTCACACGCTCCCCCAGTTCGACAAGGTCCATACTTGCATCCTATAATAGTCAATCTGCCGATTCCAACTATATATGCCCACTATAATAGCCAGTACCGCTCAATGCAATGCCTCATATAAGAGTTGTTTTATCAAATATTGACAGAAATGCCTCTTTTAATAGGCAAATCCAGCGCTGGCAAGATATCAGCAGCGACGACATTGGCTAGCCAGAACAAATAAAGAACATTTCAAGCAACCGACCGATGTCGCCTGCGACGGACGCTTTCGAAACTCCGTGCTGCCCAAGCCTTCACAGTGGCAACCGTCGTCATCGACAAGCGGCGCCGCATGGCGACCGTCGCGATGCCGACGAAGGAGTTCACCCCTCGCCGTTCGTGCGGGAAGAGGTCAACGACACCGACGAAGGACACCCAATGGCCATCTGGGATTCTATAAATCAGGTGTATTCCGAGGGCCGAGATAGCACTGCAGGCTGCAGCGGGTGGGAAAATAGACTAGCCTATCGCGCGAGTTTGTTATCGCGCCTACCGCGAACCGAAGATTGGAGAATTTAGCTTCGGTTCGCAGTCGTTGTAGCCTCGCTGGCGCGCCACTCAGAGCAAGATTGCGAAAGCTTCTGTGATTGAGATTGCGATGCAATCACTTCCGTCAACCAGATGAGATTCTGCTTCGTTACAAGCCGCTCTCGGCTGTCACCCTCTGAACGACGCTGGCAAACTCTTCCACCAGACGAGAAGCTGGCCGTTTTGTGCCTTTCAGCAACCGTGCGACACTTTGCAGGCGCGGTGCGAATGGACGCGTGACGAGGTCATTGGTTCGCGCACTGAGCAGGCCGAGGCCGTCCAGTATCGCGATGCCGGCACCGGCACGTACCAACTCGCAGGCGATATTCGACTGCGACGCCTCGATGGCTATGCGCAGGCGTAGATTGGCCTCGGCAAAGGCAATGACGATCGCGGCCCCGATCGACAAATGCGGGCCCGGACAAATCACTGGCTCGTCCGCAAGATCAGACGCGCTCAATGCAGCCTTGGCTGCAAGCCGGTGACCGACCGGCAGCACGCAGCCGAGCTTGGTCGTGCAGAGAATTGTGCTGTCAAGCGACGGATCCCCAATCGGGCCGACAGTCAGGCCGAGATCAGCTCGCCCTTGGGCGACGCGGGTGACTACCTCTGGCCCGGTCAACGTTTGAATGACAACGGAGACGTCTGGCCGTTCAGCGCGAAAGCGCCGAACCGCTTGCGGCACAATGGTGTGACCGAACCCGGTCACGATCGCAATCGTCAGGAGGCCCGCCCGACCGCCGCGAAGCTCAACCGCCAATCGCTGGGTATGCTCGATCGCCGCGAACACATTCATGACTTCCGCGAAAAGCGACTGCGCCTCGGTCGTCGGCTTCAGCCGCTTCTTCTCGCGCTCGAACAGCCTGAAACCGAGACGTTCCTCCGCCTGTTGCAGCATACGGCTGACCGCCGGTTGGGAAATGTTCAAAGTGATGGCCGCGCTGGTCACCGAGCCCGATTGCATCACGCAGCGGAACACGTCCATCTCCCGCACGGTGATCGCCATATATAACTCCAAGGCATGAACTATGACCAAATCGGCATTTGAAACTATGTTGTGGGCGGCGGCAACATCCGTTTGAGACGAATGATGGTTGTCCATGCATTTCCTTGACCGACGCCTACCCCGCCCCGTCACGGATGCGCTGCGCGCGACGGTGCTCGAGGATCTGCCGGAACTTGCGCAGATCCATAATGCAGAACTGCGCCACAAGGCGATCGAGGCTTGGGCCTATGCATTGGCGGAAACGGATTTTCCGCGCGTTACCGCCATTCCCGGAGAGGCGACGCCCGGGGTCTTCGCGCTGAAGCGCGGCAGCCAGGCGACACATCTGCGCAGCGTAGCCCGAATCGCGATGGCGATTGCAGACGAGTTTGCGCAGGAATTCCCCGAAGCCGCGGTCAACCGCGACATCGTGCTGGCAGGCGCGCTGCTGCACGATGTCGGCAAAGCCTGGGAGTTCGATCCCGCCAACCGCAAGCGATGGGAAGCGGATAAATCGCAGGCCGGTTCGCCCGCGCTGCGCCACCCGGTGTACGGCGCCCATGTCTGTATCGCAGTCGGGTTACCCGAGGAGATCGCGCACATCGCACTCGGCCATTCCTACGAGGGCGACCTGATGCAGCGCAGCCTCGAATGCCTGATCGTCCATCGCGCCGACCACATGTGGTGGTCGATTGCGGGCGGTTTCGGCCTGCTAAGGGCGGAAACGGCGGGCATGCTCGAAGGGCGAAAAATAACGCCGCGCGGCTTGCGAACGGCGAAGAACCGGGAGGGACAGGATGACAACGGCGAAAGGGCTGACGCGGCGAGCTAGCCTCGGCCTGCTCGGCGCACTCGCAACCCCGTGGCTTGCCCGCGCACAGAGCGATTACCCCAACCGCATCATCAAGCTGATCGTGCCCTATGCAGCCGGCGGGAGCAGCGACGTTGTCGCGCGCTTCATCGCGGAGCGCATGCGCGACCGGCTGGGGCAGTCGATCGTCATCGAGAACCGGCCGGGCGCGGGCGCGATTGTTGGATCGCAATTCGTCGCGAAGTCGGCATCCGACGGCTACACGCTGCTGCTGGGCGGCGTATCCACCCATGCGGTGAACCCGCATCTGCGCAAGCTCGCACCCTATGACGGGATCAACGACTTCAGTTCGCTGGGGCTGATCGGCACCGGGCCTCTGGTGGTCTCGGTCAATCCGGGCGTGCCTGCCAACAACCTGCAGGAACTCATCGCCTACGGCAAGGCCAACCCGACCAAGCTCGCCTACGGTTCGGCAACGGGCGTGATTCTGCATCTCGCCGGCGAGCTGCTGAAGAACATGGCGGGGTTCGAGATGCTGCACGTTCCCTATAGCGGCAATGGACCGGCGCTGACTGACGTGCTCGGCGGACGGCTGCAGGTGATGGTCGACACAGTCAGCAACTCGGCGCCCTACATCGCCGACGGGAAATTGCGGCCCCTGGTCGTCCCATCGCGGCAGCGTACGCCGCTGCTGCCGGACGTGCCGAGTTCGGCCGAGGCAGGCTTGCCCAACTATCAGGTCGAGACGTGGTTCGCGCTCTACGGCCCGGCAGCCATGCCGGACGGCGTCGTCGCCAAGATCAACGCCGCACTCAATGCCCTGCTGCAGGAGCCCGACGCGGTCGGCCAGTTCACCAAGGTCGGCCTCGACCCGCGTCCGACAAGCCCGGCTCAAGCCGCTGCGCTGCTCAAGACGGAATCGGACAAGTGGGGAGATGTCGTCCGCCGGATCGGACTGCAGGTGGAATAGCTCCCAATCGACGGGTACGCAGGGTTTAGCGCCGCAGCGAGCAACGCGACGGCGTACAAAAGGAGTGCAGCCTCACGAGCTGCGCCAAAAGGAGGAAGCAGGCAATGAAAGCACTCGCAAGGATCGGCGTCATGGCACTCGCTCTCTGCGCCTCGCCTCATCCGGGCGCATCGTACGCCGCAGCCGACTCACTGCCCCAGGGGCCCACCGTTGGTGACCAGGACTTGTCGCCGTTCTACCGTTGGACCGGCGCTTTGCCCGAGAAGCCGGGTCTCATGCTGCGCGAAGAAGGAATACAAGATCAGCCCGAGATCGTTGCGGCCGCGACCGCCAGAAGAATTCTCTACACTTCGACAGATGCAAGGTGGCGGTCCGGCATCATTCCGATCAGCGGCACGCTCTATCTTCCGAAGCGACCCGCGCCGCAAGGCGGATGGCCGCTTGTTGCGTGGGCGCACGGCACGCTCGGCGTCTCCGACAGGTGCGCCCCATCCTGGAGCAGGCATCGGCCCCGCGATGGCGCGTACATCAACAATTGGCTGGAACAAGGTTTTGCTGTCGTTGCGACCGACTACCAGGGTCTCGGCGGCCCCGGCCCACATCCTTATCTCAATTGGGAAGCAGAGGGACGCTCGTTGCTCGATGCCGCAAGAGCGGCGCTCGGCCATTCGAACGGGCAGATCGCCAACGCCATCATCATTACGGGTCAGTCGCAAGGCTCCGGCGCCTCGCTCGGAGCGACACGTCTCGCGCCGTCCTACGCGCCCGACCTCAATATCAAGGCATCGATCGCAACCGGCATCGTTTCCCGGTTTCCCGACGCGGCCAAGAAGGCTTCAAGCGAACAGACTTTGGCGCGTTCATCTCCGCCGCAATACACCATTCTCATGATGATCGCCGGCGCTCTCCGGGACGACGCGATAAAGCCGGACGACCTAGTTACTGAAATGGGGAAGCCATTACTGCAAGCGGCCCGGGAGGGATGCACTGCAGAGCTTGGACAAATCGTTCGCAGCAACGGCCTGACCATGGCGAACAGCCTGAAAGATCCAGAGATCGCGGATCGTCTAGGCGCTGTCATAGAAATGAGTCCGGTTCGAATGCCGGTACCGGTCTTTCTCGCTACAGGTCTGGCCGACAAGCTGATACCGCCGCAACGCCAATATGCTGCGGTTGCAGCACTCTGCGCCGCCAACAGCAATGTGGTTTGGAAGACCTATGCCGGCGTGACCCACAACGGAACGGTCCATGCAGCCTACTCCGACGAACTTGCATTCGTTCAGGCCGCCCTGGCTGGAAGCCCGATCCAGTCCAATTGCGATTCGATTTCCGATCCGGGATCGCCGGGAGAGCCCCTACCCGGTTTCAAATTCAACGATTGATGGCTGGCCACGGAGAAGAACAATGCGCTCATTGACGCGAAGAACCATCGTCGGCTCAGGACTGGCGGCTGCGCTCTCTGTTTCGCCGTTGCTGCGGCGAGCCGAAGCGCAGACTTACCCGCAACGACCTGTAAAGATCATCGTTCCGTATGCCGCTGGTGGCGCCTCCGACATCATTGCGCGGCTGATTGCACCGGAATTGGAGCGTGCGCTGGGCCACCCCTTCATCGTCGATAATCGCGGCGGCGGCGCGAGCATGGTCGGTACGCAGGCGATCGCGGCCGCCTCTGCTGAAGGCGAGACCATCGGCGTTGTCGATAGCGCGTTTGTCATCAATCCCGGCCTGTTTCGCACCAAGCTTCCTTACAACACCAAGAAGGACTTTGCGCCGATCTCGCTCTTGGCGACCTCGCCTCTCGTTCTTGTCGTGCATCCTTCTGTGGCCGCTAGCAGCCTGCAGGAATTTGTCACGCTCGCCAAAGCTCAGCCCGGCAAGATCAACTTCGCCTCCGCCGGGCTTGGAACCGCGATTCATCTGGCCGGAGAGCAACTGCGACAGGCAGCGGAGATCGACATTCTTCATGTGCCGTATCGCGGAGGCGGGCCGGCCATCACCGATCTGATTGGTGGCCAGGTACAAATGACGTTCGGCACCGTCGCAGCGATTGCACAGCAGGTACGTCAGGGCCTGGTTCGCGCGCTGGCAGTTACGGGAGGCGACCGCGTCGCACAGTTGCCCGACGTACCCACAATGGCAGAGGCCGGTCTGCCGGCCGTCGACGCCATGCCGATCTTTGGCATGGTCGGCCCGGCGGCGCTGCCGCCTCCCATCATCGACAAGCTTGGCGAGGTCGCCGGCAAGGCCTTCAGGAGCGAGCCACTCCGGTCCAAGGTGACGGAACTTGGTTTTGTTTCTGTTGGCAGCTCGCCGTCGGAGTTTGCGGCGCGCATTGATGACGAAGTCGCAAAATGGACCCGCATCGTCGAGAAGGGGAATATTCAGCCGGGCTGACCTCTGTCCCTCACATACACCCAGTGAGCTGTCATGAAGATTACTGAACTCCGTGGCTTCAATCTTAGCTTCCCGCTAGCCGAGCCGATGGGAAACGCACTCAACCTGTTCCGGAAACGGGACGCGTTGCTTGTCCAGATATGCACGGATAGCGGCCTCGCCGGCTGGGGCGAGGCCGGCAATTCCCCTCACGCCGCCGGCGCCTTTATCCGCGCTCGGTTGGCCAAACTGATCCTGGGGAAATCGCCCGCCGAGTATGGCCGCCACTTTCAATCGATGTGCGGCGCGATCGGTTATGATCGGCGCGGCGCGGCGATGATGGCGATATCGGCTATCGATATCGCCTTGCACGAGCTTGCCGCGCAAATGCATGATATCAGCGTGGCGACGCTGTTGGGCGGGGCGGTACGCAACGAAGTGTTTGCTTACGCGAGCGGACCATTCGTGCGAACGCAGCCTGATCCCTACAGGGAATATCAGCGCGAGGTCGACCAGTATCTTGCGCTGAACTTCAAGGCCATCAAACCCCGGGGCGGCGTTGAGCCGAGAGCCGATGGCATCATGGCAAACGCGCTCCGCAGGCAGGTTGGCCCCGACATCGGCATCATGGTCGACATCAACCAGGGCTATACTGCAGCGGCCGCCATCCGCGCGGCAAAGTTCATGGAAGGCGCCGACCTGCTCTGGATCGAAGAGCCGGTTCAGCCGGAAGACATCCCGGGCTATCAATCCTTTGCGCGCGCCACGACGATCGCCACCGCTGGCGGAGAAGCACTCGGAAGCGTGCGCGCCTTTCGTGATTTTCTTGCCGCAGGCACCTTTGATATCCTTCAACCCGACCTTTCGATATGCGGAGGCTACAGCGGCTTTCGTCAAGTTTGGGCGCTCGCGCAAGCCTATGACCTGCCCATCATGCCCCATGTGTTTGGCACGGCCGTAAACTTCCACGCCTCGCTTCAAATGTCGGCTGTGCTTGAACCGCGCCGCGGCGGAGCTTGCGCCGCGTATCCATTCGTGGAGTACGACATGATGGACAACCCGCTTCTGCGCCTTGCCGGCACACCATCAGTTAACGGGCACGGCATGCTCGCGGTTCCGGATGGTCCCGGCACGGGGCTGGACTTGCAGCCCGAACAGCTTGAGCCATGGATCACTGACTCCTGGTCGGAGCATCTTTAGGAAAGATGCGCGGCCTCTGGAACGTTTATTCCGAGCGCAATATGCTCTCCGCAGTCGCGTCACAACGATCTGCCCGGCGCGATGTGTCCGCCGGCAGACGCTTCTCCTCATCGCGAACGACGATCCGATCTCGTTCAGAGGATGCTCCAGCAGGCCAGGTTGGAAGCCCCCAATTCCTACTGCTCACGACTGTCGTGCCGTGTCTGGAGATAATGTGCCGCCATGCGATCGGCGGTCGAGTCGCTGGTCCGCTACTTCGTGAAACCTACTACTGCGGAGGCACTGTTTTCGTACCTTCGTGCAGCTTAAGCGACGAAACCGAGCTATTTCGCGCTGATGGCAAAAAGTTGAGTTCAGGCATGTTGCCTGCGGGAGGGCGCCCCTGTCGCGGCCGGCGCTGTAAAACCGTGTAGGAACAGGTCCACCACCATGTCGGCGAATTCCTGCGGCTCGATGTCGCCTTTGGGATCGTACCAGGTGTGGCTGAAGTTGAGCATGC
This sequence comes from Bradyrhizobium sp. AZCC 1719, assembly GCF_036924525.1. Classification (NCBI taxonomy): domain Bacteria; kingdom Pseudomonadati; phylum Pseudomonadota; class Alphaproteobacteria; order Hyphomicrobiales; family Nitrobacteraceae; genus Bradyrhizobium; species Bradyrhizobium sp. AZCC 1719. Next base: position 3,578,577 of record NZ_JAZHRU010000001.1, on the reverse strand, counting down.
CGAACAACATCATGGTGTAGACCTTCTTCGACCGTTTGACGATCTTGCCCTCCGTATCGAGTCGGATCAGCAGATCCGAGATGGTGTCGACCAGCTGGCGCTCCAGCGTCTTTATGGCCTGCTGTTCGGCTTGAGCAAGGAAAGATAGATCGTTCAGGATCAGGCGCTGCTCGTTCGACGAGCGCGCGTTGAGCTCGACGATGGCGCGGATAGCGGCGCGGAAGCGGTCCACCGTCGTGGATTGGCGGGCCATCGCCGCTTCGACATCGGCGATCATCTGGCGGACATGCGCATCCAGGATCGCGAACAGGATCGCTTCCTTGGACTCGAAATAGTGATAGAGCGCGCCCCGTGACAGCTTGCAGGCGTCAGCCAGTTCCGCGATCGAGGCACGCATGTATCCCTGCTTGGCAAACAGATCGCAGGCAGCCGTCAGGATGCCGCGCTGAATGTCGTCGTAATTCTCCGAGCGCGTCCGGGCCATCCTAAGCTCTCAATTGTTCCGGCCACCGGCACCGTCCGATGCACCGCACTTCTTTTCCTACACCAACGGCCTAGCAAAGGCTTGCTGCCGTACGCTCAATCCACCGCAACCCAGAAGGTCGCTCGATCGAATTGACTTAGATCAAAAAATTGATTGAACGGACAGTCGGATTATAATATCCTCCTTCCCAAAGACAAGCCGGACACGTCGGCTCGAACTGGCGGCCGCGGCTCTCGGGAGGATTGGCTGTGAACCAGCAACGGGTGGATGTTGTGGTGATCGGTGCCGGCGCCGGTGGGCTTTGTGCAGCGGCCCGGCTGGCTCATGCCGGGCTACACACGCTTGTGATCGACGACAAGGACCGGATTGGCGGGCGCGCCTCAACTGAAGAGATCGACGGCTTTCAGGTCAATATCGGCGCGATCGCCATCGAATTCGGCGGGGTGTTCGAGGAGACTTTTCACACGGTCGGCGCCCCCCTCGACATCCGTGCGCCCGAACCCGCAAGTTCCTTCTTCATCGACGGCAAGCTGATCGATGTCGGCCGCGGCGGCTGGTCGCTGCTGCTTGGACAACTCACCAAGCAGGCTTCGCGCATCCTGGAAAAATTCGCCGACGCCCGCTCCGGCAACCTGCCGGATGGGCGCCAATCAACCGAAGACTGGTTGAAGGGCTACACCAGCAACGCCACCGTACACGCCCTCTTCCGTAACCTTTGCGCGTCGATCTTCGCCTGCAACGCGGCCGAACTGCCGGCGCGCGCCTTCCTCACTTATTTCACCAGCAAGGGTGCATTCAAGCGCTTCGGCTTTTGTCCGCAGGGAACGATCGGCGTCTGGAATTCGCTGGCCTCGGTGATCAGACGCAATGGCGACATCTGGCTCGCGACGCCGGCGGTCAAGATTCACAGCAGCGGCGGCCGCGTCGACGGGGTCAGCGTCATGCGGGACGGCCGGGAGGTGCGGATCGATACCGACCTCATCATCAGCAATGCCGGTCCCAAGGCAACCGTCACGCTCGGCGGCGAAGCGGCGTTTCCGCCTGACTATGTCGAACGCGTGCGCAGGGACCTGCGCCCGGCCGCCAACATCGTCATCAATATCGCAAGCCACGAGCCGCTGATCTCGCACCCGGGCATCGTCACTTTTGGCAAGACGCGCCGGCTCTGCAACATGGCGAACCTCACCGCGACCTGCCCGGAACTGGCGCCGGCCGGCTGGCATCTTTATGTCGCTTATGCCGTGCCTGTCCCCGCACTCGGCGACTTCGACTCAGAAGCAGAAACCGCGCTGGCGCTGGAGGACCTGCGCGAGCAGTTTGCGAATTTCGACAAGGCAAAAATCCTGTCGATCCGCGTGATGCGCGACGATTGGCCGGCGCAACGAAGCTGCGCCGGTTACGATCTTCCACGCGAGACCGGGATCGATGGCCTGTGGTGCGTCGGCGATGCCGTCAAGCAATATGGCAATGGCGGTACGCAGGCGTGCGCGGAAACGGCCAAGCTGGTCACCGATGCGATCCTCGCCCGGCGGCCGCGCGTGCCGCTGGCCGGCTGAGAGCGCTGCGATGACCCTGGCAACCCAGACCCGCGCGATGGGAGAAGAAACGGCACCCGAGAGGCCCGCGCTGCTCGAATTCCGCAACATCCGCATCGTCTATGACGACGCGATCGAGGCGATCCGCGATGTGTCGATTGCCGTCCCCGAGGGCGGCATTGTCGCCCTGCTCGGCTCCAATGGCGCCGGCAAATCGACACTGCTCAAAGCAATGTCGGGCATTCTCCACACCGAGGAAGGCGCGATCGAGAACGGCGCGGTCCGCTTCCGCAACGACGAGGTGCACCGCCTCGCCCCCGACGAGCTGGTGCGGCGCGGCATCGTGCAGGTGCCCGAGGGCCGCCGCGTCTTCCCGGCGCTGACCATCGAGGAAAACCTGCAGATGGGCGGCTATACAAGGAGCAAGGCCGAGGCGCGCGAGCGGCGCGACAAGGTTTTTGCGCTGTTTCCCCGGCTGTTCGAACGCCGCGAGCAGATCGCGGGCTACATGTCTGGCGGCGAGCAGCAGATGCTGGCGATCGGCCGCGCCCTGATGACCGATCCGGTGCTGCTGGCGCTCGACGAGCCGTCACTGGGACTCGCGCCGCTCATCATCGACCGCATCTATGAGGTGATCGTCCGCCTGCGCAGTGAGATGAAGATGACGGTGCTGCTGGTCGAGCAGAACGCGCAGCGGGCGCTCGACATCGCAGACTACGCCTACATCCTGGAAACCGGGCGCGTCGTGCTTGATGGCACGGCGCAAAAGCTTTCCGCCAACGAGGACGTCCGCGAATTCTATCTCGGCGTTTCCTCCTCCGGCCGCAAGAGCCTGCGTGATGTCAAGCACTACAAGCGGCGCAAGAGGTGGCTGTCGTGACGGCGCTGCTCAGGGCCGAAATTCTCAGCAAGCGCTTTGGCGGGCTGCAGGCCGTCGCCGATGTCAGCCTAGATGTCGCTGCCGGCGAAATCTGCAGCGTGATCGGCCCTAACGGTGCCGGCAAGACTACGCTGTTCAACATGATATCCGGCGTGCTGCGGCCGAGCGGCGGCCGCATCGTATTCGACGGCAGCGACCTTTCGACCATCTCGCCCTGGCGCTTCGCCGCGATCGGCATCGGGCGCACGTTTCAGAATCTCGCGTTGTTCAAGCACGGCACCGTGGTCGAGAACATCCTGACCGGCAGCCATACCCATCTGCGCTCCAACGTGCTCCACGCCGTGCTGTATTTCGGCCGCACCCGGCGGGAGGAAATCGAGGCGCGGCAGCGCATCGAGCACATCATCGAATTCCTCGAGATCGAGCACATCCGTGACGCCGTGGTGGGAACACTGTCCTACGGTCAGCAGAAGCGCGTCGAACTGGCGCGTGCGCTGGCTTGCGAGCCAAAACTGCTGCTGCTCGACGAAATGGTTTCCGGCATGAACCAGGAGGAGACCGAGGATATCGCGCGCTTCGTGCTCGATATCCGCGACGAGCTCGGAATCACCGTGCTGATGATCGAGCACGAGATGCGGATCGTGATGGACATCTCCGACCGCGTTCACGTCCTCAATTTCGGCCGCAAGATCGCCGAAGGAACGCCCGCCGAAGTGAGGCAGAACCCGACTGTCGCGGAAGCCTATCTCGGCGGCCACCGCCCCGCGGCGCAGACCAGGGTGAACGCCTGATGTCGACGCTGGACACGATGCGAACGGTACACCCGCCGATGCAAGCAACCGCAAAAGCGGCCGCGCAATCATCCGGCTCCAGCCAGCTGCGGGTTGCGCTAAGGGATGCCGCCATCACCATTCCGCAGCTGTTGCGTCAGCGCGCCGCCCTGCATCGCGACAGGCTTGCGTTGCGCGAGAAGGAATACGGCATCTGGAATCCCTATTCGTGGAATCACTATTACGAGACCGCGCGTGCGGTCGCACTCGGGCTGATGTCGCTCGGCATCAAGCCCGGCGACCGCGTGGCGATCGCCGGCGAGAATACGCCTGAATGGTTCTATGCCGATCTCGGCACCCAGATGATCGGCGCTGTTGCGGTTGGCATCTACCCGACCAATCCCTGGGTCGAGCTGCAATACATCGTCCGCCATTCCGGCTCGCGCGTCATCATCACGGGCGATCAGGAGCAGACCGACAAGGTGCTCGACGCACTGGCCAACCAGGACGGCTTGCCCGCGCTCGAGGCCATTGTCTGCATCGACACCAAGGGCTTGCGCAACTACCGACAATCGCAGTTGATGTCATTCGAACAGCTCTGCGAGCGCGGCAGGACCTTTGCACGCGACAATCCTGATGCCGACGCGACGCTGGACCGCTTGATCACGCAAGGCGCGCCCGACGACGTCTGCATTCTCGTCTACACCTCGGGCACGACAGGTCCGCCCAAGGGCGCGATGCTCACCCACCACAACCTGATCTACGCCGCCTATGTCTATGCCGAGACGGTCGGCATCGCGGACAAGCCGTTTGAGGCGGTGAGCTATCTGCCGCTCTGCCACGTCGCCGAGCGCTGCTACGGGGCGGTGACGCAGCTTGTCCTTGGCGGCACCGTCAGCTTTGCCGAATCGATCGACACGGTGGCGCTCAATATCCGCGAGATCGCGCCGACCTTCTTCGTCGGCGTGCCGCGGATCTACGAAAAGCTGCAGCAGGGCTTTCTGTTCCGGCTCGGCGAAAGCGGCAAGCTGCGTCAGCGTTTTACCAATGCCTGTCTGGCCTGGGGCCGCAAGCTGTCGGACCGCCGGCAGGACGGATCGGAAAACTGGCTGCACCGTTTGACCTATGCAGCGCTGTACCTCCTGATGTTCCGCAACATCCAGCGCCATCTCGGGTTTGCCCGCAGCCGCCACCGGCTGTGCGCCGGCGCTTCGATCTCGCCGGAGACGCTGCGGTTCTTCGACATCATCGGGCGCCCGGTGTCGCAGGGCTATGGCCTGACCGAATCCGGCGGCGTCGCCTTCATCCAGACCGACAGCCACCACCGGCTCGGCGGCTGCGGCCTGCCGTTACCACACACGGAATGGAAGCAGGACAGCGACGGCGAGATCCTCCTGAAGAATCCCGGCGTCTTCAAAGGTTATTTCCTCGACGAGAACGCATCGACCGCCTCTCTCGAACCCGGCGGCTGGCTGCGTACCGGCGACATCATCGATGTCCTCGACAATGGCGAGATAGCCGTGGTCGACCGCAAGAAGGCGATCATCATTACCGCCGGCGGCAAGAACATCGCGCCTTCTGAGATTGAGAACGCGCTGAAAGACAGCGAGTTCATCAAGGAAGCCATCGTGGTCGGCGAGGCAAAGAAGTATCTCGGCGCCATCGTCCAGGTCGACTACGACAATGTCGGGCGCTGGGCGCGCGACAGGGCCCTGCCCTACACCAACTACAAATCGCTGTCGCAACTCCCCGCGGTGCATGAGTTGGTCGAGCGCATCGTCAACGAGACCAACAAGCGCTTCGCGCGGGTCGAAAACATCCGCCGCTTCGCCATCCTGGAAAAGGAGCTCGACCACGACGACGGCGAGCTCACGGCGACCCAGAAGGTTCGCCGCGCCATGATCGAGAAGAAGTTTGCGCGCGAGCTTGCCATCATTTATCCGGCGGAGGCCTGATGCAGTACCTTACGCAGCTCCTGATCTCCGGCCTTGCCATCGGTGCCATCTACGGCCTGATCGCGATGGGATTTGCGGTGATCTACAAATCCACTGGCCTGGTCAATTTCGCGCAGGGCGAGATGACCATGATCATCGCGTATATCGCCTGGACCATCTCAACCACGGCCGGCGGCAATTTGTTCCTGGTTTCCATCGGCGCGATCATCGCCGCGATCGTGCTTGGTCTCGTCATCGAGCGCGTGGTGATGCGCCCGATGTTGGGCGAACCGCTGTTCGCCACCGTGATGGTCACGATCGGGCTCGCGGTGATCCTACGCTCCTCGATCAATTTCATCTGGGACGCCTATCCGCACGGCCTCGATGTCGGCTTCGGCCGGGACATCGTCCGCCTCGGCGCCATCGGCATCCGCACCGGCCAGATCGCCGTCATCACGACATTGCTCCTGCTGCTGGTCGCCATCTGGGCGTTCTTCCGCTACAGCAAGTTCGGCGTCGCCATGCGCGCGGTGGCGGCCGACGACCGGACCGCGCTGTTGATGGGCATCAGCGCGCCGCGGGTGCATGCGGCGGCGTGGGCCGCGTCGTCGGTGATCGCAGGGATCGCCGGCGTGTTCTTCGCCATCTCCTACGATCTTTCACCTGCAATGTTCCAGCTCGGCCTGAAGGCATTTCCCGCCACCATCCTTGGCGGGCTCGATGCCGTGCTCGGATCCGGCATCGGCGGCCTCTTGATCGGCATCACGGAAAATCTCGCCGGCGGCTATCTCGGCTCCGGCATGAAGGAAGTCGCGGGCTTCGTCATGATCATCGTGGTGCTGATGATCCGCCCGTTCGGCATCTTCGGCGAACGCGATATCGAAAGGGTCTAGCCGATGCGCACCGGCGACTACAAACAAACCTACGGCGAACTCGTCGCGCTGGTCGACTCACCTCCGGTCTGGATGTGGTCGGCGGTGCTGGTCGTGGCCCTCATCGTCGCGCCCTACGCACTGAATTCCTACGCTCTCTCCTTTGTCACGATCATCCTGATCACCGTCGTCGGCGCGCTCGGGCTGAACATTCTTACCGGCTATACCGGACTGATTTCGCTCGGCCATGTCGGCTTTCTGGTCACCGGCGCCTACGCCTACGCCATTCTCGTCTCAAAATACCAGATGCCGCCATTGGTCGGCTTTATCGGTGCGGGTCTCGTTCCGGCGATCGCAAGCCTCATCGTCGGCGCGCCGTCACTGCGCCTGAAAGGACTCTATCTCGCTATCACCACGCTGGCGTTCTCCTTCATCATCAATACGGCAATCCTGGAAGTGCGCTGGCTCACAAACGGCGCGCGCGGCATCGCAGTACAGCGCCCGGAGCTACTCGGCATCAGTTTTGATGGCGATGCCGCCTTCACCCATCTCTGTCTCGGCTTTGCCATTGTAACCCTGTTCGCGACGCTCAATATTCGCCGCAGCCGGGTCGGGCGCGCTTTTGTTGCGATCCGCGATAACGACACCGCCGCCCGCGTCATGGGCATCAACTTGCATGCCTACAAGCTGCTTGCTTTCGTCACCTCCGCCTTCATCACCGGCATCGCTGGCGCGCTGTACGGCATCTACCTCTCTTTCGTCAGCGTCGAAGGCTTTCCGTTCCTGCTCAGCATCGAGGCGCTGGCGATCCTGATCGTCGGCGGCCTCGGCTCCGCGCTCGGCGCCGTGCTCGGGACCATCCTGATCGTGCTGCTGCCGGAGGCCACGCGGATCGTCTTCAGCCTGTTCAGCACGCAGATGGACGCGATGTTCTCGACCGGCGCGCAGGAGCTGAAGAGCATGCTCTACGGCCTCGTCATCATCCTGTTCCTGCGCTTCCAGCCGCGCGGCCTGGTCGGCGCGTGGCACGACATCAGGCGGACATGGGTGCACTGGCCGCTGCGTTACTGACCGGAAAATCAACAAACCAGGGAGGAAACAATGAAGGCATATCTGGCGACCGCGTCGCTGTTGCTCGCCGGGGCATTGTCCAGCAGCGTGGCGCTCGCCGCCGAACAGGGAATAACGGACACCGAGATTGTGATCGGCGACGTCGAACCCCTGACCGGACCGCCGGCGCTGCTCGGCGTCGCCGCCTCGATCGGCCACAAGATCGCGATCGCGGAGGCCAACAATGCCGGCGGCATCAACGGCCGCAAGATCAAATACGTCCTGGAGGACGACGGCTACGTCACCGCCCGCACCATCCAGGGCGTGAAGAAGGTCATCGACGTCGACAAGGCCTTTGCCCTGCTCGGCATTTCCGGCTCCGGACAATCCATTGCCGTGATGCCGGTGCTGGAAAAGTCCGGGATTCCAACCGTGATCGACGTCGCTCCGGTCAAATTCCTGTGGGAGCCGCCGCGCAAGAACGTGTTCGTAGTCGGCCAGTCCTATGAGGAAGGCATCATCCATCTCGTGAACTATCTCGCGGACAAGAACCCCGGCAAGAAGTGGGGCCTGATCACGCAGGACGACGATTACGGCATCACCGTGCGCGACGGTTTTGACACCGTGGTCAAGGCCAAGAAGCTCAACGTCGTCTACAGCGGCAACTACAAGAAGGGCCAGCAGGACTTTTCGTCCGACATGCTGCAACTGAAAGGCTCCGGCGCGGACGTCTTCCTGGCCGGCGGCATCATCGCCGAGAACATCGCCATGATGAAGGAGCTGGAAAAGCTCAACGTGAAACCCGTGACCGGAATCTTCTGGCCGGGCCGCGTCGAGCCGGTGCTCAAGCTGATGGGTCCGGCAGGCGACGGCATCTATGCGGTGGATTATGTTGAGCCGTTCGCGAGTGCGGCCGGCAAGGCCTTTCTGGAAAAGGCAAAGCCGCTGGTGTCGGAGAACGAGTTCAAGGGCATCAACCGCTACACCATGACCGGCTATGCCGCCGCAAAGGTGCTGATCGCGGCGATCGAGCGCTGCGGCAAGCAGCCGACCTGGGCCTGCACCGTTTCGGAGCTCGAGAAGACCAAGAACGTCGAGACCGGCGTGATGGCGCCGATCAGCTTCGGCCCCGGCGTGCGCTTCTCGAACCAGAAGCTACAGATCATGCAGGCGGATTTTTCGACGCTCAGCTTCAAGTCGGTGAACTGAGGCGGCCATGAAGGTCCTGATCGTCTACGCCCATCACGAAGCGCAGTCATTCAATGGTGCCCTTCTCGCGCGATCGGTCGATGTGCTGACCGCGTGCGGGCATGAGGTCAGGATCTCCGACCTCTACACCATGCGCTTCAATCCGGTGGCCACCGCCGACGACTTCCGCGAGCGGCGGTTTCTCTCTGTGCTGCAATACGACCGTGAACAGAAGCATAATTACCAGAAGAGCAGCCTGAGCGATGACATCGCAGGCGAGATCGAGAAGCTGCTTTGGTGCGACATGCTGATCCTGCAGTTTCCGCTCTGGTGGTTCTCGGTTCCAGCCATCATGAAAGGCTGGATCGACCGCGTCTTCGTCAATGGCGCGGTTTATGGCGGCGGCCGCCGCTATGACACCGGCGGACTCAAAGGCCGGCGCGCCATGGTCGTGACCAGCACCGCAGCCTATCCCGATATGTGCGCCGCAGACGGGTTGGTCGGCGCGCTCGATGTCATCCTGTGGCCGATTCAGAGCGGTGCACTGGCCTACGCGGGCTGCAAGGTGTTGCCGCCGTTCGTGTCGTGGTCGGTCAATTTCGTCGCTGAGACCGTGCGGCGGCGCTATCTCGATGAGTATGGAACCAGACTGCAGCAGATCGAGACGACGGAGCCGCTGTTCTTTCATTCCTTGCAGGATTTCGGTCCGAACTGGCGACTCAAGCCCGGCGTCACACCGCGAGCGGTCGGTCAGGGAAAAGCGGTCGCCCCATAGAAGTGGTTAAGTCCGCGCCTACATCCGCTTGGCGACTTCTTCGAGCATCACCTCGGTGGCGCCGCCGCCGATGGTCAGCACGCGGGCGTCGCGCACCATGCGCTCGATCGGCGTTCCCCGCATGAAGCCGGTGCCGCCGTGCAGTTGCAGACAGCCATGCACGACCTCGTGCAGCACCTCGGGCGACAACGCCTTCACCATCGAGACTTCGCGCTCGCAGGGCTTTCCCGCCTCGGCCAGTTCGGCGGCGTGATACGCCAGTGCCCTTGCCGCGGCCGCCTTGGTCGCCAGCGTTGCCAGCTTCAGGCGCACGCCCTGCTGGTTCCACAACGGACCGCCAAAAGCCTGGCGGGTCTTCACATAATTCGTCGTCAGCTCGATGGCCTTGGCGCATTCGCCAGCGCAAATGCCGCCGATGCAGATGCGCTCGTTCTGGAACGTCTCCATTATGCCGTAGAAGCCGCGGTCCTCTTCGCCGACCAGATTTCCGGCAGGGATCCGCACGTCGTGGAACGCGATTTCGGCGGTGTCGGAGCAAAGCCAGCCATGCTTGTCGAGCTTCGCCACCGCGATGCCCGGCGTGCTGCGCTCGACGATGAACAGCGAAATGCCGCGGCTGCCCTTGGCGTTCGGATCGGTGCGCGCGGCGACGATCATGATATCGCCATAGACGGCATTGGTGATGAACATTTTTGAGCCGTTGATTATCCAGGTATCGCCATCTCGGCGCGCGCGCGTCTTCAGGCCCGCCACGTCGGACCCCGCGTCGGGCTCGGTCACGGCGATCGAACAGACAGCTTCGCCGCGAATGATCGCCGGCAGGTATTTTTGTTTCTGCTCCGCCGTACCGCGCAGCGTGATGTGAACGGCCGACATGTCGGTATGGACCAGGGTCGACGAGGTGAAGCCGCCGAAACTGGAACGGCCGAGCTCTTCGGCAAATACCATCGAGGCCAGCGGGCCCATATCGGTGCCGCCATATTCGGCGGCGTGGCGCATGCCGAGGAAGCCGAGCGCGCCCATGCGGCGAAAAATTTCGCGCGGGATCTTGCCGTCACGCTCCCATTGCTCGCCATGAGGTATCACCTCCTTCTCGACAAAGCGGCGTACTTGCTCGCGAAGCATCCGAAGTTCTTCCGAAAGACCGGGCTGCTCCGAGAAATGAAATTCGGCTTCGTTCGAATGGCGGGGATCGGCGGCCATGACGTTCATTGTGCTGTCCTCTCGGCCGAGATGTGAAGATGCTGACGCAAAAACCTTGCGAGTGATCCGATCGCCTGCTGCCCTTGCGGAATCTCGGAAAACATCTGGAAGACGTGGATCATGCCGTCCCAGACTTCAAGCCCGACATCGACGCCGGCAGCCCTCGCTTTGTCCGCCAGCATCGTCGAATCATCGCGCACCGTTTCGCGGTCGCCGACCTGAATGAGGAGCGACGGCAGTCCGGAGAGATCGGCGTGCAGAGGCGAGGCCAGCGGATCGCGCGGATCGCCCTGCTGGCCCAGATAGTTCTTCGCGAGCGCCAGGATCATCGCCCGCTGATGGATCGGATCGACCTCGGCGCGATTTTCGTAACTGGCGCCGGTTGCGGTGAGATCGGTCCATGGCGACATCAGTGCGGATGCAGCCGGCAGCGGCAAACCACGGTCGCGGAGGCTGCACATAAGGGCGAGCGCGAGATTGCCGCCGGCAGAATCGCCGGCAAGGGCGATATCGGCCGGCTTCAGGCCATGGTCGAGCAACCAGCGCCAGGCACTCAGGGCGTCGTCCAACGCGGCCGGAAACCGATGCTCGGGCGCGAGCCGATAGTCGATCGCCAGTACGCGACAGCCGCTCGCCTCGGCGATTTGCGCAATCAGGCCGCGATGCGACGCCACCGATCCGATGCGAAAACCGCCGCCGTGGAAATACAGCACCGCCTTGGCTGACGGCGCATGCGCCGGAACAATCCATTCACCGGAAATGCCGCCGATGGAGAGAGCCTCGCAATGTACGCCGGTCACATTGCCAGCGAAGGCAGCGTCCCAATCCCGGCGCATCTGCGCGACTGGCGTATCGCGGTTCCAGCTCCGATAGACCGCGCGGATGCGCGCGATCGCCTGGTCGAGCGGATTTATCACGATCTGTTCGCCGGCGCGGATCATGCACTTAGTCCCATGCCGCCGGAAACGCCGACCGTCTCGCCGGTGATGTAGGCGGCCTGATCGGAGGCGAGGAAAAGTGCCGCCGCGGCAACCTCCTCGGGCTCGCCGAGCCGGTGCAGCAGCGTCGCTTCCGTCATCGCGTGAAGCAATTTGTCGCCGCCTTTGGCCACCGCCTGCTCCAGCATCGGCGTGCGGATCGGCCCCGGCGCGATCGCATTCGCGGTGATACAAAAGCGCGCATTCTCCCGCGCGATGCTTTTGGTGAACGCGATGACGCCCCCCTTCGCCGCGGAATAGACCGCGCCACCTCTCGAGCCCAGCCGGGCGGCCTCCGAAGTGATATTGATGATGCGGCCGAAACCAGCTGCCTGCATCGCCGGCAAGGCGGCATGCGTGCACGCAAAGGCCGAGACGAGATTGATACCGATCAGCCTTGCCCAGTCCTGCGGCGTGGTGTCGGTGAAGAAGGCATGCTGGTCGACGCCGGCATTGTTGACGATGATATCGAACGGGCCGTGTTGCGACATCATCGCACCCACCGCGGCGGCATCGCTGACGTCGAGCTTCGCCGCGACGGCCCCCACCTGCCCGGCCAGCGCGGTGGCGCTAGCCGAATCTAGATCGCCGATCGCGACCCTGGCGCCGGCTTCCGCAAAGCTCCGCACGATCGCCGCGCCGATGCCGTTCGCGCCGCCGGACACGAAGGCGCGGCGGCCATCCAGCCGTCCGAAAGCCAGTGTGCTCTTGGCGGACATTTGCTAGCGTCCGGTAAATTTTGGCTTGCGCCGCTCGATCACGGCGGCAAGGCCTTCGCGGGCATCGGCCATGCCCGAAAGCTCGGCGACCGTGCGCGCTTCCTCCGAAAGGCATTGTTCGACGCTTGTGCCGGTCCCGGCCCAGACCAGACGCTTGGTCGCAGCCAGCGCCTTTGGCGCGCCGGCTGCCAGTTCTTTGGCCAACGTCAGCGAAGCAACGGCAAGCTCGCCATCGGGCACGACCTTCGTGACGATTCCCATTTCCAGGGCTTCCGCCGCCGAGATCACGGGATTGATCAAGAGGATCGACATTGCCCGGCGCAGGCCGACCAGCCGCGACAGCGTCACCGACACGCCGGCATCCGGCGCCATGGCCACGCGCGTCGCGCCGGCAAGAAATTTTGCCGACTCCGCGGCGATCACGATATCGGAGGCGCAGACCAGCCCAAAACCGCCGCCGCCCGCCGCAAACCCCTGCACGGAAGCAATCACCGGCGCCTCCAGCCGCAGCAGGCCCGTCACCGCGTTCTGCAGATAGGCCGTCGCCTGACGAATATAATCCGGCAGCTTCTCGCCTTTGGACGCAAAGGCGCGAACGTCTCCGCCCGCGCAGAAATTGGCGCCCTCACCCGACAACAGCACCACGCGCAGATCCGGGTGGCCATGGCAGGTCATGATGGCGTCGCACAGCGCGCTCAACAATTCGGCGCTCATGCCGTTCGCCACATCCGGCCGGTTAAGCCGCAACCTCGCGATGCCATCGCTGATATCGAGCAGAACCGGAGCCTTGTCGGTCATCGCCGTCTTCTCCCGAGATCAGATCAGGAAGGAAAGCGTGAACAGCGCTTTCTCGTTGTTGACCAGCACCACCTTCTTGTAGGCCATCCGCAGCTCGCCATCGACATGGCGCAGACGATACTCGTTACGTGCGGCCCACACTGTGTCGTCACGCAGGCTTGACTCGAAGATCATGCTGTTGCTGGCGACCGATATGTCGCCGCCCGGCTGCCGGTCCAGAAGTTCGATGTTGGAGACGAGCCGCCGCAGCCGCGATTGCGGCGATTGGGTATGATGCTTGCCCGTCATCAACTGCCTGACGCGCAAGGCGATGCGCGAGCGATTGTCGTAGATGATCGACATCTCCTTTTCCGGATCGATGTCAACGCCGTTGGCCGGCACCCAGTAGACCCCGTCGTCGGTCCACAGCGCTTCCCAGGCCTCATATTGATGCTCGTCCTGAAAGCGCGCCTCCCTGTAGATGAAGGCGGTGACGGCATTCAACAGCGTGGCGTCGCTCTCGCGCGACAGCATCAGCGCGCCTCCATCAATTCGCGATAGTGACGCCAGATTCCGCGCGAGGGAATCTCGTCGGTGACATGGCCGACCTTGTAGCCGTGCTCGTCGGTGCGCTCGCGCTTCTCGCCGCGGCCGAGGTAGATCCATTCCGGGTTGCGCGCCAGTACGCCGCGGTGGCAGCGCTCGTACATTTCGGAATCGTCGGCCAGCAGGAAACCGGCGGGGCCGACCGAGCCCATGGTCTGCTGCCGCAGGCGGCGGTTCAGGTCGGGAGCGCTCTTGAACTGCAGCGCGGTGACGTGCTGCACGCTGTCGTCGACGGCGAGCGGCTGGATCACGAACATCTGGATTTCGGCGATGAACAGGTTTGGGAAGATCATCACATGCGGCGTGCCGTCGATCATGATCTCGCGCGCTGCCTTGTCGCCATAGGCCGCATTCATGCGCGCGGCATAGTCCGGCAACCGCTCGGCCGTTGTGCCGAACCAGCTCATGGGCGCATCGCGCTTGCGAAACTCGGGGCGCAGGTCGATTTCGGTGTGGCCACCACCATAGTCGCGCGTCAGCGCGGTGGACGCGCCGCCATAGAGTTTTCCGATCGCGCTGTCGGCAACGCCGAAGATCGACGAGTGCACGAAGGCCGGATGATAACCATCGCACTCGTTCTCAAGGATGAATTTCCAGTTGGCTTTCACGCGGTGCTTGAGAAAACCTGCCGTGATCTCGACTTCCCCCTCCGGCGACGTGCGCACCAGGCGATCGATCGTCTCCGCGGCGCCTCCGAGATGTTCCTTCAATGTCGGCCCTTCCGCGGCAAAGGATCCGAACACGAAACCGCGATAGGATTCCACGCGGGTGACGCGGCCGAGCGCAAGCTGCGACTTGTCCTGGCCCTCATAGCCATCGGGAAATGCATAGCCGACCAGCCGGCCGTCATTGGCAAAAGTCCAGGAGTGAAATGGGCAGGTAAAGGAACGCGCGTTGCCACGGTCGTAGGAGCAGACCTGATTGCCGCGGTGCGAACAGCGGTTGAGCAACAGATTGACCCTGCCCTGCTCGTCGCGGGTCATGATGACAGATTGCGGGCCGATCGACTTGACGACGTAGTCGTTGGCGTTCGGCACCTCGCTCTCGTGCCCGACATAGACCCAGGTGCGGTACCAAATGTTCTGCAGTTCGGCCTCGAAGATCGCCGGATCGCTGTAGAGCGAGCCGTGCACCCGATCGGCGCGGATCAACTCCTTCCACTGCGACGCGCGCGGCATCACGTTCATCGCTGCTCCTCCCACACGCAGGCCAAGCCGCCGCCGTCCTCAGCGGGGTGCGCCGGCGCCATAAATAATCCGAACGACCGTTTAACTATTAGCACCGCCTATTGCCGCTTTCAAGCCCAATCAAGAAGCAGGATGCTGCTGCAATCCGGACCACGGTAATGCTGTGATGCATACCTTGTAGTTCGCGGCCGCGAAGCGGCGCGCGACGGCGGCTCCGATTGCGTCGCCGACTCCCACCAGCAACGCGACTCCAGGTTCCTGATTCATGGCCACCCTCTCCGGCCTTACCTTGGCGATATTGCACGGACGGTCTTGCGCTCGATCAGCGCGTCGGGGTCGCTTCAGACGGAGGACGCAGCCATCGTTCCGCGCGCATACGCAGCTCGTGTTTCAAGACTTTGCCGGTACCGTTTCGCGGGAGGTCATCGACCAGGAAGACGTGCTTGGGCTTCTTGTAGCCCGCGATCCCTCCTTGAGCGGTTGCGATCACATCCTCGATCGTCAACGGGCTGTCCGCCGGGCGTTCAGCTTCGGGCCGGGTAGCGGACGCTGTTGTTCTGCCCCCTCCTCCGGGATGGCTCGCCCTGAAGACGCATCTGACGTAACACTTGGACAAGAGCGT